>NZ_CAKUCL010000048.1 GCF_934643405.1 uncultured Actinoplanes sp.
CTGCCGCACCGGTGCCAAGCTGGTTCCGACCTGCGGGGTGCTGTGGGGGGTCGCCCCCGGGGCGCACACCGAGAGCCGGGGCGCCGGGGCGCTCGCCGAGTTCGAGCGCAAGACCGGTCGCCGGCAGGCGATCTATCACGCGTACCACGGCGGGATCCGGCAACTGTTCCCGACCGCGCAGGAACAGGCGATCGCGCGCCAGCCGGGCAAGCGCCGGGTGCTGTTCCTGAACTGGAAGCCCGAGTCGGCGTCCTGGGCCGCGATCGCGAAGGGCGACCGCCGGACCGACGCGTTCCTGGACCGGCTCGCGAAGCACATCAACACGACCTTCCCGGAGAAGTTCTTCTTCGCGGTGCACCACGAGGGCGAGAACGACGTACGGGAGAGGGCCGGCTCCGGCTACACGGCCCGCGACTACGCGGCGATGTATCGGCACGTCGTGAAGCGGCTGCGGGCCCACGGAGTGGACAACATCGTCACCGTGCTCGTGCACATGGCGTACGTGCCGCACGCCACGCAGAGCTGGTTCGCCTCGATGTACCCGGGTGACGACGTGGTCGACTGGATCGGGTTCGACACGTACGCGTACAGCGACCCCGGTTACGGCCACGGCGACTTCGCGGAGATCTTCAACCGCCGCCAGGACGGGGTCAAGGGCAAGCGTGCCTGGCCCGGCTTCTACACCTGGGCGATCACCCGGCACCCGGGCAAGCCGCTGATGATCGCCGAGTGGGGTGTCTGGTCGTCCAAGCGGAACACCAAGTACAAGGCGGACTTCTACCGCCGGCTGGGCGACGAGATCCGGCACTTCCCGAAGATCCGGGCGATGGTCCAGTTCGAGACGCCGCACAACCAGAAGGGCCAGGACTCGTCGGTGGACTCGACGCCGCAGGCGCTGTCCGCCTACCGCCGGCTGGGCCGCTTGCCGATCTTCCAGGTAGCGGTCGATCCCGCCTAGCAATACCCTCGGCCGGGTGATGACCGGCTTCCTCGCCCGCCGCGGCCGGACCGTCCTGGTCTCGACCGCGGCGGTGCTGTTCCTGGCAATGATCGTGGCGACCGTCGTCGCGCACGTGCCCGGCCTGGCCATCACGCTGCTCATCCTGACCGGGCTCGCGGCCGTCGCGTTCCTGCTGGTCCCGGCCCAGAACGAGATCGAGCTCGCGGACGGCGCGCTGGAACTGCGGGGCGACCCCGGGCTGCTGGTCCTGGGCGTGGCGCACCTCGGTCTGATCGCCTCGATCTACGTGCTCGGCGTGCACGACAGCGCCACCACGGCGTGGGTCGTGCTGCTGCTCTTCTTCGCCGTGCCGTTCGTGTGCTACGGCCCGGCGCTCTGGGTCGGCACCGGCGTGACGCTGAACCCGGACGGCATCCTGACCCGCAAGCAGTCGGGTTCGGTGTGGATCCCGTGGGAGGCGGTGGCCGAGGCGCAGCCGCCGCCCGACCCGGACGGCACCATCGTGGTCGGCCTGAAACGGCCGTCGCTGATCACCCGGGTGGGCTGGCCGCTCGACCCGGAACGCCTGCCCCGGCACCCGGTCCTGGCCGCCGCGGTGCGGTATTACGCGGCCAACCCCGCGGAGCGTGCGTCGATCGGCACCGCCGAGAGCTACGACCGCATGCTCGAGGCCGATGTGGAGGTGCCCCGGCGCGAGCGGGCGTCGCGGGCCTCCCGGGACATCACCGCCGGCGCCGTGATGATCGTCCTGTCCGCCGTCATCTACTTCTGGACCCGGGCCGCCTTCGACCACCACGGCCTGATCGAGGTGCTCCCGCCGCTGACCGCGATCCCCGCCCTGTTCGGCGCCGCGCTGATCGCCGGCGCGTTCGGCCGCAGCCAGTGGATCGCGATGGCCCGCAACGCCACCAGACGCTCCTAGCGCCGGGCACCCGGGGCGGTGCGCCGGAGGACGGCGAGCCTAGAAGGGGCGGCGGCCGAATCCCGGCTCGCGGCGCTGGATCACCGGGAGCACGCTCGAATACGTCTGCCAGGACGGCTGCTCGGGTCGTGCCTGCGGGACGTCCAGCGCGCGGACGATCGAGCCCAGCACGTCCTGCAATGCCTGGTGCAACCTCGGGTCGGCGACCAGGCCCTGCGCGTCGATCGTGGCCGGGTCGACCGGCACCCGTACGCAACAGGAGCTCAGCAGACGCGCGTTGCCGTGACCCACCGCGGCTTCCAGGGTCGCGCACGCGTTCTCGTCATGGCCCGGCGCCATCACCGACAGCCACACCACCGGCTTGCCGGCCAGCTCACCGCCCGCGACCAGCCACTCGATCAGGTTCTTCAGGCTGCCGGGCAGCGAGCCCGCGTACTCGGGGGTGCTGAACAGGATCGCGTCCGACCCGGTCACCTGGTGGCGCAACAGGGTCACCGCCGTCGGCGGGGTGCGCTCGCCGGGCACGAAGGCGGGCAGGTCACGCAGCCCGTCGAACAACGTCACCGCGATGCCGGCCGGGGCCGTCCGGGCCGCCGTGCGCAACGCGGCACTCTGCACCGACGCGTCGTTGGTGCTGCCCGAGATCAGCAGGATGCGTGTCATGCGCGAACCCTATGCGCCCGCTCGATGTGACACGCGCCACTCCGGCTCACTTCTGCGCGGCCGGCGTCCGTCCCGTGTGCGAACCCGAACGAAAGGACAGATCATGCACGAGATCGTGGTGCTCGGCGCCGGATACGCCGGGACGATGACCGCCGTCAGCCTGGCCGGCCGCACGCGCGGCCGCACCGACGTGCACATCACCCTGGTCAACGCGACCGAACGCTTCACCGAGCGGCTGCGCCTGCACCAGGTGGCGGCCGGCGAGGACCTGGCCGACCTCCGCCTTGCGGCGCTGCTCGACGGAACCGGCGTGGACCTGGAGATCGGCTGGGTCACCGGGATCGACGCCGACGCGCGGACGGTGCGCATCGACGATCAACGGGTGCTCCGCTTCGACACCCTGGTCTACGCGCTGGGCGGGGTGGCCGGGACCGCTGCCGTGCCGGGGGCGGAGGATCACGCGTACACCCTCGACACCGCCGGCGACGCCTCGCTGCTGGCGCGTCGCCTGGCCGGGATGGCCGGTGATCGCGTGGTGATCTGCGGCAACGGCCTCACCGGTGTCGAGGCGGCCGCCGAGATCGCCGAGCAGCACCCCCACCTGCGCGTGACGCTGCTCGGCCGGCAGGAACCCGGCGTCGAGCTGGGCCCGAAGGCCCGCGCCTACCTGCAGCGTGCGCTGCGCCGGCTCGGTGTCGAGTCGCGCGCCGGCGCCGAGATCGTCAAGATCCTGCCGACCGGCGTCGAACTCGCCGGCGGCGAGACGATCGAGGCCGGCGCGGTGCTGTGGTGCAGCGGGGTGCGCGTGTCGCCGCTCGCCTCCGCGGCCGGCCTGCGGACCGACGACCAGGGACGCATCATCGTCGACGCCACGTTGCGCTCGGTCTCCCACCCCTTTGTGTACGCCGTGGGCGACGCCGCCGCGATCAAACAGGCCTACGGCATGATGCACGGGACCTGCCAGAGCGGGATGCCGACCGGGGTGCACGCCGCCAAGTCGATCGCGCGCGCCCTGGACGGCAAGGACCCCCAGCCGTTCCGGTACGGATATCTGCACGTCCCGATCAGCATCGGCCGGCACGACGGCGTCATCCAGTTCACCCACCCCGACCACCGGCCGGGCCGCCTCTACCTGACCGGGCGCGCCGCGACCTGGTACAAGGAGACGGTGAGCTCCTCGCCGTGGCCCTCGTTCATCCGCGTCGGCAAGACGCCCGCCGTCGGCGAGTTCGCCTGGCGTCGTGGCGGCCGGTACACCAAATGATCTTCGACGACTACCGGAACCTGCTGTTCGCGGTGGCGTACCGCATCCTCGGCTCGGCCGCCGACGCCGAGGACGCGGTGCAGGACGCCTGGCTGAAGTGGTCGTCCGCCGACCGTTCCCAGGTGGCCGACCCGAAGGCGTACCTGGTCCGCATCGTGACGAACCTGGCGATGGACCGTCTGCGCTCGGTCAAGGCGCGCCGGGAGACGTACGTGGGGCCGTGGCTGCCGTCGCCGATCATGACCGACCCGGTTCCGGACGACTCCGTCTCGATGGCGCTACTGGTGGTGCTCGAGACGCTCAGCCCGCTGGAACGCGCGGTCTTCGTGCTGAAGGAGGCCTTCGCCTTCTCGTACGCGGAGATCGCGGCCGCCGTGGAGCGGTCCGAGGACGCCGTGCGGCAGGCCGGGCATCGTGCCCGTCAGCACGTGCAGGCCCGGCGGCCGCGGTTCGAGTCGTCGCGGCCGGTACAGCGGGCGGTGACCGAGCGGTTCTTCGCCGCGGCGGCCGGCGGCGACATCAACGTGCTGATGGAGATGCTGGCCCCGGACGTGACACTGTGGACCGACGGGGGCGGGAAGGTGCGGCAGGCGATGAAGCCGGTGCTCGGGGCGTCCCGGGTGGCGAACTGGCTGGCCGGGGTGGCGTCCCGGCCGTACGAGGGAGTGTCGCCGGACGACATGGCCGCCGAGATCGTCCCGTTGAACGGCGCCCCCGGGATCGTGATCCGCGGGGCCGGCCGGGTGATCGGCACGCTGGCGCTGGAGCTGGACGATTCCGGCCGCGTGGTGACCATCTTCAACACCGCGAACCCGGACAAATTGCAGGCGGTGGCGGCCCGGATCGTCCACGACCCGGGCCGCTGAGACCTCAGCTGGTTTCGCCCGCCATGCTGAACGAGCCCAGCCGGTTGATCGCGTAGATCGTCCCGCCGATCGCGAACACCGCGCTCATCACGATCGCCACCGGCACGGAGACCCGTCCCTGCAGCAGACCGGTCGGCGCGATCCGGTCGGCCAGCGAGATCACGTACTGCTCGATGGACAGCACCCGGGTGCCGCTGACGAACCGGCCGAGCAGGCCCTCCCAGACCAGCACGTACACCAGGCCGAGCAGCACCGGCCGCCGGGTGAGCAGGCTGAGCAGCAGGAACAGCGCCGAGTACGCCAGCGCGCCCACCGCCGCCGCGGCGGCCAGCCCCCAGCCCAGCCGGACCGAATCGGCGAGCAGCCCGACGATGAACAGCGGCACCGCCGTGGTCACCGCGCTCACCGCCCAGGCCACCAGCAGCTTGGCCATGATGATGTCGCGCCGGGGGAGCGGCTTGGTGAGGATGTGCACGATGGTGCCGTCGTCCACTTCGGAGCCGAGCACGCCGGTGCCGACGATGAGCGTGATGACCGGGAGCACGACCGCCAGGCCGAGCCCGATGATCACCGGCTGGCCCCACTCGGCCGGGTCGACGTCGTAGCCGTCGCAGATCAGCGCCAGCGCGACGAGCAGCAGTGGAAGAGGCAGCAGCAGCAGTGCCCGGCGCCGGCCGAACAGGCCGCGGGCGGTGATGTAGGCGACCGTGGACATCATGCCTCCAGCAGGTAGGAGAAGACGCTCTCCAGCGACTCGTCGGACGGCAGCAACCGCCGCAACCGGATGCCCTCACCGAGGGCGATGCGCGGCAGCGCGCGAGTGAAGCTGCCGTAGTCGGAGGCGCGCACGGTCAGCCCGGTCGCCTCGATCTCCACGCCGCTGACCGACTTCTCACCGATCAGCGCGACCGCCAGCCGCCGGTCGTCGGAACTCTGCACGGCGAACACGTGCGGCCGGTTCGTCATCAGCCGGCGGATCCGCCGGTAGTCGCCGGAGGCCGCCAGCCGGCCCGCCACGATCACCTGGACCAGACCGGACAGCTGCTCGACCTCTTCCAGGATGTGCGAGCTGAACAGGATGGTGTGGCCCTGGTCGCCGAGGCGGTGCAACAGGTCCATCATGTGCATCCGCTGGCGCGGGTCCATGCCGTTGAACGGCTCGTCCAGCAGCAGCACCTTCGGCTCGTGCACCAGCGCCGCGGCCACCCGGGTGCGCTGGCGCATGCCCTTGGAGAAGGTGTCGATCCGCCGGTCCTGCGCGTCGAGCATCTCGACCAGCGCGAGCGCGCGATGGGCGGCGGCCGCCGGGTCGGGCAGCTTCTGCATCTTGGCGCAGGCGGTGACGAACTCCTTGGCGGTGAGGAAGCCGTGCACCGCCTCGCGCTCGGCGACCAGGCCCAGGTCGCGGTAGATCGCCGGGTGCCGCCAGGTGGGCTCTCCGTCGATGGTGACGGCGCCCTTCGACGGCGCCAGGAAGCCGGCCATCATGTGCAGCACCGTGGTCTTGCCGGCGCCGTTCGGGCCGAGCAGCCCGGTCACGCCCGGCTGCAGAGACATGCTGACGTCGTTGACCGCGACGACGTTGCCGTACCAGCGGGAGACGTTGGCGAGTTCGACGACACTCACAGGGAGGCCACCTTCCGGTAGCGGGCCAGCAACAGCAACAGACACGCGGCGACCAGGCACACCCACTCGATGCCGTAGATCGGGCCGAACCGGCCGACGTCCAGCCCGAGGTCGACACCGTCGCGCAGCCAGATCTGAATGCCGCTGACCAGAGTCATCGGGCTGACCAGGCCGGACAGGTCATGCGCGGTCTCCGACGGCAGGATGTTCAGCACGCCGACCACCGGCGTGGTCATCAGGAAGGTGGCGACGATGCCGCCGGCCGCGAACGCCCGCTTGCCGGTCAGCGACGCGATCAGCAGCGAGATGGCGGCGAACAGCAGCGCCCACAGCAGCGAGTAGCCCCAGCCGGGCAGCAGCCGCAGGAACTCGTCCCACACCCCGCGCATCCCGGTCTTGGTGGTGAAGGCGGCACCCAGGAACATGATCAATTGCGGCACGCCCAGGAGCAGGAACACCGCCGTGACCAGGGCGGTCACCTTGGCGCCCACGTAGTCGGCGGCGCGCAGCGGCCGGCTGAAGTAGAGCGGCAGCACGCCCGAGCGCATGTCCCTCGACACCAGCTCCGGCGCGACGATCGCGACGAAGAAGATGACCAGCCAGCTCATCGTGTCGACGAACTGGTAGTAGTCGAACAGGTTGATGCCCCGCGACTTCAGCGCCGCGTTGATCACCGCGACCAGCACCACGATGCCCGCGACCATCCACGGGAAGATCTTCGCCTTGGCGGAGCGCCCGAACCCGAACGAGGCCCGCAGCCCGTGCTGGTACAGCGCGTTGAACACCGAGGAACGGCCGAGCCGGGGCCCGGTGTATCGCTGGTATCCGATGTCATGGATGACGCCGGCCTCAGACATCGGCGGGCTCCTTCGCGGTTCCGTTTGCCGTCGTGAAGAGTTCGGCGACGCGGTGGCGTCGCTGGTCCAGGCGGTGCAACGAGAGGTCGAGGTCGGCCACGGCCTGCAGGATCTGGTCGTACGCCGCGTCCGACTCCAGCGGCACCAGAAGAAGACGCCCGTCCCGGCTGACCTTCATCCGGAGTTTCCGCAACGCGTCGGCGAGCTCGTCCTGACCCTCGCTGACCTCGACGGCCAGCACGTCCGACGCGGCGGTCATGGCGGAGATCCGGTCCGCCCGCAGCAGCCGGCCGCCCTCGATCGCGATCAGCGAGTCACAGATCCGCTCGACCTCGCCGAGCAGGTGCGAGCAGACCACCACGGAGATGCCGAACTCGTTGCCGATCCGCTGCACCAGCGCCAGCATCGCGTCGCGCCCGGCCGGGTCGAGCCCGTTGGTCGGCTCGTCCAGCAGCAGCAGGTCCGGGTCGTGCACCAGCGCCTGGGCCAGCTTGACCCGCTGCTTCATGCCGGTGGAGTAGCCGCCGATCTGCCGGTACCGCTCCTCGTAGAGGCCCACGTGCCGCAGCGCCTCCGAGGCCCGCTCGCGCGCGGCGTTCTTCGGCAGCCCGCTGAGCCGGCCCATGTGCGTGACGAACTCGGCGGCGGCCACGTCCGGCGGCAGGCAGTCGTTCTCCGGCATGTAGCCGACCCGGGCCCGGACCTCGTCGGTCTCGGTGACCGGGTCCAGCCCGAACACCCGCAGGCCCCCGCTGCTCGGAGCGATCAGCCCCAGCATGATCTTGATGAAGGTGCTCTTGCCGGCGCCGTTGGCCCCGACCAGTCCGATGACGCCCGCGTCGACGTCGACGGTGAGGTCGCTGAGCGCGGTCACCCCACCGCCGTACGTCTTCGTCAGCGCTTGAGTCGCGATGATGGTCACGCTGCTCAGCGTAGGAACCTTCGGCACCCCCGGGGATCCGGTACAACCCTGAGACCCCTCCGGGCTCTCTCAGCCCACTCTCAGGAACGAATCACACCCGATTTCGTACGGGATATCCCACGTGTGCCGCTTCGTCAGGCCGACGTAGCTGCAACTCGAGCTCCTCACGCCACACCGGGCGGGCCCGCCACCTCAGCTGTGGGGAGCGGCGCCCCCCGGACGGGCCGTACTCCCCACGCGCGGGGTGGCCGGGTGATGTGTGGGGAGTGGCGCCCCCTGGACGGGCCGTACTCCCCACACGCGGGATCAGCCGGTGTTGCGCATGCCGGCGGCGATGCCGTTCACCGAGGTCAGCAACGCCCGCTCCAACGCCGTCGAATCCGACGGGGCCCGGCGGGCGCCGGGCGCCGTCGCCAGCTGGCGGTCGGCGTCGCCCAGGTCTCGGTACTGGCGCAGCAGCGCCACCTGGAGGTGGTGCAACGGCTCCAGGTAGGTGTCCCGGACGCTCAGGGTCCGCTTCAGCTCCGGCTGCGAGGCCAGCAGGTCGTCGCCGCCGGTGATGGCCAGGACCTCGCGGACGGTCAGGGCGTACTCCTGCTCGATCCGGGTGAAGATCGGGCGGAGGTTCTCCGGCACGAGCGTCTCGACGTAGCGCCGGGCGATGTCCAGGTCGGTCTTGGTCAGCATCATCTCGACGTTCGACAGGAACGTCTTGAAGAACTGCCAGTTGCCGTACATCTCCTGGAGCGTCTCGGTGTGACCCGCCTCGCGGGCCGCCTTCAGGCCGGTGCCGACGCCGAACCAACCCGGCACGATCTGCCTGGTCTGGGTCCAGCCGAACACCCATGGGATGGCCCGCAGACCGCCGAGGCCGGCGTCCGCGTTCGGCCGCTTCGCCGGGCGGGAGCCGATGTTCAGCTGGCCGAGCAGCTCGGTCGGGGTGGCCGCCCAGAAGTAGGCGGGCAGGTCCGGGTTCTCCACCAGCGAGCGGTACTGCGCGAAGGCCGCGTCCGAGGCACTGTCCATCGTCGCGTCCCAGCGGGCCAGGCGCTCCAGGTCGACCGACGGCGAGGTGTGCAGCAGCGTCGCCTGCAGCACCGCGGCGACGGTCAGTTCCAGGTTCTCCCGCGCCAGGGCCGGCAGGGTGTACTTGTCCGAGATGACCTCGCCCTGCTCGGTCACCTTGATCGCGCCGTCCAGCGTCCCGTACGGCTGGGCCAGGATCGCCTCATGCGTGGGGCCGCCACCACGACCGACGGTGCCGCCCCGGCCGTGGAACAGCCGGAGCCGTACGCCGTGCCGGGCTGCC
Organism: uncultured Actinoplanes sp.; assembly: GCF_934643405.1. GTDB lineage: Bacteria > Actinomycetota > Actinomycetes > Mycobacteriales > Micromonosporaceae > Actinoplanes. The sequence continues at coordinate 9,391 of NZ_CAKUCL010000048.1, forward strand.
ACGTCACGCAGCGCCCGCTGCGCCTTGTGGATGCGCCACTGGCTGGTCGTGATGCCGGCTTCCTTGTTCGAGTCCGAGTACCCGAGCATGACCTCCTGGACGTCCCCGCGCGCCCGCACGATCTCGCGGTAGGCCGGCAGCGACAGCATCTCGTCCAGCAGGTCGCCGCCCGCGTCCAGCTCGGCCGGGGTCTCCAGCAGCGGCACGATGTTCACCCGGGCGCGGCCGGTGTGGATGTCGACGAGGCCGGCCTCGCGGGCCAGCACCGCCGCCGCCAGCACGTCGTCGACGCCCAGGGTCATCGAGATGATGTACGACTCGATGACGTCCGGCCCGAACCGGTCCTGCGCCTCACGGATCGTGTTGAACACGTCGAACGTCTTGCGCGCCGAGTCGGTCAGCGGGGTGTCGGCGCTGGACAGCGGCCGCCGGCCGGACAGCTCGGTGGCGAGCAGCTTGGTGCGGCTCTGGCGGTCCAGGGCGGCGTAGTCGTCGACCTCGCCGACCTGCGTGTACATCTGCTGGAGCACCTCGTGGTGCTTCTCGGCGTGCTCGCGCACGTCGAGCGTGGCCAGCTGCAGGCCGAACGCGGAGACCGTGCGGATCGCGGTGGCGACCACGCCGACCGCGGTGAGCTGGCCGGAGTTGCGGGCCAGCGAGGCGCGGATCAGCTCCAGGTCGCTGATCAGCTCGTCGCTGCCCAGGTAGTCGCGGCCCGGCACGTGGGCGGTGCCCTGCTGGAGCCGGGCGCGGGTGTTCTCCAGCTTCGCCTTGATCGCCCGGATCTTCAGCCGGTACGGCTCCTCGGCGTTGACCCGGCGGAACCGTTCGGCGATCTCCGGCAGGTTGTCCAGGTCCTTGGCGAGCGAGGCGGACAGGTCGAGCGACACCCCGCGCAGCCGCCGGGACACCGACAGCTCGTCGATCAGCTCGTCCATCGCGGCCTCGGTGGCCTGGATGCCGTGCTCGTGCTGGATGATCAGCACGTCCCGGGTGACGGCCGGGGTGACGAACGGGTTGCCGTCCCGGTCGCCGCCGATCCACGACCCGAAGGTCAGCGGGCGCGCGGTCGGCGCGGTCTCGACGCCGAGCTGCCGGAGCGTCTCGGCCAGGTCGCCGAGCACCTGCGGCGCCGCGTCCGCGTACAGATCCTTGAGGTAGAAGACCGCGTTGCGCGCCTCGTCGGTCGGGTCGGGCCGGTCCAGCCGCAGCTCGTCGGTCTGCCACAGCAGGTCGATCAGCTCGGCGAACCGCTTGGTCGACGCGGTGGTGTCGGTCTGGCCGTAGAGGACCGCACCGGCCGCCTCGGCGTCCAGGGCGTCGGCGAGCTGGCGCAGCTTGGACAGGATCGAGCGGCGGGCCGCCTCGGTGGGGTGCGCGGTGAAGACCGGCCGGACGGCGAGCCGGCGGGCCGCCGAGGCGATCTCGTCGGCCGGGACGCCCTTCTCGGCGATCAGCTTGGCGGCCTGGTCCAGCCAGCCGCCGTCGCGGGCGCGGCGCCGGCGCAGGTCACGCGACCGGTGCACCTGCTCGGTGATGTTGGCCAGGTGGAAGTAGGTGGAGAACGCGCGGGCCAGCTTGGTGCCGGTCGTGACGTCCATCGCGGCGAGCCGGTCGGCGGCGGCCTGCGCGTCCTGGCGGACCAGGGCGCGGACCTCCTCGACCAGATCCAGCAGCGGCCGGCCTTCCTGCCGGGCCAGGGTCTGGCCGAGCAGCGTGCCGATGCGGCGGATGTCGGCTCTGAGCGCGGCGTCGGACCCGTCCGGGTCGAGATAGCCGGGCTGGTCGGTCATCGGGGACGCTCCTTCGCCTCAAGGTGCTCCAGGACGGCGCTGTCCCGACTTCGCCGATGGTATCGGCGTGGCCATGGCACCGGGGGAATTGAGGTAAGTCTCACCCGATGCCGGAACAGACCGGTGCGGCGGGTCGTTGTTCAACAAGCGCCGTCGATCCTCCGGGAGTTGTCGGAGGGGCCGACTAAACTTCAGATCGAACCCCCGTCCTCTCGGACGCCGGGGTCATTCGTACGTTGGGGTGACCACATGCAGCTCTCCGGTCTGATCCCGGCCGCGCTCCGCGACCGCGGCCTCGCGCGCGCCCGTGACCTGGCAAAAAAGGGCTTCGTCGACTCCGACGCGCTCGACCTGACCGCGCCGGTGTCCCTGCGCCCGTTCGTGGTCGCCACGGTTGCCGGCGTGCCGGAGATCGGCGGCGCCGGCCGTCCGGTGTTGGCCGTGACCGCGACCAGCCGCGAGGCGGACGACCTCGCCGACGCGCTCGGCTGTCTGATCGACGCCGATCGGGTGGCGGTCTTCCCGTCCTGGGAGACGCTGCCGCACGAGCGGCTGTCCCCGCGCTCGGACACGGTCGGCCGCCGGCTCGCCGTGCTGCGCCGCCTCGCCCACCCGGGCGACAAGCCGATCCAGGTGGTCGTGGCCCCGGTCCGCTCGGTGCTCCAGCCTCAGCTCAAGGGCCTGGGCGACCTGGAGCCGGTGGAGCTGACCGCCGGCGGCGAGGCCGAGCTGGAAGAGGTGGCCCGCCGCCTGTCCGACATGGCGTACGCGCGGGTCGACCTGGTCACCAAGCGCGGCGAGTTCGCGGTCCGCGGCGGCATCCTGGACGTCTTCCCGCCCACCGACGAGCACCCGTCCCGGGTCGAGTTCTGGGGCGACGAGGTCGAGGAGATCCGCACCTTCGCCGTCGCCGACCAGCGCACGATCGACCCGGTGGACCGGCTGTGGGCACCCCCCTGCCGGGAGTTGCTGCTGACCCCTTCCGTACGGGCCAGGGCCGCCGAGCTGTCCGCCGAGCATCCGGAGCTGGCCGAGATCCTCGACAAGCTCGCCGAGGGCATCCCGGTCGAGGGCATGGAGTCGTTGGCCCCCGCGCTGCTCGACGGCACCGACAGCATGGAACTGCTGCTGGACGCCATGCCGGCCGGCACCCACGTGCTGCTGTGCGACCCCGAGCGCATCCGCACCCGGGCGCACGACCTCACCCGTACGTCGGACGAATTTCTCGAGGCCTCCTGGGCCGCGGCCGCCGTCGGGGGCAAGGCGCCGATCGACGTCGGCGCCGTCGCCTTCCGCAACCTGGCCGATGTGCGCGCCCACGCCGCCACCCTCCAGCAGCCGTGGTGGACGGTCTCGCCGTTCGGCCTGGCCGAGGAGGAGACCGCCGCGACCGACGACCAGCCCTGGCTGGAGACTCCCGCGGTGGAGGTGTCGCCGGACGCCGGCGACGCGATCGCCCTCGCGGCTCAGGCGGTTCCGCTCTATCACGGCGACACCGCACGCCTGACGTCCGATCTCTCCGAATGGACCGCCGCCGGCTGGGCGATCGCGCTGGTGTTCGAGGGGCACGGCACCGCCCAGCGGGCCACCGAGGTGCTGCGCGACGCGGGCCTCGGCGTGACCCCGGCCGAGTCGATCGGGACGCCGATCGAGCCGGGCCAGCTGCTGATCACCTGCGGCGGGCTGAACCACGGCTTCGTCGACCCGGCCTCGCAGCTCGCCGTCATCACCGGCAACGACATCAGCGGCGGCCGCGGAGCGTCCACGAAGGACATGCGCAAGATGCCGTCGCGGCGGCGCAACACGATCGACCCGCTGGAGCTCAAGCCCGGCGACTTCGTGGTGCACGAGCAGCACGGCATCGGCAAGTACGTGGAGCTGGTGCAGCGCACGGTCAACGGCGCCGACCGCGAGTACATCGTGATCGAGTACGCCGCGTCCAAGCGCGGCCAGCCCGGCGACCGGCTCTATGTGCCGACCGACCAGCTCGACCAGCTCAGCCGGTACGTCGGTGGCGAGCAGCCGTCGCTGCACAAGATGGGCGGCGCGGACTGGCAGAAGAGCAAGGCCCGCGCGCGCAAGGCGGTCCGTGAGATCGCCGCGCAGCTCATCCAGCTGTACGCCGCGCGTCAGTCGTCGAAGGGTCACGCCTTCGGCCCGGACTCGCCCTGGCAGCGCGAGCTGGAGGACGCCTTCCCGTACCAGGAGACGCCCGACCAGCTCGCCGCGATCTCCGAGGTCAAGCACGACATGGAGCTGGCCGTCCCGATGGACAGGCTGATCTGCGGCGACGTCGGTTACGGCAAGACCGAGATCGCCGTTCGGGCGGCGTTCAAGGCGGTGCAGGACGGCAAGCAGGTGGCCGTGCTGGTGCCCACGACGCTGCTCGCCCAGCAGCACTTCAACACGTTTACCGACCGGATGGGCCAGTTCCCGATCTCGATCAAGCAGCTGTCCCGGTTCCAGACCCCGGCCGAGGCCAAGCGCACGCTGGAGCAGGCCGCGGACGGCACCGCGGACATCGTGATCGGCACCCACCGCCTGCTGGCCAACTCGACCCGGTTCAAGAACCTCGGCCTGATCATCGTCGACGAGGAGCAGCGCTTCGGCGTCGAGCACAAGGAGCAGCTCAAGGCCCTGCGCGCGTCGGTCGACGTGCTGACCATGTCGGCCACGCCGATCCCGCGCACGCTGGAGATGGCGATCACCGGCATCCGGGAGATGTCCACGATCGCCACCCCGCCGGAGGAGCGGCACCCGGTGCTGACCTTCGTCGGCGCGCAGGACGACAAGCAGGTGGCCGCGGCCATCCACCGCGAGCTGCTGCGCGACGGCCAGGTGTTCTACCTGCACAACCGGGTCGAGTCGATCGACCGGGCGGCGCGCAAGCTGCGCGAGCTGGTGCCCGAGGCGCGGGTGGCGGTGGCGCACGGCCAGATGAGCGAGGAACAGCTCGAGAAGGTCATGGTCGGCTTCTGGGAGAAGGAGTTCGACGTCCTGGTCTGCACCACGATCGTCGAGTCCGGCATCGACATCCCGAACGCCAACACGCTGATCGTCGAGCGCGCCGACCTGCTCGGCCTCGCCCAGCTGCACCAGATCCGCGGCCGGGTGGGCCGCGGTCGGGAGCGGGCCTACGCGTACTTCCTGTACCCGCGGGAGAAGCCGCTCACCGAGCAGGCGCACGAGCGGCTGGCCACCATCGCGCAGCACACCGAGCTGGGCGCCGGCATGTACGTGGCGATGAAGGACCTGGAGATCCGCGGCGCCGGGAACCTGCTCGGCGGCGAGCAGTCCGGCCACATCGAGGGCGTCGGCTTCGACCTGTACGTGCGCATGGTCGGCGAGGCGGTGCAGGCGTTCAAGGGCGAGCGGCCGGAGGAGGAGCCCGAGGTCAAGATCGATCTGCCGGTCGACGCGCACCTGCCCACCGAGTACATCTCGGTCGAGCGGCTGCGCCTGGAGATGTACCGCAAGCTCGCCGAGGCCCGCGACGACCAGCGTCTGCGGGAGGTGGTGGCCGAGATGACCGACCGGTACGGCGAGCCGCCGGCCCAGGTCGCGAACCTGATCGCGGTGGCCCGGTTCCGCCAGGTCGCCCGGGCGTACGGGCTCACCGACGTCTCCATGCAGGGCAAGCACATCCGCTTCTCGCCGTTGCCGCTGCCCGACTCCAAGCAGCTGCGGCTCAAGCGCTACCACCCGGACAGCGTCTACAAGCAGGCCACCGATCAGGTCAGCGTGCCGCGGCCGGCCACCCGCCGGGTGGGCGGCGAGCCGCTGCGCGACCAGGCCCTGCTGGAGTGGTGTGCGCAGCTGCTGAAGGACGTCCTCGGGGAGGTGCCCGCGCCCGCTCTAGCCACGAAGGGATAGAGCGTGCACAATCTCCCGGATCTTCGTTCCTGATCGGGGGATTTTCGTGGACACCGTGAGCGCCGAGACGACCTGTTACCGCCATCCGAAGCGGGAGACCTTCGTCCGGTGCTCACGGTGCGATCGGTACATCTGCTTCGACTGCATGCGCGACGCCCCGGTCGGCCAGCGCTGCCCGGAGTGCGTGAAGGACGAGAACAAGACGGTCCGTCGCGCGCGGACCGTCTTCGGTGGTCACACCATCACCACGGCCTGGGTCACGTACACGATCATCGCCCTGAACATCGCCGCCTATCTCGTCGAACTGGTCCGTCCCGGAGTGATCGACCGGTTCGACGGTCTGGGCTCCGGCCTGCTCGGCCCGGACGGTCAGTACTACGTCGACAACGGTGGTTCGCCGGCCGGGTACCAGCTGATCGGCGTGCTGCACGGCGAATGGTGGCGGCTGATCACCTCGAACTTCCTGCACATGGAGCCCGGCTCCAGCGGCCTCGGCCTCACCCACATCGTGTTCAACATGCTGTGGGTGTTCAGCCTGGGCCGTTTCCTGGAGGAGAGGCTCGGCCGCCTGCGCTTCCTGGCGCTGTACCTGCTCGCCGCGGTCGGGAGCTCGGTGCTCGAGGTGGTGCTCAGCCCGCAGACCGGCGCGATCGGCGCGTCCGGGGCCGTGTTCGGGCTCGCCGCCGCGTACTTCGTGCTGACCCGCAAGCTGCACGAGCACCCGATGGACCGCAACCGCATGATGATCTACCTACTGATCTGGCTGGTCGTCTCGGCCGGGTTCGCGTCGTGGCAGGGCCACCTCGGCGGCCTGCTCACCGGCGGCGCGGCCGGCATCGGTCTCGCGTACGCCCCGCGCCGGCACCGGGAGGTCGTGCAGGCCACGGTGCTGGCCGCCGTCGCCGTGTTTCTGGTGCTCGTCGTGGTGGTCAAGGCGCTCTAGCCCATCACCGTGGGGACTTCGGCCGCGGTGGGCGGCGGGAGTCCCCACACCAATCTGGGGGGCTGGCGACGTGCGTCACATCCGGCGTGAGAGAGTCATGACCATGCAGCGTGCTCGCCGACTCGCCTCCGCCGCCGTCGTCGCATCCCTCGCCGTGACCGGGTTGTCCGCCTGCCGCAGCGAGCCCACCGTGGCCGCCTACGTGGGCAAGGACGTCCGCATCACCGAGGCGCGGGTGCAGCGTGTCTGGAACGAGGCGCAGGCCGCCGTCACCGCGGCGCCCACCCAGAACGGCCAGCCCGCGCGGCTGCGCATCACCCGGTCGGACGTGGTCCGTACGCTGCTGGCCGTGCCGATCCTCGACGAGGTCGCCAAGCGCCAGTCGGTGACCCTGCCGCCGCAGATCGACACCAGCGAGGCGGTCGCCGCCACCCAGGTGCCGGCGAACACCGAGTTCACCCGGCTGTACGCGCACGCGGACACCCTGGTGAAGCTGCTGCGCCAGCAGGCACAGAACGCTCCCGAGCCGACCGAGGCCGACCTGCGCTCGGTGTTCGACGCGCTGGTCGCGCACGGCGAGGCGCAGCCCGGCTCGTTCGACAGCTTCAAGTCGAGCCTGCCGCCGCAGAACGCCGCCCTGCTGCGCTCCTCGACCGCGGTCCGCAACGAGATCACCCAGGTCGCCGGCCCGATGGACATCCGGGTCAACCCGCGTTACCAGCCGCTGGCCATCTCGGTGCTCGACCTGCAGACGCAGACCGGCGCTACCGAGCCGCTGATCGTTGCCCCGCTCGGCGCCAACGACGACAGCGCACCGGTCTCCGACGCCTCCTGAACCGGGAGGCGGAACCGCCGGGTGGCACAGTAGCGGTCATGGCCGCTCGGATCCTGTTGCTCGTCACCTCGCCCCGGCTGCCCGCCGGGCTGCTCACCGCCGCCGCCTGGGACGCCGTCCGCTCCTACCCGGTCTTCGCCTCGGCGGAGTCCGACCAGGCCGAGGCCCTGCGCAAGAGCGGCGTGCCGGTCACCGTGATCGAGCCGGACCCGGCGCTGCTGCTCGATGCGATCCGCTCGGACGGCCATGAGGCCGTGGTCTGGCTGGCCGGTCCGGCCGGGGACGAGCACTTCGCCCGTCAGCTGGGCCTGAGCCTGGCCCGCGAGCCGCACCTGGCCGACCTGGAACTGCTGCACGGCTCCTGGGATCCGCCGGGGGCGCGGTTGCTGGACGCGGTCGCCGTGATGGACCGGCTGGTCTCGCCCGGTGGCGACCCGTGGAAGCGGGCGCAGAGCCACCGCACGCTCGCGCCCTACCTGCTGGAGGAGGCGTACGAGGCGTACGACGCGATCGAGTCCGGCGACCTGGACGCGCTGCGCGAGGAGCTGGGCGACGTGCTGCTGCAGATCGTGCTGCACGCCCGGCTCGCCGAGGAACTGCCCGCCCAGGAGGCGTGGAACATCGACGACGTGGCCGGTGGGCTGGTCGAGAAGATGGTCCGGCGCAACCCGCACGTGTTCGCCGGGGAGAGCATCGAGGACATCGAGGAGATCACCGAGAACTGGGAGCGGATCAAGAAGGCGGAGAAGTCCCGGGAGTCGGTGCTGGACGGTATCGCCCTGAGCCAGCCGGCCCTCGCGCTCGCTGCGAAGATCCTGCAGCGTACGGCGCGAGCCGGCTTGCCCGTACGGCCCCCGCAGAGCCCGGATCTCGGAGCGACACTGCTGCGCCTGGTGGCCGAGGCGCGCGAAGCGGGCGAGGATGCCGAGGCCGCCCTGCGCAAGGCCGCGCTGGATTTCGCCGGCGACGTGCGCGATGCGGAGCGGAAAAATGTCGGACCTGCCGAGTAGGTTTCACGCCATGCCGGAGTTCGTCCCCCTCGCCGAGCGCATCGTCGATGCGATCCTGGAAAGTGACCCCGCCCTGGCCACCTACGCGGGTGACCATCGATATGACGACCGCGTGCCCGACCTGTCGCCGGGCGCCGTCGCCGACCGCGTGACCATGCTGCGAGACGCCGCCGACGCGCTGTCCGGCATCGACCCCGAGGCGTTCGGCCCGGAGGACCAGGTCGACCACGCGATCCTGTCGGCCATGGTGGAGCGTGGGCTCTTCGAGCTGACCGACGTGCGCGAGCACGAGTGGAACCCGTTGGAGCACAACCCCGGGCCGCTGCTGCACGCGCTGATCTCGCGCCAGTTCGCGCCGGCCGAGGAGCGTCTCGCGAGCCTCGGCGGGCGTCTCGCGGCGATCCCCGACGCGCTGGCCACCGCTCGTGCGGTGCTGCGCGACGTGCCGCGCATCCACGCCGAGACGGCGGTCGGCCAGTTCGCCGGCACGGCCGCGCTGATCCGCGACGAGTTGCCCGCGCTGCTGGCCGACGAGCCCGGCATGCGCGCCGCCGTCGAGCCGGCCGCGGCCGCCGCGCTGAGCGCCCTGCAGGAGTTCGACGGCTGGCTGCGCGCGGTGCTGGACAGCGGCGAACCCGGCCGCGACCCGCGGCTCGGCCGTCCCCTGTGGGAGGCGCGGCTCTGGCACACACTCGACACCGAGCTGCCCGCCGCCGAGGTGCTCAGCCGGGCCCGGGCCAATCTGGAGCAGGTGACCGCCGAGCTGCGCGAGCGTTCCGCCGAGCTGATCGGTGGCCGGCCCGGCGACGACACCGTCCGCAAGGCCCTCGCCGAGCTGGCCGGCCAGCATCCGGACAACGGCACGATCGTCGACCTGGCGAAGGTCACGATGGACGAGGCGACCGCGTTCGTCCGCGAGCACGACGTGCTGACCCTGCTCGACGACCCGTGCGTGATCGAGGAGATGCCCAAGTTCGCGCGCGGCGTCGCGGTGGCCTATTGCGACCCGCCCGGCCCGCTGGAGACCGCGGACGTCCCGACCTTCTACTGCATCGCGCCGACCCCGTCGGACTGGCCGGCCGAGCGCGTCGAGTCGTTCTACCGCGAGTACAACAACCACATGATCCGGAACCTCACCGTCCACGAGGCGATGCCCGGTCACTTCCTCCAGATCGCCCACTCCCGCCGCTTCCGGGCCGCGACCCGGGTGCGCGCGCTCGGCTGGTCCGGCCCGTTCGTCGAGGGCTGGGCGGTCTACGCCGAGGAGCTGATGGCCGACCTGGGCTTCGGCGGCCTGCCGATCCGCCTCCAGCAGCTGAAGATGCAGCTGCGGATGAGCCTCAACGCGATCATCGACCAGCTGGTCCACTGCGAGTCGCTGCCCGAGGCCGAGGCGATGGCCATGATGACCGGCCAGGGCTTCCAGGAGGAGGGCGAGGCGGCCGGCAAGTGGCGGCGCGCCCTGCTGACCTCGACGCAGCTCTCGACGTATTTCGTGGGCTACACGGAGGTGTCCGGGATCGCCGCGGCTCGCCCGTTCGGCGCCACCCCGAAGGCCTGGCACGACGCGATGCTGGCGCACGGCTCCCCGCCGCCGCGGCATCTGCGCACGCTGCTCGGCGTGTAACGGCTACTTCGTGCGCCTGTCGGTCACCTTCGCGGTGGCCGGCAGCGTGAACATCGCCGGCGTCACCTTGTCGGCGTAGGTGGTCATCGCCAGGTCGGCCCGCTCGCCTTTGATCATCGCGGTGAAGCTGGCGAGCGCGCCCTCGTTGGTCACGCACACGCTGAACTCCCGGGCCGGCGTCCCGTCGACCTCGGCGAGATCCAGGCAGTTGGCGTGCCGGCCGGCGACGGTCGTGTCGTGCGACTCGGCCTCCACGTCCTGGTCGAGTGCCGCCGTGTTCAGCATCGCCAGCGCGGCCTCCGGCGTGACCAGGTTCGTCCCGCTGAGCGTCGTGGCCGCCGTCGGGTCCGGGTCGGTCCGCGTGCAGGTGAGCGTCGCGTCCCCGGTGCACCGGGTGACCGACGCCGGCGTGACGATGAGCCGGCCGCCGGGGTAGACGTACGCCGTACGGGACGGCCGTTGCCCCCGGGTGACGGTAGCGGTGCCCCCGCCGACGAGCTGATAGGTCGCCGTGTAGCTGATGCCCGACCCGGCGGTCAGTTGCCCCGCCATGGCCGAGACCAGGTCGTCGCGTGTGATGCTCGCCGCATTCGCCTGGTCCACGTCGGTGCATGCCGCCGCACCCAGCATCGTTCCGGCGGCACAGAGGCCGGCAAGCGTAAGGCGCACGACGGAGGGCACGACTGACACCTTGGCCGATCCCCGCAACCGCGCGCAAATCAGTATCCGTCTCCACCCCCGAATCTCGTGGGGATTCCCGCCCGCCAGGCGGGCGGAAATCCCCACACGAAGCGGGTGGCGTGTTTGTGTGGGGAGTTGCGCCGGTGGGGGCGGCGGGAATCCCCACGCGAGGTGGGGGGCTTGTTTGTGTGGGGAGTTGCGCCGGCCGGAGCGGCGGGAGTCCCCACGCGAGGTGGGGGCGTGTTCGTGTGGGGAGTTGCGCCGGTGGGGGCGGCGGGAATCCCCACGCGAGGTTGGGGGTGGGGTCAGGTGCGGGTGCGGGCGGCTGCCTGGGCTCGCATGATGTAGCGGCGGATCACGCGTGCCTGATGTTCGTCGGTCGAGTCGAAGACGGCCACCATCTCCACCGAGAGCGGGCCCCGGCGCGGCACCTGCTGGCGCATCGAGCTCACCTTGGTCGCCCGGGCGGGGAACTCGACGATCTCCTCGCCGACCTGGATGCGCGCCATGATCTCGTCACCCGGCCGGAGGTGGACGTCGGTGAAGTGCGCCCGCACCGCCTTCTCGCTCAGGTCGTGCACCGTCCCGCGGGCCGGCTCGTCGTCGTCGCGGAGCAGGACGATGGGCTCGCCACCCCCACCCCGTACGAAATCCCGGCTCTGCACCACCGCCGGCTCACCGGTGAACCGGATCTCCACCCGGTTGCCGTCGGCGGACATCACCCGCCCGGCCATCGCGAACCGGCCGCGCGGCGCCGCCGCCCAGCGCAGCTCCACGGACGAGTTCGCCGATGGCACGTCGGCGTGCGCCAGCGACAGCGTGATCTCGGCGCCGGAGGCGTGCACGACGCGGACGGAAGGCAGCGTTTCGCCATCCGAGGTCATCTCGATGTACGACCCGTCGGCGGGAAGCATGGGTGCGCTCATAGTGCCCGGGTCATCGGCCGGCCGGGACCGCACCTGAGGAGAACCCCGGGGGAAGTTCATCGGCCCCTCCGGCGGCTCGCTACGCTCAGTCCCGTGGTCGGCCGCAGGGTCGCGGTCGGTGAACTTGCAGCTTTACCAAGAGGGAGCGACACGACACATGGCCACCATTGAAGCAATCGTCGCCCGGGAGATCCTCGACTCGCGGGGCAACCCGACCGTCGAGGTCGAGGTCGGGCTGGACGACGGCACGGTCGGCCGCGCCGCGGTGCCGTCGGGCGCCTCCACCGGCGCCTTCGAGGCGATCGAGCTGCGCGACGGGGACAAGGGACGCTACCTGGGCAAGGGCGTCGAGAAGGCGGTTGCGAACGTCGAGGACAAGATCGCCGACGAGCTGGTCGGTTACGAGGCCAGCGAGCAGCGCCTGATCGACCAGAAGATGCTCGATCTGGACGGCACCGCCGACAAGTCCGAGCTCGGGGCGAACGCCATCCTGGGTGTCTCGCTCGCGGTGGCCAAGGCGGCGGCGCTCTCCGCCGAGCTGCCGCTCTTCCGCTACGTCGGTGGCCCGAACGCCGCCGTGCTCCCGGTGCCGATGATGAACATCCTCAACGGCGGCGCGCACGCGGACTCGAACGTCGACGTGCAGGAGTTCATGATCGCTCCGATCGGCGCGCCCACGTTCCGGGAGGCGCTGCGCACCGGCGCCGAGGTCTACCACGCGCTCAAGTCGGTGCTGAAGAAGAAGGGCCTGTCCACCGGCCTGGGCGACGAGGGCGGCTTCGCGCCGAACCTGTCCGCCAACGCCGCCGCACTCGACCTGATCGCCGAGGCGGTGCAGGCCGCCGGCTTCTCGCTGGGCAGCGACATCGTGCTGGCCATGGACGTGGCGGCCACGGAGTTCTACAAGGACGGCTCGTACGTCTTCGAGGGCGCGCCGAAGTCGACCGACGAGATGATCAGCTACTACGCCAAGCTCGCCGACGAGTACCCGATCGTCTCGATCGAGGACCCGCTGTCCGAGGAGGACTGGGCCGGCTGGAGCGCGATGACCGGTCAGCTCGGTAACAAGATCCAGATCGTCGGCGACGACCTGTTCGTGACGAATCCCACTCGGATCGGCCGGGGCATCGCCGAGGGGGCGGCCAACGCCGTACTGGTGAAGGTGAACCAGATCGGCTCGCTCACCGAGACCCTCGACGCCGTGGACCTGGCCCACCGGGCCGGTTTCAAGACGATGATGAGCCACCGTTCCGGCGAGACCGAGGACACGACCATCGCCGACCTGGCCGTCGCGGTTGGCAGCGGCCAGATCAAGACCGGCGCCCCGGCCCGGTCGGACCGCGTCGCCAAGTACAACCAGCTGCTGCGCATCGAGGAGCAGCTGGAGGGCGCTGCCCGGTACGCCGGTGCGGGCGCTTTCCCGCGTTACCGCACCGCGTGACGCATACCGGCTAGATCATGGAGTTGTGGCGCCCGCGCGAACGGGCATAGGTTTCCACCGGGCGCCACAGCGTCATGAGCGTGCCACTTCGACGCCGCGGGCAGGCAGGGGGATTTGGCGTGACTACACAGCGACGCGCACCGAGCGGCCAGGGCCCGGCCCGCCGTCCCGGTTCGTCGCCCCGGGTCCGCCAAACGAATCCGATTAATCGGACATCGTCCCGTGATCGGCTGACCGGTCGAGCGGGCCAGCCCGGCCAATCCGGACAAAAGTCTCAGCAAGGGCAGAATCGCCAAACAGGTTCCGTACGGACGCGGCAGCGCCCGGCCCTGTCGAGGCGCACGGTGAACGTCAACCGCGGCGCGACGAAGCGGACCGTGGCCCCGAGGCCTCGCGCCCTCACCGGCCGCGCGACCGTGCTGATCATCGTCTTCGTCGCGCTGGCCCTGGCGTACACGTACCCGTTGCGGGTCTACCTCGCGCAGGAGTCGCAGATCGCCCAGCTGGAGGCCGACCAGGCCGCGCAGCGCAACGCGATCAACGCGAAGTCCCAGGAGCTGCAGAAGTGGAAGGACCCGGAGTACCTCCGGGCACAGGCCCGCGAGAAGCTCTTCTACGTCCGTCCCGGTGAGATCCCGCTGCTGGTGCTGAACGATCCGGCCGGCGCCGCGAAGGAGTCCGGGAAGAACACGCCGGCGGCCGCGCCCGACCGCTGGTACGACACGCTGTGGAGCAGCGTCCAAGCCGCCGACGCGGAGCCTCAGAACTGATCATGGAAACACCTTCACCGGCCGACCTCGAGATCGTGGCGGCTCAGCTGGGCCGCATCCCCCGCGGCACCCGCGCCATCGCCCACCGCTGCCCGTGCGGCAACCCCGACGTCGTCGAGACCGCGCCCCGGCTGCCCGACGGCACGCCCTTCCCGACGTTGTTCTACCTGACCTGTCCGCACGCCACCGCCGCGTGCAGCCGCCTCGAGTCGGCCGGCGTCATGCGGGACATGCAGGAGCGCCTGTCCACCGACCCCGAGCTGGCCGCGCGGTACGCGAAGGCCGGCGAGGACTACCTGTCCCGGCGCAAGGCCATCGAGGACGTGCCGGAGATCGGGAACGTCGCCGCCGGCGGCATGCCCGATCGGGTGAAATGCCTGCATGTCCACCTCGCCCACGCCCTCGCGGCGGGCCGGGGCGTCAACCCGTTCGGCGACGAGGTCCGAGACGCCGTCGAGCCGTGGTGGGCCGGCGGCCCCTGCGTCACCCCGCCGGAGGACAGGTAGGTGGAGATCCGGCGTGCCCGCACCGCGGACATCAGGGCGATCCGCCGGCTCGTCGACGCGTACACGTCCGATCGCCGGCTGCTGAGCAAGGCGACCGTCACGCTCTACGAGTCGGTCCAGGAGTTCTGGGTGGCGGCCGACGACGACGGCACGGTGGTCGGCTGCGGCGCGCTGCACGTGATGTGGGAGGACCTCGCCGAGATCCGTACGGTCGCGGTCGATCCCGACCACCGCGGCCGCAAGATCGGCCACCAGATCGTCGAGCGCCTCCTCGGCGTGGCCCGTGAGCTCGGTGTCGCGCGCGTCTTCTGCCTGACCTTCGAGACCCGGTTCTTCGGCTCGTTCGGGTTCACCGAGATCGACGGCGCGCCCGTGCCGCACGCCGTCTACGAGCAACTTCTCCGCTCGTACGACGAGGGTGTCGCCGAATTCCTCGACCTCGAGCGGGTCAAGCCCAACACCCTGGGGAACACGAGAATGCTGCTGCACCTATGAGAGTCGCGGCCATCGACTGCGGGACGAACTCGATCCGCCTGCTCATCGCGGACGTCGTGGACGGCCGGCTGACCGACGTCAGTCGCCGCATGGAGATCGTCCGGCTGGGGGAGGGCGTCGACCGTACCGGGAGAATCTCCGACGCAGCCTTGGCGCGAACGAGAAAAGCCCTGCTGGCGTACGCGGCAGAGATCGCGGAACTGGGTGTGCGCAACGTTCGCATGTGTGCGACGTCGGCCTCGCGCGATGCCCGCAACGCGCAGGACTTCCGGGACATGGTGCGCGGCGTGCTCGGCGTCGACCCGGAGGTGATCACCGGTGCGGAGGAGGCGCGGCTGTCCTTCACCGGCGCGGTGGCCGGCCTGAGCGCCGAACCGCCCTACCTCGTCGTCGACATCGGCGGCGGCTCGACCGAGTTCGTGACCGGCACGTCCGGCGTGGAGCACGCGATCTCGATGGACATCGGCTGTGTCCGGATGACCGAGCGGCATCTGCACACCGACCCGCCGACGCCCGCGGAGATCGCGGCGGCCACGCGCGACATCACCGAGGCGGTCGACACGGCGCTGGCCGCGGTGCCGGGCCGCTCGGCGGCGACTCTGGTCGGTCTCGCCGGTACGGTCACGACGGTCACGGCCCTGGCTCTCGGGCTTCCCACGTACGACGCGGGCCGCATCCACCACGCGAAGGTTTCCTACGACGCGGTCGCGAAGGTGACCGGCGAGCTGCTCGGGATGACCCTCGCGCAGCGGCTGGCTCTGCCCGTCATGCACCCGGGGCGGGCGGACGTGATCGGGGCCGGCGCGTTGATCCTCCGCATCGTCATGGAACGGTCCGGGCAGTCCGCGTTGGTGGCCTCCGAACACGACATCCTCGACGGCATCGCGTACGGGCTGGTCTGATCAACGCTGTTGATCGTCGATGTCCCCGCCGTCTTGACGGTATTTCGCACTGCACAGTAGTGTGCACCGCGTGGATACCACCCAGCTTCTCAAGGGTGTCCTGGACCTCGCCGTCCTCGCCGCCCTGCGCGACGAGGACGGGTATGGCTACGACATCCTCCGCCGGTTGCGCTCCGCCGGCCTGGACGATGTCGGCGACGCCTCGGTCTACGGCACCCTCCGGCGTCTGTTCAACGGCGGCTTCCTGAACACGTACGTGGTGCCCAGCGATGAGGGGCCACACCGCAAGTACTACGGGCTGAACGCCGCCGGCCGCGCCGAGTTGCAGCGATCCGGCAAGATCTGGCACAACTTCTCATCGACCATGGACGATCTGCTTCGCGAGCGGGAGACGGCGTGAACTCCACGGCACAGGACGAGATGACCGCGTACGTCGCGGGCGTGCGGGAGACCCTTTCCGGCCTGCCCGAGCACACCCGGCTGGAGCTGCTCGAGGACCTGGCCGAGCACCTGGCCGAGGTGCAGGCCGAAGGCTTGGGCACGCTCGTCGAGCGGTTGGGCACCCCGCAGGCGTACGCGGCGGAATTGCTCGCCACCGCGGGATTCGTCGGCGGATTCCCGGAGCCGCCGCCCGAGCCGCGAGTGTCCGCTTTGGATTCATTGCGGGCCGATGTCACCGCATTCCTGAAGCGGGCCGACGTCAAGGTCGGTCCGGTCATCGGGTATGCCAAGGCGAGCGAATTCCTGCTGCTGCTGCGCCCCGCCTGGTGGGTGCTGCGCGGTTATCTGGCTGCCATGGCGGTGGCCTATCTGATCGGCGATCCGCAAGGCGATCTCGGCCTGCTGCCACGCATCGGTGGTAGCGAATTGATGGCGGTCGTGCTGCTGTCCGGTTGCGTGATCCTGTCCGTCATGTTCGGCCGCAAGGCGCTCGTCCTGTCCCGCTGGCCGAAGTACGCGTTGTGGGCGGGCACCACGTTCCTGGTCATTTTCGCGATCGGCGGGTTCTTCGGCGTGGACAACAGCGCCCGGCAGTCGTCGTACAACAACGTGGGCAGTTACGACACCAATCCGTACGGCAACGTGCAGGACGTCTACGTGTACGACAAGGAGGGAAAACTGGTCGAGGGTGCGCGTCTGTACGATCAGGACGCCTCGCCGATCCAGCTCGGCAATTCGTGGTGCACCGATCCGTCGACCGGTGAGTCGCGGCACACGCGGAGCATGGGATATCCGTACTGCCCGGAGAATGCGCCCTTCGGCCCGCCGGTCTCACCGTCCACATCGCACTCCGGTTCGCCGTCCACCGCCGCGCCGGATTCTTCCCTCGCGCCATCGCCATCCGTTGCGACGCCTTCGCCCTCCGTCAATGCCACTCCGTCGGTCCGGCCGTCACCCAGCCGATGATCGGGTGGCCGTTCGGTCGACAACGGATGGTGCTTCCGGTCCGTTCTCCCGGCGCCGGGGTACATCCCGCCAATTGACTGATAAAGGCTGGGTAACGGGGTCGCGGCAAAGTCCGGCCGATCGTTAATCTGCTCCGGCGATCGGTCGACTCCTTCGACCGACCCCTCGAAAGGACCTCCCGTGAGCAACCCTGTCCCGCCGCCCGGTGGCTCCTACCCGCCTCCCGGTCAGGGCGGATACCCGGCACCCGGCCAGGACGGCAGCCCGGTGCCCGGTCAGGGCAGTTACCCCCCGCCCGGTGCCGGCCAGCCCGGCTACCCCGCGCCCGGCGCCGGTCAGCCCGGCTACGGTCAGCCCGGCTATCCGGCCCCCGGCCAGGAGCAGCCGGGGGCGTACCCGCCGCCCGGCGGCGGCTACCCCGGCGACCCGAACGCGTCGTTCCCGCCCGGCCAGCAGCCGCCGCCGCAGTTCGGCGCGTTCCCGGCCGAGGAGAAGAAGAAGGGCGGCGCCGCCAAGACCATCGGCCGCATCGTCGCGATCGCGGCCGTCCTGATCGTGGTCGCCGTGCTCCGCGGCGCCTTCTTCGGCGGCGACGGTGCCGAGGAGGCCAAGGCGGGCGACTGCATCGCCTCGGACAAGGACGTCTCCAAGGAGGAGACCACCGAGACCGGCGCCGACGTGGTCGACTGCAACTCCCAGGAGGCCAAGTTCACCGTCGTCGCCCGTGTCGACGGCGAGAGCGACGAGAAGAGCAAGTCCTGCGACAAGTTCTTCAAGGAGAACGAGGAGTTCTTCGTCTACGCCAGCGAGGCCAAGGGCGGCTACCTGCTCTGCCTGCGCCCCAAGGCCTGACGACCGACTTCCCGGCCGGCGCCCGATCCGGGCGCCGGCCGCCGCATTCCGGCGACCGAGCGGCGCGTTCCCAGGCCCGCCCTGCACCTCCACTCCTTCGCCCCCTCAAGCGCCGCAGAGTCACCCGCTCTCCAACGCGTGGTCTCCCGCTCGTTCAGGCGCAGTGCTTCGAAGCGCGCGTCTCGGCCCGGCGCCGAGGCGCGCGGGTGGGGGTGAGTGGCGGGCCGCCGGGGCGAAGTGTTGTGCTTCGGGGGTGAGTTTGGGGGAGAGGAACGCCCGTACGGCCGAGGACGTCCGCCGACAAGCTGCCGCCGCGCCGTCGCTCAGCGTGCTGGATCAGTGCGTCACTGACTGTTTCGCCTGCCCGCGGCTGGTTGCGTGGCGTGAGGAGGTCGCGAGGGTCAAGCGCGCCGCCTTCCGCGATCAGACGTACTGGGGACGGCCGATTCCGGGGTACGGGCCGCAGGACGCCGAGATCGCCATTCTGGGGCTGGCGCCCGCGGCTCACGGCGGCAACCGCACCGGGCGGATCTTCACCGGGGACCGGTCGGGGGACGTGCTGTTCGCCTCGCTCCACCGGGTCGGGCTGGCCAACCAGCCGACCAGCGTCTCCGCCGACGACGGGCTCGAGCTGCGCCATGTGCGGGTCTTCTCGGCGGTCCGGTGCGCGCCGCCGGACAACAAGCCTCTGCCGGAGGAGCGGGACAACTGCGCGCCGTGGGCGCATCGCGAGGTCGGGCTGATCAAGGACAGCCTCCGCGTCGTGGTGGCGCTCGGCGCGTTCGCGTGGCAGGCCTGGTGGCCCACGCTCACCGCCGTCTACGGGGTGAAGGCGCCGGTGCCGCGGCCCAAGTTCGGGCACGGCGCGCTGGTCAGCCAACCGGGCGTCCCCCACCTGCTCGGGTGTTTTCACGTCAGCCAGCAGAACACTTTCACCGGCCGGCTCACCCCCGAGATGCTCGACGCCGTTTTCCTCCGTGCGAAGGAGATGGCGGGCCTGGCATGATTCGGCAGACTCGAAGACACCTCAAGGATCTGAGCCCAATCTGATGGATCTCGCCGCAGTGCGCCGCTGGTGGCCCCTCGCCGCCGTGGTCGCCCTGCTCTTCCTCACCGCGCTGGCGGCCACCCGGTCGGCGCCGCAGCTCGACCAGATCGCGCGCAGCGATCCGGGCCCGTCGAAGTCGCCGATGATTCCCACGGAGCCCAGCGCCACCCCGGCCGGCGGCGGGGACACGGTGCCCGAGGCGGCCCGCGGCCTGCCCGAGTGGGTGGGCACGGTCGCGCTGATCGGCCTCGGCGTCGTCGCCCTGATCGTCATCGCGCTCGCGGTCTACGCGCTTCTTCGTGACCAGGCGCGCCGCCGCGCCCGCAAGAAGGGTCGCACCGGCAAACTGCGCCAGCACCAACCCCGTACGGCGGAGGAATTGGTCGCCGCCCTGGACGCCGGCCTGGAGGAACTCTCCGACACCGACCGTGACCCCCGCCGTGCCGTGATCGCCTGCTGGGTGCGGCTGGAGCAGGCGGCGGCCGCCGCCGGAACGCCCCGGCACCCGGGCGACAGCCCCACCGACCTGGTCGGCCGCCTGCTCAACGAGCAGCAGGTCGACGCGCGGGTGCTGGCCGCGCTGCTCGAGGTCTATCGCCAGGCGCGGTACGCGACGCACACCGTCGACGACCAGATGCGCCGCCAGGCCCGGTCCGCTCTGGAACGGCTGCGCGCCGACCTGGGAGCACCGGCGGTCCCGGCATGAGCCTCGACGATCTCTTCAGCGCGGCGAGCGAGGAGCGCGGTCGTCCGCAGGAGCCCGAGCCCGGCCCGAAGAAGCGCAACACGGTCCTCCGGCTGGTGTTGAACATCGCGCTGATCGCCGCCGCCACCACGGTGACCATGGCGGCCCTGCGCGCCGGCGATCTCAGCATCTCGGTCGTGCTCGTCGCGGCCGCGTTCCTCGGTCTGCGACTGATCATGCTGGCGGTCAGCCTCGTCAAGGCGCCGCCGCTGCCGAAACGCCGCGATCAGAACGGTTCGGGCCAGGACGGCCCGGCGGGTGACGCGCTCAAAGCAGCCGTACGCCGCTGGGAACTCACACTGGACCGGGCGCACTCGGACGCGGATCTATATTCGCGTAACGTTCTGCCGGTGCTGGCCGAGCTGACCGACGAGCGGCTGCGGCTTCGTCACGGGATCACCCGCGCGACCGATCCGCGCCGCGCCCGCGAACTGCTCGGCGACCCGCTCTGGGCGGCGCTGCACGACCGCGGGCGGCGCACGCCGAAGCCCCGTGAGCTGGAAACCTACGTGGAAGCGTTGGAGCGACTGTGAGCGACAAGGCCCTGGGCCCGTACGAGGTGGGCAGGCTGGCCGGCGCCGTCCTGGATTCGGTCGGGACGGTGGTGGTCGGCAAACGGGATTCGCTGGAGCTGGTCCTGGCCGGCATCCTGGCCGGCGGTCACGTGCTGCTGGAAGACCTGCCCGGCCTGGGCAAGACGCTGACCGCGCGGTCCTTCGCGCAGGCTCTCGGCCTGGACTTCCGGCGCCTGCAGTTCACGCCCGACCTGCTGCCCGCGGACGTGACCGGTTCGTTCCTCTACGACCAGCGCAAGGGCGACTTCGCCTTCCGGGCCGGCCCGGTGTTCACCAACATGCTGCTGGCCGACGAGATCAACCGGACGCCGCCGAAGACCCAGGCCGCGCTGCTCGAGGCGATGCAGGAGAAGCAGGTCTCGGTCGAGGGCGTGACCTACCGGCTGGACCCGCCGTTCCACGTGCTGGCCACCGCCAACCCGATCGAGTACGAGGGCACGTACCCGCTGCCCGAGGCCCAGCTCGACCGGTTCCTGCTGCGGGTCTCGTTCGGCTATCCGACCGCCGAGGAGGAGTGGGACGTGCTGCGCCGCCGCATGTCGCGCCGCCAGGAGGAGACGTTCCTCCAGCCGGTGGTCGACGCGGGCACGCTGCAGGCGATGCAGGCCGCGCTGGAGATGGTCGCCGTCGAGGACTCGATCGGCCGGTACATCGTGTCGCTGGCCGCGGCCACCCGCGAGCATCCGTCGGTGCTGGTCGGTTCGTCGCCGCGGGGCTCGCTGGCGCTGCTGCTGCTGGCCCGCGCCCGGGCCGTGATGACCGGCCGGGACTTCGTGGTGCCGGAGGACGTGAAGGACGTCGCGGTGCCGGCGCTCGCCCACCGCATCACGCTGCGCCCGGAGATGTGGCTGCGCCGCGTCGACCCGGCCTTCGTGGTCCAGGAGGTGCTGGCCGCCACCCCGGCCCCGGCCAGCGGTGCCCTCCCGACGTACGCGAGTGGACAAAACCAGACGTGACCCCCCGGCTGCGCACCGCGGTGCCGCCGGCTGCCGAGGCGGAGTCGTGGAACCTCCAGACCTGGGTGCCGACCCGGGCACTCGGCCGGTCGGTGCTGCTCACCGGCCTGCTGCTGGTGCTCGGCGTGGCGCTGGGCCGGGTCGACCTGGTGCTGCTCGCGGCACCGTTCGGGATCGGCGCCGCGATCGGCCTGCGCCGCATGCCGCGGGCGGTGCCGGAGCTGACCATCGGCGCCGACGAGGAACATCTCGTCGAGGGCGGTCACGTCCAGGCGTCGGTCACCGTGAGCAACCCCGACGTCATCTCGTACGACCTGGTGGTCGTGCGCACCCGCGCCTCGCGCTGGTTGAAGCTGGAACACTCCGACCGGCCGTTCGCGATCACCGTGCCGTCCGACGGCTGGGCGGCGGTGGAGCTGCCCGGTGACGCGCTGCGCTGGGGCCGCCAGGAGGTGGGTCCGGCGGCCGCCCGGGTCGCTGCCTGCGGCGGCCTGATGGCCTGCCGGCCGGTGGTGACGCCGGCCCGCGCGGTGCGCGTCTATCCGGTCACCGAGCCGTTCAACGCGACCGAGGCGATGCCGGCCGCCGCCGGCCTGGTGGGAAACCATCGCTCCCGGCGGATGGGCGAGGGCGGCGAGCTTGCGGGCGTACGGCCGTTCGCGCCGGGCGATCGGCTCAGGCGCATCGATTGGCGGGTTTCCCTGCGCACCCGCGACCTCCACGTGGCGTCCACCCTCTCGGACCGCGACGCCGAGGTGCTCCTGCTGCTCGACGTGCTCGGCGAGGTCGGCCTGTCCGGCGGCGTCGGAGGCAGCGCATCCGTTCTGGACACCACCGTCCGCGCGTCCGCCGCCATCGCCGAGCACTACCTGCAGCGCGGCGACCGGGTGTCCTTGTTGGAGTATGGGTCGGCCGCCCGCCGGCTGCGCCCGGCCACCGGCCGCCGGCAGTACCTGCGCGTGCTGGAGTGGTTGCTCGACGTGCGGCCCGATCCGGTCGAGTGGGACGCGGACGAGAACGTGTTCGGTGTCCACCACGTCTCCTCGGACACGCTCGTCATGGTGCTCACCCCGCTGATCGACCCGCGAGCCGCCGACATGCTCGCCCACCTGACCCAGTCCGGCCGGTACGTGGTGGCGGTGGACACCTTGCCCGAGGGTGCGACGCCGGAGAACAAGACCCAGAACCAATGGACGCCGCTGGCCACCCGGTTGTGGCGGCTGGAACGCGAGAACGTGCTCGGCCGGTTGCGCGAGCACGGCGTACCGGTGGTCGCCTGGGCCGGCGCCGGCAGCCTGGACCTGGTGCTGCGCGACGTGGCCCGGATGGCCTCGGCGCCGAGGGGGCGATGATGAAGTTCGTCAGGTCCACCCGTCGCGTGTTCGCCCGCGCGACCGTGCTGCCGTTCCTGGTCCGCGTCGGCATCGCGATCTGCGGGCTGGTCGCGATGTACACCGCGTGGCCGCTCGACGTCGCGGCGCGTCCGTACGGCGGAGTGCTGGGCGTGGTGGCGCTCTATCCGGCGGTCGCTCCGCGTGGCCGGGCGGCGACGATCGCCGCCCTCGTCGTGGTGGCCGGCTGGCTGGTCGCCACCGTCGGCTTCGGCACGGAGATCGCGCTGTGGCGGGTGCTGACCCTGGCCACGATGCTCTATCTAGGACATACGCTGACCGCGCTGGCGGCCGTCCTCCCGTACGACGCGGTGGTGAATCTCGACGTCGTCGGCACCTGGCTGGCCCGCGCCCTGGCCGTCGTGCTGATCTCGGCGGTCCTCACCGTGGTCGCTCTGGGCCTCTCCGCCGACCTGGCAGGCGGCGCGTTCCTGGCCGCGACGCTGGCCGGGCTCGCCGGAGCGGTCGGCGCCACGCTGCTCCTAGCACGCCTCGTTCGCAGAGCCTGAAATATCCCCGAAATATGTTAGTCATAGCACTTGACAAACGGCTTTGGCATACGTCACAGAACCGAGCATCATTACCGGTCAGTCGCGACAATGGATGAGTGAAACCGCAGCGCATCGTTGTTGTAGGAGCAGGCCACGTCGGACTGTACGCGGCCCTGCGCCTGTCCAAGAAGCTCAACCGGCGCCGGGCCGAGGTGGTCGTCGTCGACCCCCAACCGCACATGACGTACCAGCCCTTTCTTCCCGAGGCCGCGGCCGGCAACATCGAGCCCCGCCACTCGGTAGTCCCGCTGCGCCGGGCGCTGAAGAAGTGCCGGATCGTCTCGGGCGAGGTCACCCGGATCGAGCACACGCGCAAGACGGTCACGATTCAGCCGATCGACGGTCCCTCCACCGAGATGGAGTACGACCACATCATCGTGGCGCCCGGCTCCGTGTCGCGGACGCTGCCCATTCCCGGGCTGCGCGAGCACGGCATCGGGTTCAAGACCATCGGCGAGGCCATCTACCTGCGCAACCACATCCTGGACCGGCTCGACGTCGCGGCGGTCACCCCTGATCCGGCGGTGCGCAAGGCATCGCTGACCTTCGTGTTCGTCGGCGGCGGCTTCGCCGGCATCGAGGCGCTCGCCGAGATGGAAGACATCGTCCGCGAGGCGCTGCACTACTACCCCGACCTGAAGCAGGAGGAGGTCCGTTTCGTCCTCGTCGAGGCGACCAACCGGATCCTTCCCGAGGTCGGCGCGAAGATGGGCGCGTACGCCGCCCGGGAGCTCGCCAAGCGCGGCATCGACCTGCGCCTGGACACCCGGCTCGAGTCCTGCGTCGACGGCGAGATCGTGCTCTCCGACGGCGACCGGTTCCAGGCCGAAACCGTTGTCTGGACGGCCGGCGTGAAGCCGTCGCCCATGCTCGACCGCACCGACCTGCCGCGCGGCCCGCGCGGGCACGTCACCTGCCTGCCCACGCTCCAGGTGGTCGACGGCGACCGGGTGCTCGACGGCGCGTGGAGCGCCGGCGACTCCGCCCAGGTGCCCGACCTGACCAACCCGGGCGCGTACTGCACGCCGAACGCGCAGCACGCGGTGCGCCAGGCGCGGGTGCTCGCCGACAACATCCGGCAGGTCATCCTCGGGGGTGAGCCGAAGGAGTACCGGCACAAGTACGTCGGCAGCGTCGCCGGCCTGGGCCTCTACAAGGGCGTGGCGCACGTGTACGGCATCAAGGTCAAGGGCCTGCCGGCGTGGTTCATGCACCGCACGTACCACATGAGCCGCATCCCGTCGTTCAACCGGAAGGTCCGGGTTGTCGCGGACTGGACGCTGGGTTTCATGCTGCGGCGCGAGACCGTGGCCCTGGGACAGCTGCACGCTCCGCGGGACGAGTTCACGCATGTGACTCCGCCGGTGGATCTGCCCGAAGGGCGTCAGACGGTAGGCGCGGGGACGAGGGGTTAGCCCTCACGCCTGATTCCACAGCCCGGGCGGCAACCGATACGGTGTGTGCGTAAATCTCCCGCCCGGGTGGTGGAACGGCAGACACGGCCGCCTTAAAAGCGGCTGCCTCAAGCAGGCGTGCGGGTTCGAGACCCGCCCCGGGCACTGAGTTAGCCGCGCTCGATCGCGCGTGCGCCGCTGGAAGTTGATGAGTTCGGGCAGCCCGAACTCATCAACGCGGCAACGCGCTCCTCGCTGATCAACCCAATTTGCGTCGGTAGGCCAGCATGGCGAAGCCGTAAGCGACCACTAGGACGCCGCAGCACCAGGCCAGAGCGGTCCAGATGTCGGTGCCTACGGGGGTTTGCTCCCAGAGGGCTCGGATGGTGTTGACGATGGAAGTCACGGGCTGGTTTTCGGCGAAGATTCGTACCGGGGTGGGCATGGTGGTGGTGGGGACGAAGGCCGAGCTGATGAACGGCAGGAAGATGATCGGGTAGGAGAAGGCGGAGGCGCCGTCCACCGACGAGGCGGAGAGGCCGGCTGTCACCGCCATCCAGGTCAGGGCCAGGGTGAAGAGGGCCAGGATGCCGGCCACGGCCAGCCAGGACAGGACGCCGGCCGAGGTGCGGAAGCCGATGGCCACGCCCACCAGGATGATGATCACAGCCGAGAGCGCGTTGGAGACCAGCGACGTCAGGACGTGGCCCCAGAGGACCGACGAGCGGGCTATCGGCATCGAGTTGAAGCGCTCGAAGATGCCGCCCTGGAGGTCGTTGAACAGCCGGAACCCGGTGTAGGAGATGCCGCTGGCGATCGCGATGAGCAGGACGCCGGGCATCAGGTAGTTGGTGTAGTTGTCGGTGCCGGTCTGGATGGCGCCGCCGAAGACGTATCGGAACAGCAGCAGGAACGCGATCGGCATGATCGTGACCGTGATGATCGTGTCCATGCTGCGGGTGATGTGCCGCATCGTGCGCCCGAGCATCACGGTGGTGTCGCCGAAGAAGTGAGTGGTGGTCATCGCTGCTGCTCCTTGTCGGTGCCGACGATCGCCAGGAAGATCTCCTCGAGGGTGGGCTGCCGTTCCACGTACTCGACCTTCGCGGCCGGGAGCAGTCCCCTCAGTTCGGCCAGGGTGCCGGAGACGATGATCGTGCCCTGGTGCAGGATCGCGATCCGGTCGGCCAGCTTCTCCGCCTCGTCCAGGTACTGCGTGGTGAGCAGGACGGTGGTGCCGCTCCCGGCGAGGTCCTGGATCACCTTCCACACCTCGATGCGCGCCTCCGGGTCCAGGCCGGTCGTGGGCTCGTCGAGGAAGATGATCGACGGGTCGCCGATGAGGCCCATGGCGATGTCGAGCCGCCGGCGCATGCCGCCCGAGTAGGTCGCGACGCGGCGCCCGCCCGCGTCCGCGAGGCCGAACCGTTCGAGCAGGTCGTCCGCGACCCGGCGCGGGTTCGCGACCCGCCGCAGCTTGGCGATCATGACGAGGTTCTCCCGGCCGGTGAGGATCTCGTCGACCGCCGCGAACTGCCCGGTCAGGCTGATCGACTCGCGCACCCGGCCGGCCTCGGCGACGACGTCGAACCCGTTGACGGTGGCGGCGCCGTCGTCCGGCTTCAGCAGGGTGGCGAGGATCCGTACGGTCGTGGTCTTGCCGGCGCCGTTCGACCCCAGCAGCGCGAAGATGCTGCCGCGCGCGACGTCGAAGTCCACGCCCTTGAGCACGGACACCTGCTGATAGGCCTTGCGCAACCCGCGGACGCGGATCGCGGCGTCTGTCGCTTCCATGGCTTTTGTCTCCCGTGATGAGGACAGAGGGGG
>NZ_CAKUCL010000049.1 GCF_934643405.1 uncultured Actinoplanes sp.
CTGCTGGGCGGCTCGGCTTGGCCGCTGCTGCGCGGCTCGGCTTGGCCGCCGCTGCGCGGCTCGGCTTGGCCGCCGCTGCGCGGCTCGGCCTGCTTGCCGTTCGGCGCCGCGGCCGGGTCGCGCTCGCCGTCCGGCCGGGCACGGCGTTGTTGCGCCTCGGTGAGGCGGGCAGCCTGCCGGGCGTACTCCTCAACCGCCAGCACTCGCTCCGCCCGCTGCACGGTGTGGTGCAACGGGTGGCCGGGTGGCGCCGCGTACGGGATGGTGCAGCCGTTGGCGTCGCTCGCGTACGCCATCGGGCTTATCGGTCGTGACGTCTTCGCATAGATCTCCTCCGCCTGCGCGAACAGCCCGCGCAGATGATCGCTCCCATCGGCCGTGACCAGCAGCGTCCCCCGCTCCGGTGCGAACGCGACCGGAGTGCCGCCGACCTGGCCGGCCAGCCGCCCGAGCCAGTGCTCGAGCAGGAGATGCGACGTCCAGTACGCATCCCCGTCGTCCACGAAGCGCACCACCACCGGTTCGGTGGCGACTCCGTGCAACGCCGCCCCGGACAGGTTCGCCCGGGCGGCCGCGAACACCTCGTCCGCACTCACGCCCCACGCGGCGGGCTGGTCCGGCCCGACATACGTCATCGTGTCGGGCTGGTCGATCACCACGAACTCGGACAGGAACGGCAGCACCGGCCTGCGCAGCGACGACCCGGGCGTGCCGCCGCGCAGCACGGGTCGAAGCAGCGGCCGGGCCTGCGCCCACGTCCGTGGCACGCCGGCCACCGATGTCAGGCTCGCGACGAACTGGTCGATCTGCTCCCGGCGGCGTCTGCCCCGGTCGGCCAGCAACGGCGCGAGCTCGAGAATCGTGGGCACGTCGTCCCCGTCCGCGGTGAAGCGGACCTGGAAACCGTGTGAGTCGTAGCGCACGTGGGACATGCCCGCACGTCGCAGACGCCTGACGACCTGACCGGCCAGTCGCGCCCGAGCGACTCTCCGAACCAGGCCCACCGACGCCTCATCTCCCTGTTGCGGGCAGACCCTAGCGCATCCCGCCGACAGTTTTCCGCCCCCGGACCACCCGGGCTTCGAGATCATCGTCGTAGATGACGTCGGCGTCCAGCCCCCCGGAGCGTACGACCTGAATTGCCCTTTCCTGCTGGGCCCCGGTGATCTCGGAAAGCAGCACGCCGCCGGGGGCCAGCCAGGTGGCCGCCTCGGCGGCGACCGCCCGGAAGACGTCGAGGCCGTCCGGCCCGCCGTCCAGCGCCGTCCTCGGTTCGTGATCGCGGGCTTCGGCCGGGAGCAGGGGAAGGTGCCCGGTGGCGACATAGGGAACGTTCGCCAGCAGGACGGTCACCCGTCCGCGGAGATCATCGGGCAGGGCGTCGAAGAGATCACCCTGGTAGACGTTGCCGCCAAGATTTTCCAGCGCGCAGGCGACGGCCACCGGATCCAGATCGGCGGCGTGCAGCTCGGCATCCGGCGACCTGCGCCGTACGGCCAAACCCAGCGCACCGGATCCGCAGCAGAGATCCAGCACGACTGCGGGCTCGATCGCGGCCGTCGTGGCGACGCGGACCAGCAGCTCACTCCGTACCCGGGGAACAAAAACGCCCGGACGCAGCCGAACCCGGACACCGCAGAAGTCGGCGTAGCCGACGACCTGCTCGAGCGGCTCGCCGAGCGCACGCCGGCCGACCATCGCCGCGAGGGTCTCCTCGTCTGCGGCGGCCTCGGCCAGGACAGCGGCCTCCTCCTCGGCGAACACGCAACCCGCGGCACGTAGCCGGATGATCGCGTCGGCCATGGCGGACGCTGAGATTGCTGCTGTCACAAGCTGTTCCCTTAGCACAGTTCTGATGATCATTTAACTTTTCCACACCGGCGCTCTGTCCACAGGCCGTCGCGCACCCGAGCCGCCGAATCCCTACGGTGCCTGGCGTGCGAGAGCGGAAGAGTGCGCAGAGAGACGTGGCAGAGCGGCTGCGGTCGGTGCTGCCTGATTCGGTACGGGACGGGGGCGCCGACGATCCGGCCGGGCGACCCGAGTCGCGGCATCCGTCGGGGCTGGCCGATCTGTCCGGCTCGGGTGAGCCGCTGAGTTGGTCCGACATCATCTCGGGCTGGCCGGACGACGTGGATCTCGGGGTGGCGCCCGATGCGGCGACCCTTCGCCGGTCGGGTGAGCCGCCGGACCACGGGGGGCGAGCGCCGCCGGAGTCCGTCGTGCACGCGTGGACGACCGGGTTTCCCGCCGGATCGCCGTGGGCGAGTCCGCCGGGTGCACCGCGACCTGCCTATTTCCCTCCATCCCCGCTGGGAGGACCGATGAAGGACGCCCTCGACGGGGTGGCCGCGAACGTGAACCGGCCGTTGCCGCCCCCGAACTGGGTGTTGCCGGACGACGCCTTCGAGGATTCGCTGGCATCCCGGCCGAATCCGGGCTGGTCCGCCGCCGAGCCGGACGAGGACGACGAGATTCCCGAGTTGACGGGCGACGGCGCCTTCGGCAGCGGGCGTCGGTTCGGCACGCGGGCCTTCGACCCCGGACGGCGTGGCGTGCGGGCGCTTGCCGCGGTCGCCGCGGTGGCGATCCTGATCGCGGCCGTGCTGGCATGGCGTGCCCGGCCGCGCGTCGATCCGGTCGCGCCGCCGTCGTTCGACGCCGTGGCGAGCGCGGACCCGACGGCCAACCAGGCCGGTCCCCGGGCTGTGCCGAGTTCCGCGGCGGCCGAGGTGGTGGTCGCAGTCGGCGGAAAGGTGCGCAAACCGGGCCTGGTGCATCTGCCGCCCGGCGCGCGGGTGGCCGACGCGCTCTCGGCGGCCGGAGGCCCCGACCCCGGCGTGGACGTCGCCCTGCTGAACCTGGCCCGCAAAGTGGTCGACGGAGAACTGATCATGGTGGGCGTGACGCCGCCACCCGGCGTCAGCACCGCGCCCGCGGCGCCTGCCGCCGGTGGCACCGCTCCGGCGGCGGGCAGCCTGATCAACCTGAACACGGCGACGCTCGCCGAATTGGACACCCTGCCCGGGGTCGGGCCGGTGCTCGCACAGCGGATCCTGGACGCGCGAACCGCGCAGGGCAGTTTCCACGCGGTCAGCGACCTGCGGAAGGTCGACGGCATCGGCGACGCCCGCTACGAGCAGCTCAAAGACCTGGTGACGGTGTGAGCGGGCACGCCGGGCCGGATCTGCGGCTCGCCGGCTTCGCGGTGGCGATCTGGCTCTCGTCGCTCGCCGGTCTGTTCCTGCCCGCCCGGGCGGGATTTCTGGCCGGAGCCGGTGCGGGTCTGCTCGCGGTGGTCGTCGTGCGGATCGTCCGGCGGGTGCGGATCCGGTGGGTCGCGGTCGCGGCGCTGCTGGGCGTGGGCGCCGGGGCTGTCGTGACCGGAGCGCGCGTCGGGGTCCGGGACGCGGAACCGCTGGCGTCTCTGGTGCGTGACGGACGCGGCGTACGGGTGGAGGCCGTCGTCCGTGACGATCCGCGCGCGGTGAGCGGGTCGCCGGGAAAGCCCGTGACGTACCTGGTAGCCGTCGATCTTCGCAGGATCCAGGCGGACGACGAGGCGCCGCTGCGGCTCTCGGTACGGGCCCTGGTGCTGGGCGGCGACCGGGCGTGGCGTGCCCTGCTGCCGGGGCAGCGGGTGGAGGCGGAGGGAAAGCTGCTGACGCCGCGCGGCGGAGATCTGCAGGCCGCCGTGGTTTCGGTGCGGCGCGCGCCCACGCTGGTGGGTCGGCCGCCGTGGGGTCAGCGGGCGGCCGGGGTGCTGCGGACCGGGCTCCAGCGGGCCTGTGAGCCGCTACCCGACGATGCCGGTGGGTTGCTTCCGGGCCTGATCGTGGGGGACACGAGCCGGCTGGATCCGGCGTTGGAGGAGGACTTCCGCACCACCGGTATGACGCATTTGACGGCGGTCTCGGGCTCCAATTGCGCCATTGTTCTGGGCGTCGTCCTCTTTGCAGTACGGCGTACGCGAGCCGGCCCGGTGGTGATGGCACTGGTCTGCGCGGCGGCGCTGGCCGGGTTCGTGATTCTGGCCCGTCCCTCGCCCAGCGTCATCCGTGCGGCGGCAATGGGCGCGATCGGGCTGATCGGGCTGGCGTCCGGACGCCCGCGAGCGGCCCTACCGGCACTCGGCGCGGGCGTGGCGGCGCTGCTCCTGATGGACTCCGAGCTGGCGGCGGACGTCGGATTCGCGCTGTCGGTGCTGGCCACGGCAGGTCTGTTGCTCCTGGCACCGGTCTGGCGCGACGCGTTGCGCCGGCGCGGCTGGCCGCCCGGGGTCGCCGAGGCGCTCGCCGTCCCGGCCGCCGCGCAGGTGGTGTGCGGCCCGGTGGTCGCCGGGCTGTCCGGGGCGATCAGCCTGGTGGCGGTGCCCGCCAATCTGCTGGTGGTGCCCGCGATCGCGCCGGCCACGCTGCTCGGCGTCGGTGCGGCCGTGCTGTCGCCGATCTGGACGGCCGGTGCCGAGTTCCTGGCTTGGCTCGGATACTGGCCGGCCAAGTGGTTGGTGCTGGTGGCGACGTATGGCGCCAGGGTGCCGGCGGGGGCGGTGCCATGGCCGGGTGGCGTGCTCGGCGCGCTGCTGCTCGCGATCATCACCGTCGCGTTGCTGGTCGCGGCGCGACGGCCGATCGTCCGGAAGCTGGTCGCTATCGTGGCGCTCGCCGGAGTGCTCGGGGCGTTGCCGGTGCGGGTGCTCGCGCCCGGGTGGCCGCCGGCGAATTGGATCGTGGTGGTCTGCGCGGTCGGGCAAGGGGATGCCATCGTGCTGCCGGCCGGACGCGACCGGGCCGTCGTGGTGGACGCCGGGCCCCAGCCGAACGCGGTGGACCACTGCCTGCGGCGGCTCGGGGTGCGGCAGGTCGCGCTGTTCGTGGCCAGTCACTTCCACGCCGACCACATCGGTGGCGTGACCGGGGTGTTCCGGGGACGGGACGTGCGTGCCGTGGTCGGGCCGGACTGGCCGGAGCCGCTGGCCGGGCGTGCCGCGGTGGCCCAGGCCGCGGGGCGGGTGCTTCTTCACGACGTGGGGCCCGGGTGGGCGTACTCCGTGGGTGGGCTGCACCTTGCGGTCATCGGGCCGTTCGAGCCGCTGCACGGGACGAACTCGGATCCGAACAACAACTCGCTCGTGCTGCGGGCGCGGGTGTCCGGGCGGACGGTGCTGCTGCCGGGTGACGCGGAGACGGAGGAGCAGGAAGAACTGCTCCAGCATCTGGGGCCGGAGGCGATCCGCGCGGACGTGCTCAAGATCGCTCACCACGGGTCCGGATACCAGTCTCCGAGGTTCCTGGATGAGATCGATCCCGCGGTGGCGCTCGTCTCGGTGGGGCGGGACAACGACTACGGGCATCCGAACGCGGGTGTGCTGGCGCGTCTTGCGCGGGACGGGGCGCGCGTGATGCGTACGGACCAGAGGGGAGACCTGGCCGCGGTCGCCACCCGGCACGGGCTTGCGGTGGTGGCCCGCGGGGATCCTCCGGAGACGTGAGCCCCAGAATGCTGGGATGGAGCGCGAGACGATCACCGCCGGCGAGATCAACCTTCGGCCCTTCGTCGAGGAGGACATTCCCTGGGTGTACGCGGTGTCGCTGGATCCCGCCGTGCAGCGGTTCGTGGAGATTCCGCTGCCCTATCGGATCGAGCATGCCGAGCATTTCGTCCGCGAGATGGCGATCGCGGGCTGGGACCGTCGCGAAAGGGCCGAGTTCGTTGTGGAGCGGGCCAGCGACGGGGAGCGGCTCGGCCGGGTCGGGCTCGGCCTGGACCGGTTCGCCGGCGCCGGCCGGGCCGACGCTGGGCGGGCCGACGCTGGGCGGGTGGACGCCGGCCGGGTCGACGCCGGCCGCATCGGTGAGGCGGGCGGTGGCGACTCTGGCGGCTCTGTGGAGCGGCTTGGAGGGGCGCAGGTCGGGTACTGGATGGACCCCTCGGCGCGCGGGCACGGTGTCGCTACGGCGGCCGTTCGGGCGCTGTCTGAGTGGGCGTTCGACCGGCTGCACCTGTCGATGATCGAGTGGCGGGCCGAGGTGGGCAACGTGGCGTCGCGGCGGGTCGCGGAGAAGGCCGGGTTCCGGTTCGAAGGGGTGCTGCGACGGCGGCTCGTGCATCGCGGGCGGCGGGTGGATGCGTGGGTCGGCTCGTTGCTGGCCGACGACATGCCGACACGCCCGGGTTCGTCCGTTCGGGCATGAGTAGCGCTGGATGATCGGGCTCGATGCTCGGTCGCCGTGTCGGCTGTGAGCTGCGACGCATCCAGGCTGATCGAGCGACCCTACGTTCGCGCGGACATGGGGAGGCGCCGATATGTCTGCTTTCGCATTCGGTGATCGGCCGCTTTGCGCGTAGGAGTGAGGCGCGCGGAAACGTCAGTCCCTCGTGCGACGATATTGGGCGTGAACACCGCACCTCCCGACTCGTTAGTGCTCGTCCAAGGCGACGAGGAACTGCTCGCCGCCCGCGCGATCACCTCGGCGGTCGATGCAGCCCGGGCCGCCGACCCCGGTGCCGACGTCCGGGAGTACGAGGCGGGCGCCCTGACCGCCGGCGAGGTGGCCGAGATGCTGAGCCCGTCGCTGTTCGGCGGCCGGCGGGTGCTGGTGATCCGCAGTGGACAGGACGCGCGTAAGGACCTGACCGCCGCGCTGATTGCCTACGCGAAGGCGCCCGACCCCGACGTGACGCTCATCGTCACCCACCTGGGCGGTGCCAAGGGCAAGGCGCTGGCGGACGGTCTGCGGTCGGCCGGTGCGACCGTCGTGCCGGTCGCGAAGCTGCGCGGCGAGGGCGAGCTGACCCGGTTCATCCGTGACGAGTTCCGGCGCAACGGTGGCCGCTGTGACGACGGAGCCGCGTCGGCGCTGCTCGCGGCGGTGGGCAACGATCTGCGCGAGATCGCGGCGGCCTGCTCACAGCTGCTCGCCGACACCGACGGGAAGGTCACCGAGGCGGTCGTCGCCCGGTACTACCGGGGTCGCGCCGAGGTCAGCGGGTACAACGTGGCCGACGCCGTGATGATCGGCGACCTGCCGGGCGCGCTCGAGGCGTTGCGGTGGGCCCTGCACACCGGCGTCGACCCGGTTCCCATTGCCGACGCGATCGCGGACGGTGTCCGTACGGTCGCGAAGGTTGCCTCGGCCGGCCGGGGAAACCCGTACCAGATGTCGACCTCGCTCGGCATGCCCGCGTGGAAGATCAAGCGAGCCCAGGAGCGCACCCGCGGCTGGACCCCGGAGGGCCTGGTCGATGCGATGCAGGCGGCAGCCGACTGCAACGCCGCCGTGAAGGGCGGTGCCGAGGACCGCGGGTACGCGCTGGAGCAGGCGCTGTTCGCCGTCGCCGCGGCCCGCCGGTCGGGAGGTGCCCGATGAGGCGATCCCGCCGCGCCGAGCCCATGCCCGTCGTGGACCACCGGCCGCTGTACGCCCGGATGCTCCGCCTGCGATATGTCGCGCCCGGCGGCCTGCTGTGCTTCGTGTTCCTCGAGGGTGCCATCGCCCTCGGCCTGCTGCTGGCCTTGGCCGAGCTGGTCAGCTGGTGGGGCGTCCTGGTGCTGCCGATGACGGTGGCGCTGATGGTCAAGCTCAACGACGTGATCGCGGGTTCGCTGGCCCGCGCGGCCACCCCGGTCCGCCCGGCCGGCATGCCCCGGTCGTCGGGACCCGCGGCCGCTCCGGGTCCCGTGCTGCGCCCGGCGGCGGTGGGTGGTCCGAGCGCCATGAGCCGCGTCGCGGACGAGGCGACGACGCGTCTGCCGACCGTGACCGACCGCGGCCCGAGCAACCCGGTCAAACGTCCGTGGGCCGAGAAGGTCGAGGCCCGGCAGCAGTGGATGCGTCAGTCGGCAACGCGCCGCTACGAGTGAGCCGGCGGGCGAGCCCGCCGGTTGCAGGGAAAGCCGCATCGGTCGGGTCGCCGGCATGTCTCACGGTGGGGTGCGCCCGTCCGCGTAGGAGTCCGCGCCGCTGTCGGGCGGCGAATACCTCGCGGTGAGGGTGCGGATCGTACCGATTCTTACGCCGAAGGCCGGGTGCTTCCCGCGCTGACGGCGAAACGCCACCGGGCACCGCTGCGGACCCCGAAGGAGGTCCGGCGCGATGCCCGGGTGTGGTCGTAGACCGGCCCGCCACGGTGCGGGCTTGCGCGCCTGCCGCAGGGCAGCGAGCGCGAGTGCTACCTGAGTGGTCAGGCGGAGAGCGCGGCGACCCGCTTGGCGATGGCCGACTTGCGGTTCGCCGCCTGGTTCTTGTGGATGACGCCCTTGCTGGCAGCCTTGTCGAGCTGGCGCGAGGCGTCACGCAGCAGCGCGGTAGCCGTCTCGACGTTGCCCGCCTCGCTCGCCTCGTTGAGCTTGCGGATCACGGTCTTCAGCGACGACTTGACCGACTTGTTGCGCAGCCGGGCCTTCTCGTTCTGCCGGTTGCGCTTGATCTGGGACTTGATGTTCGCCACGCGACAGCCTTGTCCTGACTAGGTGTTCGGAAACTGGTCTCTAGCGGTGGTCACCGTCGTCGATGCCGAAGCAGCGAACAGCGGCGCGTCACCACACGCGAGGAACCAGACTACCAGCACGGCTGCGGGCGGCCAAAACGACGGCCCTGCTCAGGATGCCGAGCGTCGGAACGGCCAGGACCAGCCTCGCCGATCCGCGAGCCAGGCGAGCGCCTGCGTCCCGCTGAACAACTGGTGCTGCCGGCTGTGCGGGGAGGCGCTGCTCGGGCCGCCGTCCGCGCGGACCAGCCAATATCCGGCCAAGGCCGCCAAGGCGCCGTCGACCCCCGCATCCGGAGCGTGCCAGTCCGACAGGTACGCGTCGGCGTCCAGCCCGCTCGCGTAGGCGCTGACCAGCAACGTCACCGCGTCGAACCACGGCGCGCCCAGGACCGGCCACGTCCAGTCGCACAGCCACGCCCGTCCGTCCGCGTCGATCATCACGTTGTCGATGCGCAGGTCGCCGTGCAGAACGCCGGTTCCCGCGACGAGGTCGGGCAGGGCCCGCTCCAGAGCGGCCAGCTCCTGGAGCTTTTCGCGGGCGGGCGTCTCCCACGCCGTACGGGGAAAGGGTTCCCGGCCTTTGCGGATCTGCGACCACCAGGACATTTCGCCTCGCACGATCTCCGGCAGGGGCGGGATGCCGGCCGCCAGCAGGTCGTCGGACGGGCCGGCCAGCGCTTCGGCGGCGGTTGACCAGGCATGCAGGGCGGCGGACAGCTCGCCCGGGGCCCACGGCAGGGACGGGACGTGCCCGTCGATCGCCTGGAGACAAAGGACGTACCAGTCGGAATCGACCATCGTCCAGAGGGGCCTGGCCGCGGCGATCGAATCCGGGAGGGTGGCGGTGATCGAGGCCTCACGGGCGTACGTGCGGGAATTGTGGTCCTTGAGCGGTGCGGCCTTGACGAAGACGCTGAGGCCGGCCGACGTGGTGAGAACCGCGGCGAAGGCGCGGGTGAAGCCGCCGCCTGCGCTGCGCGCGGCGGAAACCGGCGAGCCGAGCCTCGCGGAGATCGCTTGCCGCAGGCTTTCGGGCAGGTCAAGCCAGCTTGGGCGTACGGCGGTGGAGCCGTACGCGACATCCGGGAGCGAGATCGGTCGCACGTCGTCATCCTCCCGGACCGTTTTTGTCGTACCCCACTGGCAGGATCCAGGCCATGAGAACCGACGACTTCTGGGCCGTCATCGCCCGGGCGACCGCCGACCGGCCCGCCTCGCCCGGCGAGGTGGCCAAACGCGCCGTCGCCGACCTGGCCACCCGTGACCCGGAAGAAATCGTCGCGTGGGGCCGGCACCTGGACAAGGTCATGGTCGCGTCCGGCACGGACGACCTGTGGGCGGCGGCCTATCTGATCAACGGCGGGTGTTCCGACGAGGGATTCGACAACTTCCGGGGCTGGCTGATCGCGCATGGACGGGAGACCCTCGCGCGCTCGGTGAGGTCCCCTGATGCGCTGGCCGATCTGCCGGCCGTGCGCGGTGCCGCGGAAAGTGGCGCGGTCTTCGAGGCGGAGGAGGTTCTGTCCATCGCTTCGGAGGCCTACCTGCAGGCGACGGGCTCGGAGATGCCGGTGGGGGAGCCGCCGGTGACCAGGCCCGATGCCGCTGATCTCTGGGATTTCGACGACGAGGAGGAGATGCAGAAGCGGTTGCCGCGGTTGTCGGCGCTGTTCCTGGCGCCGCCTGAGTGAGACGCCTCGTGGGGGAGCGCCGCGGTGACTGAGCACAGCATGGGATTACCGGTCGAGGGACGAACCGCGGTCGGCGACACTTCTGGGTATGAATGCGCCTCGCGGATCCGTGGCCTCGGTGAGTTGTAACGACGTCTACTCGTTCACCAAACCTGCTCGCGACGAGATCGTCCTGGTGGCGGGCCTCGGCGTCGAGGGAGACGTGCACGCGGGGGTGCGGGTTCGGCACCGCTCGCGGGTCAGGGCCGATCCGAATCAGCCGAACCTGCGTCAGGTGCACCTGATTCATGGGGAGCTGTTCGAGGAGGTCGGGGAGAAGGGCTACACGGTCGCGCCCGGCAACCTGGGCGAGAACGTGACCACCGCCGGCATCGATCTGCTCTCGCTGCCGGTGGGGACGATCCTGCGCTTCGGGCGGCCGGAGGGAGACCCGGCGAGCCCGGCGCGCGAGGGCGCGGGCGCCGCCGTGCCTGCCGGCGACAGCCCGGCCGGTGCGCCACTGCCTGCCGGCAACGACGCGGCCGGCGCCACCCAGGGTGACGCGCGAGCTGCCGTCCAGGGCGTCCTGGCGACTGCCGCCGCGGCCACCCTCGACGAACACACCGCCGCTGCCACCGCGGCGGTCGCCGCGGCGGCCGAGCGGGACCGCGGCGGCGACCCACGGCCGGCGGTGGTCATCGCCGGGCTGCGTAACCCCTGCGCGCAGATCAACGGTTTTCAGGCGGGGCTTCTCAAGGAGGTGATCGAGCAGGACGCGTACGGGAAGGTGATCCGCAAGGCCGGCGTCATGGCCGTCGTCCTCCGCGGTGGTCCGATCCGTCCGGATGACCCCATTGATGTCGAGCTGCCCCCGACTCCGCACCGCCCGCTTGAACGGGTGTAGGCGGGCCACCCACACGGACGTGGGACGATAGAACGCGCCGGTGCTTCGTCCGGCGTCCTCCAGCTTGAGAAGAACGGAAGACCGTGCCCGAACTCCTCGACCCCGGAGCGAACGTGATCGGTAACACCGATCCCGGGCGTATCCGTAACTTCTGCATCATCGCGCACATCGACCACGGCAAGTCGACGCTGGCCGACCGGATGTTGCAGATCACCGGGGTGGTCGACCCGCGGCAGATGCGCGCGCAGTACCTCGACCGGATGGACATCGAACGCGAGCGTGGTATCACCATCAAGTCGCAGGCCGTGCGCATGCCGTGGGTGGTCCGCGAGGGTGATCGTCAGGGCGACTCCGCCGTCCTCAACATGATCGACACTCCGGGGCACGTGGACTTCACGTATGAGGTCTCCCGCAGCCTCGCCGCCTGTGAGGGCGCGATCCTGCTGGTCGACGCGGCCCAGGGCATCGAGGCGCAGACCCTCGCCAACCTGTACCTGGCGATGGAGAACGACCTGCACATCATCCCGGTGCTCAACAAGATCGACCTGCCCGCGGCGCAGCCGGAGAAGTACGCCGAGGAGCTAGCCGGGCTGATCGGCGTCGACCCGAGCGAGGTTCTGCGGGTGTCCGGCAAGACCGGCGTCGGCGTCGAGCACCTGCTCGACGAGATCGTCCGGCAGTTCCCGGCGCCGGAGGGCGATCCGGACGGGCCGGCCCGGGCGATGATCTTCGACTCGGTGTACGACGTCTACCGGGGGGTCGTCACGTACGTCCGGGTCGTCGACGGCAAGATCGAGGCCCGCGACCGGATCAAGATGATGTCGACCGGAGCCGTCCACGAGCTGCTCGAGCTGGGCGTCGCCTCACCCGAGATGGAGAAGGCGAACGGGCTCGGCGTCGGCGAGGTGGGCTACCTGATCACCGGCGTGAAGGACGTGCGTCAGTCCCGCGTCGGCGACACGGTCACCGGCAACGCGCGCCCGGCCAAGGAGGCGCTCGGCGGGTACAAGGACCCGAAGCCGATGGTCTACTCCGGTCTGTACCCGATCGACGGCTCCGACTACCCGGCGCTCCGCGACGCGCTCGACAAGCTGAAGCTCAACGACGCCGCGCTGGTCTACGAGCCGGAGACGTCCGCGGCGCTCGGCTTCGGCTTCCGCTGCGGCTTCCTCGGCCTGCTCCACCTGGAGATCATCGGGGAGCGGCTGGAGCGCGAGTTCGGCCTCGACCTGATCTCCACGGCGCCGAACGTGGTCTACCAGGTGATCACCGAGGACGGCGCCGAGCACGTCGTCACCAACCCGAGCGAGTTCCCCACCGGCAAGATCGCGGAGATCCACGAGCCCGTCGTACGAGCGACCGTCCTGGTCCCGAACGACTACGTCGGGGCGGTCATGGAGCTGTGCCAGAGCCGGCGCGGCAGCCTGCTCGGCATGGAGTACCTGTCCTCCGAACGGGTGGAGCTGCGCTACACGCTGCCGCTCGCGGAGATCATCTTCGACTTCTTCGACCAGCTGAAGAGCAAGACGAAGGGCTATGCGTCGCTCGACTACGAGCCCTCCGGCGAGCAGGTCGCAGACCTGGTCAAGGTGGACATCCTGCTCCACGGCGAGCCGGTGGACGCGTTCAGCGCGATCGTGCACAAGGACAAGGCGTACAACTACGGCGTCACCATCGCCGCCAAGCTGCAGAAACTCATTCCGCGCCAGCAGTTCGAGGTGCCGATCCAGGCGGCCATCGGCAGCCGCATCATCGCCCGCGAGACGATTCGCGCCATTCGCAAGGACGTGCTGGCGAAGTGCTACGGCGGTGACATCAGCCGAAAGCGCAAGCTGCTCGAGAAGCAGAAGGAAGGCAAGAAGCGGATGAAGATGGTCGGGCGCGTGGAAGTGCCGCAAGAGGCCTTCATCGCCGCCTTGTCGACATCCGACTCACCCGACCCCAAGGGAGCAAGCAAAAAATAAGTCGGTTTGATTTCTCGGACCCTCGGGAACTCTGGGGCTCGACGGACGCAACAACTGCTCCACCCCCGAGGAGGAACCCCATGACTGTCACCGGCATCATCACCGCCCTCATCGTCGGTCTTATCATCGGCGCTCTGGGCCGCCTGGTCGTACCGGGCAAGCAGAACATCCCGATCTGGCTGACCATGGTCATCGGTGTGGTCGCCGCGCTGCTGGGCACGGTCATCGCCCGCGCCGCCGGCGTCGCCGACACCAAGGGCTTCGACTGGATCGAGCTGCTGTTCCAGGTGGTGCTGGCCGCGATCGGTGTCGCCCTGGTCGCCGGTATCGGAAGCCGCCGGCGCCTGACCCGATAACGTACGCACAGCTAAAGCGCCGGACCCGCTCCAGGGTCCGGCGCTTTGCTGTGCATAAATGGTTGTGCGTCTATATGACAATGGTCACTTCCGGACTCGTTCCAGAATGCGCACGCCGCCGCCCGCGAGGCACCACTCGCCTCCACGTCCCGAAATGGCCAAGACAGACAGACCAGGGTCAAGGGCGGGATGTCGTAGCGGGGCGGGTGATACGGACCGCTGCTCACGCCGAGGGCCGGGGCGTGCCGAGCAAGGGCGCAGAGCGCCCAGAACACTCGCCCCACCCCGGCGACGTGAGTGAGTGGCAACGCCCCAACCCATGGCTCGACGCCCCCGAGCCCACACCCGCGCCCGCTCCTGACACCAGGGCCATGCGCCGGCCCCGTGCCGCCCGGCTTTGCGCCTGGCCGGCGTTGCGCCTGGCCGGCTCCGTGCCCCGCCCTCTGTTTCCGGCGCTCCGCGCCCCGCCCCTGGCGCTCGCGCTCAGTGGGCTGCGGAAGGGGAAGCTGTGGGGAGTGCGGCCGTCCTGGTGGGCGGAAGTCCCCACGGGCCGGGTTGGACTCCCATCCGGTGGTCCTCGGGTCAGTAGCGGAACTTGTGCTGGGCGCTTCGGCGGTTCACCCATGCCGGTAGTTCGTCCACGTGAGCCGGGCGGGGGATCTGCTCCACCGGGTCGTGGGCGGTCGTCACGTTGCGCATCGTCACCACGAAACCCTGGACCAGGCGGTCGTCTCGCAGGTCGCGGTAGGTGGCCTCGACCAGCGCCTGGGACTGGTCGGCGCAGCGCAGGGCGAAGAACAGGGTGCCGTCGCCCTCGGCGGTGAACGCGCCGCGCACCTGGCTCCGGTCGTCGTCGTGAACCAGGTCCTCCAGCGTGGCCAGCGGGGACAGGTCGGTGGCGCCCAGCAGCTCGTGGACGGCGGGGCTCGCGTAGCGGATGCGGCGGTCCTCGTCGATCACCAGCATCAGTTCGGGCGTGTTGCGGATGACCGCGCGCAGGTACAGGTCGCTGTCCCGGCGGCCCACCGCGTCGACCAGGGTGATCCGGTCCAGGGCCAGCGCGGCCTGCCCGGCCAGCACCTCCAGCGCGTCCCGGGCCATGGTCAGCACGTCCCGGCGGCCGGTCAGGACCAGGGCGCCGCCGCTGGGGCGGGCCACGGCCAGCGGTTCCAGCCACAGCGGGCACACCAGGGTGGCCGGCTGATCGGCGGCGGGGGCCGAGGGGTGGCGGGACAGCCGCAGCGTGAACAGTGCGCGCCACCACGGGACGGCCGATTCGGCGGACGGCCTCTCGTCGTCGACCCACCAGCTGCGCGGGCGCGGGCCGGACGGCGCCGGCGGCAGCGCCTCCAAGGTCAGCTGACGGTCGTCGGTGGCGAAGATGACCCGGTCCACGGTTTTGGGGGCCACCAGTTCGGCTACCGCCGCCCGTACGGCCTCGTCGACCGAAGGCAGGTCCGCCGCCGACACCAGGTCGGCGCTCGCGGCGCGCAGAGCGCGTTCGCGGGCCAGCGCCCGAGCGCTCAGGCTCGCCGCGTCTCTCAGGCGCGTGATGGCCAGCGTGACCGTGACACCGCAGGCCAGCGCGATCACCATGCCGTCGTCGACCTCGCCGGTCACCGCCTCGATCAGCAGGACCGCGGGCGGGGTCGCCACGGACAGCCCCAGCGCCGCGACCCAGTGCCGGCGCCAGGCGGTGATGCGCGGCGGCATCGGTTCGGTCAGGCGGACCATCGAGGGGTGCAACGCGGCCAGGCCCCAGGTCAGGTACAGCACCACGTACCCGGCCTCGGCCCACGGGCGCGCGCTCAACGGGTAGATGATGTTGCTGACCAGGGTCGCGACCGAGCCGGCCAGCAGGAGCGTCGCGGCGAGATTGCGGCCGGCGGCCAGATGGAGGCGGGCGGCCACGCCGACCAGGAGCCCACAGCCGATCACGTAGGCCGGGGAGACGCCGCCGAGCCCGATCTTGTCGCCCACCACGAAGACCCAGACGACCAGCAGCGTGGAACAGGTGCAGGCGAGCAGATCGATCAGCCGGGCCCGGTCGACCAGCAGCGTGCCGCCCCGGGTGAACTGCAACAGCGCCGCGGCGATCGGAAAGAACATCGCCACGTAGCAGACGTCGGCGATCGCCATGTACTGCAACGCGTGGAGGACGTCCCCGGCCGTGGAGATGGCGAGCGCGACGGCGAGCAGCAGCCACGGCCCGATCCGCGCTGGGCGGTTGCGGATCACCCCGAGGATGAGCGCGCCACAGCTGCCGGCACCCAGCAGGAACCACTCGATCGCCCTCGACACGCCCTACTTAGTACCAGGGGCGTAGCTGTCTGTCCACGTCGATGTATACGCTGAGCAATATTCCCTCGGATACGGTCGTCATTACACAGAGCAATGTGCACGCACGTCGAAAAACGCCGTCGAGCAGGGAAACGCCGACCTCAGCTGAACACCTGGGCGATGACCTGACGTTCGTCGATGCCGCCGTCCGCGGTTACCCGCTGCCACTTCCCGTCCGGGGCACGCCATTCAAGATCAGCGAAACGTACCCGTTCGAGTCCCGTGCCCGAGGCATGCGAGACGAGCCAGTGCGCGTACCGCCAACCGGTGCTGGGGTCGGTCACCGCCAGGGTGAGCCCGGCGGCCTGCTCGGCCGGCCTGGTCTTCTCGAGGCCCTTGCCCCAGTCGAGCTTGAGACCCTCCAGGAGCGCGGCCGCCGCGGCCGCGCCCCGCAGCGCCGGCGAGCCGCTCACCGAGCACTCGACCGCGCCGGTCACCCGCCCGGTGAGGGCCCGGGCCAGCACGGCGGACTCGTCGACCCATTTGTGGTACGCGTTGGGGTACGCCGAGCGCTGCACCTTCTGCGCGGCGTCGGTGATCGGCAGCTTCTCCCAGCCCTTGACGCGCTT
Organism: uncultured Actinoplanes sp.; assembly: GCF_934643405.1. GTDB lineage: Bacteria > Actinomycetota > Actinomycetes > Mycobacteriales > Micromonosporaceae > Actinoplanes. Next base: position 16,297 of record NZ_CAKUCL010000049.1, read on the forward strand.
GAGCGCGGAGTAGAACTTCCCCGCCGCGTACCGGGGGTCCTTGATCTGGTCGACCGTGCCCCACCCCTGGCTGGGCCGCTGCTGGAACAGGCCGACCGAGTCGCGGTCGCCGTCGTCGCGGTTCTCCAGCTTGGATTCCTGCAGGGCGGTGGCGAGCGCGACCACGACGGCGCGTTCGGGCATGCCGCGCCGGATGCCGACCGCGCTGATCGTCGCGGCGTTGGCCATCTGCACCAGGTCGAGCGTGACCTCGCCGTCGGCGCGCACGGTGCACTCGGGACCGATCTTCGGCAGCTTGATCCCGTCGGGGATCGAGCGGATGACGACGAAAACGCCCAGCGAGATGACGAGCACCAGCCCGAGGAACGCCATCACCGGTGTCTTGCGCACCCACACCCCGATCTTCCCGTACGGCCTAGGTCGACAAGCTTAATAAACGAAAGCCCGCTTCCGGCGTCACTGCGTCGCCGGGACCCAGGCGGCCGGCCGCTTCTCCCGGAACGCCGCCACCCCCTCGCGGCCCTCGGCCGACTTGAAATACCCGGCCGACCGGGTGGACAGCTCGGCCAGCTCGGCGCGGACCGTCGGTTCCGGCGTACGGCGCAGAAGCTGCTTGGCCCCGGCCAGGGCGAGCGGTCCGCCCCGCACCAGCGACTCGCAGTAGCGGGCGACTCTGGCGTCCAGCTCGCCGGCCGGGACGGCGGCGGTCACCAGCCCGGCCGCCTCCGCGCGGGCACCGTCGAAGACGTCGCCGGTCAGGTAGAGCTCGGCCGCCGCCCGCGGGGCCAGCCGGGGCAGCACCGTGGCGCTGATCACCGCCGGGATCACCCCGAGGCGCACCTCGGAGAAGGCGAAGGTCGCCTCGGTGGTGCAGACCGCGATGTCGGCGGCGGCGATCAGGCCGAGCCCGCCGGCGCGGGCCGGGCCGCCGACCCGGGCGACCACCGGTTTCGGGAACTCCCACAGCGCGGCGAGCACGTCGGCCAGCAGCTCGGCGGGGACGCGGCCGGTCGCGCGGGCCTCGGCGGTCTCCTTCAGGTCGGCGCCGGAGCAGAAGACCGGGCCGGTGTGCGAGATCACCACGACGCGCACGGCGGGGTCGGTCACCGCGTCGGCGAGCGCGTCGAGCAGGCCGCGCATCAGCGGCGTGGACAGGGCGTTGCGGTTGGCGGGGCTGTCCAGGGTCACGGTGGTCACCCCGGCGTCGGTGGCGGTACGGACCAGATCCATGCCGAGACCCTAATGGGGGCCGTGCACACTTGAGGGATGGCCGGTGCTCTTCCCGATGGTGAACCCGTTCCCTCCGACGGTTCCCTCCCGGCATCCGCGACGGAGCACGTCGGAAAAAACGGATTCGCCGTCTACGTCCATGTGCCGTTCTGCGCCAGCCGATGCGGTTACTGCGATTTCAACACCTACACCGCGAGCGAACTCCGCGCGGGGGTCAGCCGCGACACGTACGCGGACACCTTGATCCAGGAAATCAAACTAGCCAAGAAAACCATAAATCCGGAAAAAGTGGACACGATCTTCGTCGGTGGCGGCACACCGACGCTGCTCAGCCCGGACGACCTGGGCCGCATCGTGGGCGCCATCGACGACACGTGGGGCCTGGCCGCCGACGCGGAGATCACCACCGAGGCGAATCCCGAGTCGGTCGACCCCACCTATCTGCGCAAGCTTCGCGATCAGGGCTTCACCCGGATCTCGCTGGGCATGCAGTCCGCCGCGCCCGCGGTCCTGCGCATCCTCGACCGCAAGCACACCCCGAACCGGGCCCCGCAGGCCGCCGTCGAGGCGCGCGAGGCCGGCTTCCAGCACGTCAACCTGGACCTGATCTACGGAACCCCCGGCGAGACCGCCGACGACTTCGCCACCTCCCTGCGTACGGTCGTGGACGCGGGCGTGGACCACGTCAGCGCCTACGCCCTGATCGTCGAGGACGGCACCCGGATGGCCGCCCGGATGCGCCGGGGCGAGCTGCCGTTCCCGGAGGACGACGTCGCCGCCGACCGCTACCTGGCCGCCGAGGCCGCGCTGTCCGAGGCCGGCTTCGGCTGGTACGAGGTGTCGAACTGGGCCACGAGCGAGGACGCGCGCTGCCGGCACAACCTGCTCTACTGGACCGGCGCCGACTGGTGGGGGTTCGGACCGGGCGCGCACAGCCACGTCGGCGGGGTTCGCTGGTGGAATGTCAAGCATCCGGCGGCGTACGGGAAACGTCTCGCCGAAGGCGTCTCCCCGGGTCACGGGCGCGAGCTCCTGACGCCCGAGGACCAGCACGTCGAGGACGTCATGCTGCGGGTGCGCCTGCGCGAGGGGATCGGCCTCGACCGGGTGGACCCGACGGGCGCGAAGCAGGCTCTGTCGAACGGGCTGCTCGATCCGGAGGCGTACCGGAAGGGTCGTCTGGTCCTGACCTTGCGGGGCCGGCTGCTGGCCGACGCCGTCATCCGCGACGTCGTCTGACGGCCGGCCCGGCGGGCTCACCGCACGATCGTGACCGACAACGGGTAGGCGTACGGCTCGTTGTTGGCGGCCTTGATGCCGGCCACCACCCCGAAGATGATCGCCACGAGCCAGGCCACGGCGACGATCGCGAAACCGATGCCGATGCAGGTCGTGGCCCAGCCGATCAGCCCGATGATCGACCACAGCAGCTGGAAGTTCAGCGCCTTGACCGATTCGGCGCGCACGACCGGCGACTGGTTGCCCTTGGCGAGCATGACGATCAGCGGAACGATCCAGCCGGCCAGCGCGCCGCCGAGGAGCGTGCCGGCGGCGCCGCCGAAATGGGACAGGAGAATCCACGTGCGGTCGTCCTGCGTGACCGGCGGCGGCTGGTATCCGGGCGGAGGTGTCCATCGCGCATGCGGGTCGTTACCCGCATAGGGGTCGTACGGGCTGCCCTCACCGGGCGGACGAGGCGGTTCAGTCATGGCTGACACGGTAGGGCCGCAGCTCCACCCGGTCGAGGAGAACATGCTGATCAAGTCGGCCATCGCGTTGCCGCTCCCGGCGACGTAGACTGGCACTCGCGAAGCAGGAGTGCCAGGCCGCACGGCCGGCAGATCGAGGGAGGGGTCATATGAGTCTCGATGACCGCAAGCTCGAGGTGCTCCGCGCCATCGTGGAGGACTACGTCGAGACCCAGGAGCCGGTCGGCAGCAAGGCCCTGGTCGAGCGCCACCACCTGGGCGTCTCCCCGGCCACCGTGCGCAACGACATGGCCGTGCTGGAGGAGGAGGGGTACATCCGCCAGCCGCACACCAGTGCCGGCCGGGTGCCCACCGACGCCGGTTACCGGCTGTTCGTCGACCGCCTGTCCCGGGTCAAGCCGCTCAGCCCGGCCGAGCGCCGCGCGATCGAGCGCTTCCTGGTCGGCGCGGTCGACCTCGACGACGTGGTGCACCGCACGGTCCGGCTGCTCGCCCAGCTGACCCGTCAGGTCGCCGTCGTGCAGTACCCGTCGCTGACCCGCTCCAGCGTGCGCCACCTCGAGCTGGTGCCGATCTCCACCACCCGGATCATGCTGGTGATGATCGCCGACACCGGCCGGGTCGAGCAGCGCCTGGTCGAGCTGCCCGGCCCGATCCCCGCCGAGGACGTGATGGAGCTGCGCCGCCGGGTCAACGAGAAGCTCGCCGGTCAGAAGCTCGCCGACACCCCGCCGCTGGTGCAGAGCCTGCTCGACGACTCCGCCCCCGAGCAGAGCGCCACCATGGCCTGCCTCGCGTCGGTGCTCCTCGAGACGCTGGTCGAGCGCAGTGATGAGCGCCTCGCGCTTGCCGGGACGGCCAACTTGACACGAGGCGGTGTGCTGGACTTCCAGGGGACGCTCCGTCCCGTACTCGAAGCCCTCGAGGAGGAGGTCATCCTGCTCAAGCTGATCGGTGACCTGGAACCGAGCAAGACCCGGGTCCGGATCGGCGACGAGAACGAGATCGACAACCTGCGATCGGCGTCCGTGGTGAGCACCGGTTACGGACCCGGGACGATGATCGTCGGGGGGCTCGGAGTGCTCGGCCCCACCCGGATGGACTACCCCGGCACCATCGCGACGGTTCGCGCGGTGGCACGCTACGTGGGCGACCTGCTGGCACAGAACTGATTGAGGACCTCAAACCCCGTGGCCAAGGACTACTACGGCATTCTCGGCGTGAGCCGGGAGGCGACCGACGACGAGATCAAGCGCGCCTACCGCAAGCTGGCTCGGCAGTACCACCCGGACGTCAACCCGGACCCGGAGGCAGCCGAGAAGTTCAAGGACATCAACGCGGCGTACGAGGTCCTGTCCGACGACAAGAAGCGCCAGATCGTCGACCTGGGCGGCGACCCGCTGGCCCCCGGCGGCGGCGCGGGCCCGGCCGGCCCCGGCGCGGGCGGCCCGTTCGTCGGCTTCCAGGACATCATGGACGCGTTCTTCGGCACCGCGGCCGGCGGCAGCGGGCGAGGCCCGCGCCCGCGCACCCGCCCCGGCGCCGACGCGATCCTGCGCCTCGAGCTCGACCTGGTCGAGACGGCCTTCGGCGTGGAGGCCCCGATCACCGTCGACACGGCGGTCCTGTGCACCCAGTGCTCCGGCGCCGGCACGGCCCCCGGCACCCACCTCGCCACCTGCGAGACGTGCGGCGGGCGCGGTGAGGTGCAGTCGGTCCAGCGGACCTTCCTCGGTCAGGTGGTCAGCTCCCGCCCGTGCCAGGTCTGCCAGGGCCACGGCACGGTCATCCCGCACCCCTGCCCGACCTGCAACGGCGACGGCCGCGTCCGCACCCGCCGCTCGCTGACCGTGAAGATCCCCGCGGGCGTCGAGGACGGCATGCGCATCCGCCTGGCCCAGCAGGGCGAGGTCGGCCCCGGCGGCGGCACCCCCGGCGACCTGTACGTCGAGATCCACGAGCGCCCGCACGACGTGTACTCCCGCAAGGGCGACGACCTCCACTGCCGGGTCACGCTGCCGATGACGGCGGCGGCCCTCGGCACCCGCCTGACGATCAAGACGCTCGACAGCGAAGAGGCCATCGAGGTCAAATCGGGCACACAGCCGGCGTCGACGCTGCGCATCCGCGGCAAGGGCGTGCCGCACCTGCGCGGCCAGGGCCGCGGCGACCTGTTCGTCCACCTCGACGTCAAGACCCCGACAAAGCTGACCGCCGAGCAGGAGCGGATGCTGCGCGACTTCGCCAAGACGCGCGGCGAGGACGTGGCCGAGCTGAGCAAGCAGGGCGGCTTCTTCAGCCGCATGCGGGACGCCTTCAACGGCCACTAGCGCTCCCTTGTTCGAAGCCAGATCAAGAACTTGATGTCGTGGCGGGGTGGGTGGTGCGGACCGCTGCTCCCGCCGAGGGCCGGGGCGGTGTTCGCTGGCCGCTGGCGCGTCCAGAACGCTCACGCCACCCCGGCGACGTGCGTGAGTGGTTGCGCCCAACCCCTGCATCCTCCGGCACCGTCGTCACATCTGCCCCGCCGGTTCGCGTGGGCACCGCAGCACCCACATGGCCTGATCGCCCGTGTAGCGGCGGCCGGTCGTCGGGTGGGGAGGGCCGGCCGTCCGGGCGGTGCAGCCCGGCCGGACGCCGCATGGAGCCCGTCGATCCCTCGTGGGCCGGCGTCGTCCCCGGCCCGTCCTTCCCCGCGCTGTCTGGACCAGTTCGGCGCCTGCCCGGACGGAGCGCGACGGTGGCCTCATCGGCATGCGAGCCGGTGCCCAGCCGTCGCGTCAAGCGCCTGCCGTACCGACGGGCCGCTGCCCGCAGGGGGAAGGCGCCAACGGGCTGCCGGCGCAACGGCGGGGTGGACGGGTGGGATGGCACTCTGGGGGTCGATGGGGGTGGTGGCTATGGGCGGCGGGGTTCGGCGCGGGTGGCTCTGGCTGGTCAAGAACGGGCTCAATCGGGCCACTGTGCCTGCCGCTCGGGCGGGGCTGGGGCCGCTGGCGCTTGTCCGGCACGTCGGGCGCAAGAGCGGCAAGACGTATGAGACGCCTCTGCTGTTGGCTCGGGTCCAAGGTGGGTTCGTGGCCGAGCTGACCTACGGCGAGAAGGTCGACTGGTATCGCAACGTCGTTCGCGCGGGGACGTGCACCGTCGTCGTCGGTGGGCGGGAGTATCGGATCGACGAGATTCGGGACTATCCGTATCGGGACGGGCGGCGGGCGTTCGGGCGGCCGGCTTCGTATCTGCTGAAGGCACTGGGCCGTAAGGAGTTCCGCTTCCTCCGATCGGCCGGGTGAGTCCCGGCGGGGTCAACCGGAGGTGTGCGGCCGGGCTCGCTCGATCAAGAGGGGGAGCAGGGTGACGCGCCAGGTTTCCAGGTGGACGTTTCCGGCGGAGAGGCCCTCGTCGTTGGCGAACTGGGAGCGGTAGATCCACGGGCGGGTCTCGGTGGCCAGGTCCACGCCCACCACCCGGTCGAACGACGCGTAGATCAGCCGCTCCGCCTCGCCCAGCGACGGCGGGATGTAGGTGCCGGACAAATGCTGCGCAAGTGCTCGCCACACCCAAGGGTCGCCGCGCAAGCCCCACTCCAGAGGCTCGGGGTCGAACAGGTCGGTGACCAACTTCATGAGGTCAGGCTGGCACGTGTCGACATAGCACGCATCCGGACGGGCGGGGGCGGTCAGGCGGCTGGGATGGATGCCGTCAAGGACCAGTCGTGGCTTATGTCGGCGGCGGTCCTCAGCAACGGGGGCAGGTGGCGGTCCAGCAAGGTTTCCACCGATGTCTCGGCGGCGTGGACGGTTACGTTGATGGCGGCCACCACCCGGCCGTGCCCGTCGCGCACGGGCGTCGCTATCGATCTGATGCCGGGGGCCAGGTCCTGGTCCGCCAGCGCCCAGCCCTTGGCGCGCACCTCCCGCAGCGACGTCTCCAGCTCGGCGGGGGACGGCTGCCACCGCGGCGTGATGCCGGACCGGGACTCCTCGGCCAGCACCGCCGGCACCGAGGCCGGTGGGAGCGCCGCCAGCAGGACCTTGCCCATCGAGGTGGCCGCGGCGGGGAAGCGGGTGCCGATCGTGACGGCCAGGGTGACGATCTTGGGGACCGCCACCCGGGCCACGTAGACGATGTCGCTGCCGTCGAGCTGGGCCATCGACGTGGACTCGTTGGTCTGGGCGACCAGGCGTTGCATGTGCGGCCGGGCCACGTCCCACATGTTCAGCGCGTTGACGTACGCCATCCCCAGCTCCAGCACACGCGGTGTCAGGGCGAAGCCGCGATCCGCCGTACGGACATAACCCAGCTCTTCGAGAGTGATGAGAATGCGCCGCACCGTGGGCCTCGCCAGGCCGGTCAGGGTGGCGATCTCGCTGAGGGTCGTGGCCGGGCTCCCGGGGCGGAAGGAACGCAGGACCTCCAGACCGCGGGCCAAGGCCTCGATGAAGTCGGGACCCGCGCCCCTCCCGTTGACAGTCACCGCCTAATGCTTCCACTGGCCGGTGGCGCTGTTGACGTCGGTGTACTGGTACGGGTTCTCCAGCACGGTCTTCTCCGGGACGTCGGGGTTCATGCCGCGCTTCCACGCCTCCTCGCCGAGGCTGTCGCGCAGGTACGAGACCGTGGACTCGATCTTCGCGCGGGCGGCGGGCAGGTCGACGCCGATCAGCTTGCCGTCCTGCTTCACCAGCTTGCCGCCGACCATCACGGTGTGCACGTCGGCCCGCTGCGCCTGGTAGACGACATGCCCGTACGGGTTGAGGATCGGGAACATGGCCGGCGACGCATCGTTCTTGAGCAGGACGATGTCGGCCTGCCGGCCGGGGGTCAGCGCGCCCACCTGCGCGTCCATCCCGAGCGCCTTGGCGCCGCCCCGGGTGGCCCAGTCGACGACCTGTTCGGCGCGCAGATGATGGTGGGTCACCGTCTCCTTGCGCGCGTGCGCCTCCAGGTGCTCGCGGGATCGGTCGGCGCTGAGCGTGGTGCGCATCGCCGTGAAGAGGTCGCCGCTCCACCAGACGCTGGTGTCCATCGACAGCGACACCGGGATGTCGTGGTTGCGCAGCTTCCAGGTGGGCGGGTAGCCCTGGCCGGCGCTCTGCTCGCTCTCCGTGGACACCGAGACCGAGCCGCCGGTGGCGGCGATCCGGTTGTACGAGTCGGTGGTGAGCGTCGCCGCGTGCACGTAGACGTTGGTGGGCCCCATGAAGCCGTGCTCGTACATGAGCCGGATGCCGTCGTCGTTGGTCGCGCCCCAGACGCCGGCGTGCGTGGTGACCGGCACGCCCAGCTCCCGCGCGACCTCGAAGGCCGCCTTCTCCGGGAACGTCGGGTCGCCGGTGACGTCGAACGCCAGCTGGAAGCCGGCCAGCTTGCCACCGTCGACCCGGCGGCGCACGAAGTCGCGGAACTGCGGCGACGCCGACCACTCCCACGGGCCCTGCTGGATGTTGCCGTAGGCGAGAACGAACCGGCCGGGCACCGTCTCCAGCGCGTCGACCGCCGCGTCCGCGTGGTCGGCCGACTGGAGTCCGTGCGACCAGTCGACGGTGGTGGTCACGCCGGCGTCGACCGCCTCGATCGCGGCGAGCAGGTTGCCCGCGTACATGTCCTCGGGCCGGAACAGCTTGCCGGATTCGAGGTAGTACCAGACGAAATACTGGGTCAGGGTCCAGTCCGCGCCGTACCCGCGCATCGCGGTCTGCCACATGTGCCGGTGCGTGTCGATCATGCCGGGCATGACGATGCCGCCGGAGGCGTCGATCTCCTGCGCGCCGCCGGGCGCGGTGAGGCCATGGCCGATCTCGGCGATCCGGTCGCCGACGACCAGCACGTCGGCGTTCTCGAGCGCCGTGTGCGAGTCGTCCATGGTGAGAACCAGGCCGTTGCGGAACACCACGGGCCGGTCGTTCGCGCTCATCTCCACCCCTTTCGGACGCCTGTCCGCTGTGCGGGCAGCGCAGTGGCGCCAGTGTGTTCCCGATCACGAATGAGTGTCAAGAGATCCATGGTTGACAGGTCTGGGCGGGCGGCGGCAGGCTGACTCAGCGGACAAGTGTCCGTAGAACGGGCGGTAATGATGACGGACCCACCCCTGGCGGGGCTCGTGGTGGCGGACTTCTCCCGGATCCTGGCCGGGCCGTACGCGACGATGCTGCTGGCCGACCTCGGCGCGCAAGTGATCAAGGTGGAGAGCCCGGGCGGCGACGACACCCGCACCTGGATGCCGCCGGTGCGCGACGGCGTCGCGACGTACTACCTGGGCATCAATCGCAACAAGCGCTCGATCGCCCTGGACCTCAAGAACCCGGACGACCTGGCCGCCGCGCGGGAGCTGGCCCGCCGCGCCGACGTCATGATCGAGAACTTCCGGCCGGGCGGGCTGACCCGGTTCGGGCTCGACTACGACGCGATCGCGGCCGGCAACGAGAAGATCATCTATGCGAGCATCAGCGGGTTCGGCTCCGGGGCGGGCGCGTCGATGCCCGGCTACGACCTGATGGTGCAGGCGATCTCCGGCCTGATGAGCCTCACCGGCGACCCGGACGGCCCGCCGTACCGGGCCGGCATCTCGGTCTTCGACGTGATGGCCGGCATGCACGCCACCATCGGCATCCTGGCCGCGCTGCACCACCGGCAGCAGTCCGGGCGCGGGCAGCACGTCGAGGTGAACCTGCTGTCGTCGGCACTGTCCGGACTGGTCAACCACTCCAGCGGATACGTCGCCGGCGGCACGGTGCCGTTCCGGATGGGCAACGCCCACCCCAGCCTCTTCCCGTACGAGCCACTGCCCACGTCGGACGGTGAGCTGATCGTGATCGCGGGCAACGACGGGCAGTTCCGCAAGTTGTGCCAGGTGCTCGACCTGCCCGACCTGCCGGAGGACCCGCGGTTCGGGCGCAACCAGGACCGCACGGCGAACCGGGAGCACCTGCGCCCGATCCTGGTCGAGCGTCTCACCAAGCGCACCAAGGACGAGTGGTTCCGCGAGCTGCTCGCGGCCGGCGTACCCTGCGCGCCGATCAACACCGTCGACGGCGGGGTCGCGCTCGCCGAGGAGCTCGGGCTCGAGCCCGTGGTCACGGTGGGTGAGGTGCCCGGCGTACGCAATCCGATTCGTTTCTCCGAGACGCCGGCCCGCTACGAGTTGCCGCCGCCCGGGCTGGACGAACACGGCGAGGAGATCCGCGCGTGGCTGAGGAGCTGAGATTCCCGACCGGCCTGGGCACGTCGACCCCGACGACGATCTCGCTGCTCGGGCAGGACCTGGCCGCCGACCTGATGGGCAAGGTGGGCTTCGGCGAGCTGGCCTACTGGCTGGTCGCCGGGCGACGGCCCACGAAGGGGGAGTTGCGGGTCTTCGAGGCCGTCCTGGTGGCGCTGGCCGACCACGGCTTCACGCCGACGGCGATCGCGGCCCGGTTGACGTACCTCTCGGCGCCGGAGTCGCTGCAGGGGGCGCTCGCGGCGGGGCTCCTCGGCGGCGGCTCGCGGTTCCTGGGGGTCACCGAGGACACCGGTCGTTTCCTGGCCGAGACGCTGGTCGCGGCCGGGACCGAGCGCGACTACGAGGTGATCGCGCTGGCCGCGGTGCGACGGGCCAAGGAGGAGCACCGGCTGATTCCGGGCCTGGGTCACCCCGTACACAAGGAGGTTGACCCTCGCACCCCCGTGCTGATCCGGATCGCCGAGGAGGAAGGCCTGCGGGGCCCGCATCTGCGCCTTTTCGAGGCCATCGGCCGGGTGCACCCGGAGGTGCTGGGGCGAACGCTGCCGCTGAACGGCGCCGGAGTGTGCGGCGCCGCCCTCGCCGACCTGGGCCTGCCCACCGACCTGCTGCGCGGCTTCGCCCTGCTGGCCCGCGCCGCCGGACTGCTCGGGCAGCTGGCCGAGGAGCGCCGCCGGCCGATCGGCATGGACATCTACCGAACCGTCGACCGCAACGCCGTCTACGAACCCGGAGAGGACTGACACATGGCCAGCATCGTCGCGGTCATCGCCTCCACGCACCACCCCTTCTACTACCGCGCGAGCACCTCGACCGGTGCGGAGAGGCCGCCGTTCGCCGACGAGTGGACCCGGAAGATCCTGGCCTTCCGCGAGACCCTCACCAGGGCGAATCCCGACGTCCTGGTGATGGTCGGCTCGGACCATTTCCACCAGCTGTGGCTGGACAACATGCCGCAGTTCCTGGTCGGCAAGGCGCCCTTCTACGACGCGAACTGGTACAACGAGGAGCGCGAGTTCGGCCTGCCGCGAATGACGCTCAGGGGCCAGGAGGATCTGTCATCGCACATCCTGCGCTCCGGCCTGGACGCCGGCTTCGATCTGGCGTTCAGCAACGAGCTGCGGATCGACCACAGCATCACCTGCCCGATCATCACGCTGCGGCCGGAGGCGGACCTGCCGATCGTGCCGATCTACACGAACATCTTCGCGCCGCCGCTGCCGCAGCCCAAGCGGTTCGTCCAGCTCGGACAGACGATCCGGGAGATCGTCGAGTCATGGCCGGCCGCGTTGAAGGTTGCGATCATCGGCACCGGGCACCTCTCCCTCGAACTCGGCGGTCCTCGTCAATTCGGGCCGCACGGCCCGGACCCGGAGTTCGATCAGCGCGCGGTGGAGTGGATCGCCACCGGCGACATCGACAACTGCCTGCGCGAGGTGACGCTGGACAGCCTGCACGCGCCGGGCAACGCGACACACGGCTTCATGGACTTCATGCTGATGATGGGAGTGGCGGGCGCCGGCCGCAAAGCCGACCATGTCGACACCCTCGATCTGTTCCACACCATGGAGGCGTACTTCACCTGGTATCCGAACGGAGCACCCGCGTGAGCAAGTACCTGCTGAACAAATTCCTCTACACGGTCGATCGCGATCCCGCGCTCGTGGAGCGGTACCGGGAAGAACCGCGCGAGCTGGTCGCGTGGTGGGAGTCCACAATGGCCAATCAGCTGCTCAACTGCGTTGTCCAGGAGAAGAGCACCTGGCTGGCCTTCGACGATGTCGAGCGGGAGGCCCTGGCCTCGCACGACCACATCAAGCTGTTCGAGCTGGGCGCGCACCCGTTCCTCACGCTGACGCTGTTCATCGCGATGTTCGAACGCGACAACACCGAGCCCCTGCAGTATCAGAAGGCGTTCGGCGCGCGTCTCGCCCACTTCTCCCTGCCGTACCCGGACATAGCGACATGATCCGCGCGGCCGTGCTCACCATGTGCGGCCGCCCTCCGGCGCTGGCCGAGCGGCCGGCGCCCCGGGTGGATGCCGACCAGGTGCGGATCGAGGTCTCGGCTGCCCCGATCACTCCGCTCGATCTTCTCTGTGCCTCCGGGACGAGCTACTTCGGCACGCCGCAACTGCCGTACGTGCCGGGTGTGCAGGGGGTCGGGCATCGCGAGGACGGTACGCCGGTGTGGTTCGCCACCTCGGCCGGCATGCGCCCGGGCGACGGCAGCATGGCCGCGGAGGTGAGCGTGCCGGTCAGCGACGTGGTGACGCTGCCGCCGGGCGTGCCGCTGGAGGTCGTCGCCGCGCTCGGCCTGTCCGCGGTGGCGGCCCACGCCGCGCTGACCCGTTCCGGTGCGGTGAAGCCCGGCGAGCAGGTCGTGGTGCTCGGCGCCGGCGGCGTGGTCGGCCAGGCGGCGATCCAGCTGGCGCTGCTCGCCGGCGCGCGCCGGGTGATCGCCGTGGCCCGGTCCTCCGCGGCGCGTGAACGAGCCGAGCTGCTCGGCGCCGCGGTCGCCGTGCCGCTGCACCCGGACGACGACGTCGCCGTGCTGGCCGACCGCATCCGCACGGCCGCGGACGGGCCGATCGACCTGGTGCTGGACCCGGTCTTCGGGCCGCCGGCCGCGGCGGCGCTGCGGGCGCTGCGGCCGGAGGGCCGGTTGGTCAACCTCGGTAGCGCGGCCGGGCCGACCGCCCCGATCGACTCGGCCACCCTCCGCAGCGGCTCCTTGCGGATCATCGGCTACACGAACAACCAGCTCACCGTGGCGCAGCGGGCCGAGGCCCTAGCCGTGGTGGCCGGGCACGCGGCCGCGGGCCGGCTCACCGTGGAGCACGAGGTGGTGCCGTTCGACGCGGTCACCGACGCGTGGTCGCGGCAGGCCTCCGGCGAGTCCACCCGCCGCATCGTGCTGGCCCTCTAGCTCGACAACGACCTAGCTCGGCGACAGGGGGACGACGGCGATCGTGGGGAGCACGGCCGGGTCGGTCACCGCGTCGATCAGCGTGATCCGGCCGTTCTCGATGGTCACCCGCATCACCACCCGCAGGTCGCCACCGACCGCGACCAGCGCGCCGAGCGCGCCGTCGATCATCGCCGGGCGGGCCGCCTGCGCGCGTCCGGAGAAGAAGCGGGCCACCGCGTCGGCGCCCCGACGATCCGTGGTCCCGTTCACCCGGAAGCGCACCTCCGGGTCCAGCAACGTCAGCAACGTGCCCAGCTCGCCGCCGCGCGACGCGGTCAGGAACGCGTCGACCACCCGTCGGTCGGCCGGCGTCCCGGCCGCCGGGCCCTGCCGCACCCGTCGGCGCGCGCGGCTGGCCAGCTGACGGGCCGCATCCGGCGAGCGGCCGACGATCGGGGCGATCTCGTCGAACGAGACGGCGAACAGGTCGTGCAGCACGAAGGCGAGCCGCTCGGCGGGCGTCAACGTCTCCAGGACCACCAGCAGCGCCAGGCCGACCGAGTCGGCGAGCAACGCCTCCTGCTCCGGGCCCGCCGTCGCGGCGACCGGCTCGGGCCCGCTGCTGAGCTCGTCCTCCCGGCGGGCCGTCCGTGACCGCAGCATGTCCAGGCAGATCCGGCCGACGACCGTGGTGAGCCAGGCCTCGACGTTGTCGATCTCGGCGCCGTCCACCCGGTGGTAGCGCAGCCACGCCTCCTGGACCGCGTCCTCCGCCTCGGCCGCCGAGCCGAGCATCCGGTGCGCCACGGCCACCATCCGGGGCCGCGCCGCGTCGAAGGGATCGCTCATTTTCGCCCCCTTTGTGAAGAACGCCACAGACGTCACATTCTCCGGTCGCCGCCCGTCGTATGTCCGACGAAGCAGGACGCGCCGATGTGACGGCGCCGCGAGAGGAGAACATCATGCAGGCTCGGATGACCAACCCGGCGGAGCTGCTGCCCGAGGCCGTGAAGGGGATCAACTCGCTCTACAAGGCCGCCCACTCGTCCGGGATCGACCCGGCCGTGCTGGAGCTGGTGCACCTGCGAGCCAGCCAGATCAACGGATGCAGCGCCTGCGTCGACTCGGGTGCCCGCGCCATGCGGAAGAACGGCGAGACCGACGACCGGCTGTTCGCGGTCGCCGCGTGGCGGGAGACCCCGTACTTCACCGACGCCGAGCGGGCCGCGCTCGACCTGGCCGAGCACGCCACCCGGCTGGCCGACAAGGGCAACGCGGTCCCGGACGACGTCTGGGGCAACGTGGCGAAGCACTTCGAGGAGAAGCAGCTGGCCGCTCTGGTGCTGTGGATCGGGGTGACGAACCTCTTCAACCGGATCAATGCGTCCGTCCGTACCCCGGCCCCGCAGACCTGGGGCTGACATCTAGAGGTTGGGGTCCCGGCGGGGGACCGAGGCGCGGCCCCGGGCGATCGTCGGAGGGGCCTTGTCCGGCCGGCGACCCAACTTGATCAGCAGGACGGCCAGCACGACGAGGACGGCGACGATGCCGGCGGCCCAGGCGATCGCGGGCCACCGGCTGTCCTCGGTGGACTCCTCGACGGTGGGCAGCGGAACGGTCGCGTCGCTGGTGAACGTCAGGTCGGTGGTCCGGACCTGGACTCCCACGCGGGCCGGCAGCTGCGACGGGGTCGGGAAGCGGATCAGATACCGGCTGCGCAGGGTGGTCTGGACCTGGTCCAGCGCGGGAACCACCACGGGGTTTCCGGCCGGGGCGAAGAAGCCGCCGGTCTCGGCCGCGAGATCGCTCCAGAACCGGTCCGGGTCGGCGGTCCCGACGACGACGAGGATGGTTCCCGAAGCACGGAGCCCGGCGGCGAGCGTCTCCGCCCTCGTGTCGCCCGCGTCGTCCGCCGTCGTGTACAGGACGACCAGCCGCCGTCCGGGGCGGGCATCGGGGAACTCCAAGGACGCCAGCCGGAGCGCGGCGGCGGTGTCCCGGCCGCCGGCCGCCCGCAGGCCGTTGAGCGCGCCGACGATGGGCAGCGGGCCCTCCCGCGCGGTGATCACCGTCTTCGCCGGCGCACCCGCGGTGATCACGACGGACTCGGTGGAGCCGGGCGCTTCCAGGATGAAACGGGCGGCCGCGCTGAGCCACGCCGGCAACGTCGAGGCTCCCGCCTCCGACGTGTCCACCACCATCGCCACATTCAGCCCGGCGGACATGAGCGGCAGCAGGTCCGCCTTCTCCGGTACGCCGTTGCGAGTCACCACCGCACCGGGTTTGCCGATCCGGGCACTCGCGCCGAGGTCGACGACGAGGCTGGTCTCGCCGCCGCCGCTGACCGCGGCCACCACCGGCAGCGGCACGGCCGCGGTGGAACGCGGCGTGGGCGACGGCGCCGCGGCCAGCACGACGAAGGCGGCCAGGGCCGCGGACAGCCGGCGCCTAGGCGCGGTCGGCGAAGGCGATGACATTGTCTCGGTAGCTTCCACGGGATCTGTCGAAGTTGCCGCCGCAGGTGACCAGGCGCAGCGCCGGGTCGAGGGTGGGCGCGTAGACCGAATCGGTGGGGAAGGCCGATTTCGGGACGCGCGACAGCGACGTCACCCGGAACGTCACCGTGGTGTGGTCGGCGCGGTCGACCTGGACCAGGGCGCCGGGTTTGAGCCGGATCAGATCGATGAAGACGCCCGGACCGTTGTGCGAGTCGACGTGCCCGAGGATCACCGCGGGGCCGGACTGGCCGGGCCGCGGCCCCTTGTCGTACCAACCGGCCACATCGGCGCGCGACGGGACCGCGATGCTGCCGTCCGGTTGCAGGCCCAGATGTTGCAGCGGGCTGTTGACCCGCAACGACGGGATGCGCAGCCGCACCGGCTCGGCGACCTGGTCGTAGTCGCGGGCCGACCGGAACGAGTCGGCCGCGCTCGTCCCGGACGCCGGCGGGGACGCGGACGCGACCGGGCCGGCCGGGACCGACACCGGCGCCTGCGCGCCGGTCAGGACGGTCAACGTGGCCAGCGCCAGGCCCGTCAGTGACGCGATCCGGGTGGCACGGACCATGTCAGCGCGACTCCACCACGGTCGCCATCCCGCCGTACCCGGTCTGCGCGCCGCCGTGCGGCAGCTTCGCCGCCACGGTGGCGCCGAACGCGTCGGCCAGCTGCCGGGCCAGCTCGAACATGTGGTCGTAGGTGTCGTACGCGATGTCGTGCGCCGACGCGTAGTCACGGGCCGCGTAGGCGTCCGCGTGCCGCAGCAGCATCTCGTCGTGGCTGAGCAGCGCCGCGGACAGGGTCTTCGCACTCACCCGCTTGCCGGTGGCGGTGGTCAGGAAGTCGGCCATCTTCTTCTCGAAGTCGTGCAGGCCGTCGCGAGCCCGCTGCTTGCGAACCTGATCCTTGGCGGCGGTGCCCGCGGCGTACTCGACCAGGCTGTCGACGTGATCGCTCCACAGCGACTGGAACCGCTTGGCCGCCGCCGCTCCGAACAGGGTGTCCATCGCGGCCGTCAGGTCGCGGGTGTTGCCATTGATCATCTTGCCGGAGGCGTCGAAGTCCGGCGTGTTCGTCACCGCCGCGCGGGTCACGTCCTCCACCAGCACCGCGTGCTCGGCCAGCAGCCGGCCGAGCTGGGAGCGCAGCCGCCACATCGGCTCGCTCAGCGTCTTGACGTCGGCGGCCGGCAGCAGCGCGTTCGCCAGGGCCAGGCCCAGGTCGTAGGTGTGCTGGTAGCCCATCCGGTACATCGCGTCGGCGGTCGCGTAGTCGCCCTTGGCGTAGGCGTCGGCCTGCTCGGTCAGATGCCGGACATGCTGGACGACCGCGCCCTGGGCGGCGGCCGGGGTGAGCCGTCCCTTCGACGCGCCGGCGAAGAACCCGCCCAGATCCTTCTCGAACGCGGTCAGCTGCTTCTCGGCGTCCTTACGCGCTGATTCGTCCTGATTGGCGACCGCGCCGGCGTACGCGAAAAGTGCCACGATGTGCCGTGACCACTTCGGACTGAACGCCTGCGCCGCCGGTGCCCCGAACATCTGCCGCACCAGCGCGGTCATGGCGGCGGTGTTCTTGCCGAGGGCGGCGTTCGCGGCCTGGACGAAATCGTCGTCGCCGCGGATCCGGCTGCGCATCAGGTCGGCGGCGAGGACCGAGTGCTGCCCGAGCAGAGCCTCGAAGCGGATGGCGAGATCGGCCGCGGCGGGTGCCGATTCGAGCACGACAAGGGCGGAATCGGGCATCACGGCCGGTTGCCGGGGGACCGAGCCGGCCGGCGCCAGGGCCAGCAGGCCGGTGCAGAGAACAGGGAGCAGGGGTCCGCGAACCGGCATGTGGCAGACGCTACGCCCGCCATCGACAACGGTGAAGACCTTTCCGGGTGGCAACTGATCCGTCGTCTGTGCAGTACGGTCGTAACGCGGAGGGTGACGACATGACTGCGATAGGGGACCGGATTGCCTATCGCTACCGGATAGTTCGTCCGCTGGGGTCCGGGGGCCTGAGCCGGGTCTGGCTCGCCGTCGACGAGCGGTTCGATCGTCCGGTGGCGCTGAAGGCATGCCCGCCGCCGTCCGGTCTCACGCCGGCCGAGGAGGAACTGGTCCGCGGCTGGACCCTGAAGGAGGCGCGCGCGTTCGCCCGGGTCCGCCACCCCAACGTCGTGCGCATCCGCACCGTCCTCGACGACAGCTCCACGCCGTGGCTGGTCATGGAGTACATCGCCTGCCGTTCGCTGCTCCAGGTCATCGAGCAGGAGGGGCCGGTCACGCCACGCCGGGCCGCGGAGATCGGGCTGGCCGTGCTGGCCGGGCTGGGCGCCGCCGGCCGGGCCGGGGTGCTGCACCTGGACGTGAAGCCGGGCAACGTGCTGATCGCCGACGACGGCCGGATCCTGCTGACCGACTTCGGCCCGGTGGTGACCGGCGCCGGCATGGCCGCCCTGGCCAGCGCCGGGATCGCGTTCGGCTCGCCGAAATATCTCGCGCCGGAACGGCTGTCGCACGGCGTGGCCACCGAGCGCGCCGACCTGTGGTCGCTCGGCGCCACGCTCTACCACGCGGTCGAGGGCCGCCCGCCCTACCAGCGCGACAGCACCGAGGCCCTGCTGCACGCGCTCGCCGAGGCGGAGCCCGACCCGCCCCGCCGGGCTGGTCCGATCGCGCCGGTCATCGAGGGGCTGCTGCGGCGCCGGCCGGAGGAGCGGATGTCCGCGGCCGAGGCCACCGACCGGCTGCGCCGGGTGGTGCGCAGCCCGGTCCGCCTGCGCCGCGCGGTCGCGGCGGGTCTGGTGCTGGTGGCGGCGTCGTCGCTGGGCGCGGCCCGGGTGCTCAGCGACGACGGCCAGGCGCCGCGCTCCGTTCCGGTCACCGCCGTGCCGGCCCCGGCGACCGTGCTGGCCGCCGGTTTCACCTGGTGGGCCGACTCGGCCGGCTTTCGGATCGCGGTGCCGCCCGGCTGGCGGGTGAGCCGGCAGGACGACGGCGGGCTGCTGATGCGCGGGCCCGGCGGCCGGCCGGTCGTGCGGGTGGAACGCCGCCAGCAGCCGCGGGGTGACGTGGTGGCCGCGATGATCGCCGAGGAGAAGCAGTTCCAGCTCCTGCCCGGCTATCACCGGATCCGGATCCTGGCGCTGCCCGAGCCGCCGGACGCCGTCTGGGAGTTCACGTACCGCGGACCCGGCGGGATGCCCATGCGCGGACTGCGACGGGTCGCCGGCGACTACCTGATCGACTGGCGGGCACCGGCCGGTTCGTGGGCCGCCGAGCAGCCCACCATGGCGACGGTGCTGGAGAGTTTCACCGAGCCACGCCGGTGAGGCCGCTCGGCGGCCGCGCCGTGGGCCACGCCGCAGTTCGGATCGGTCTCGGGCGAGGTCATGGCCGCATCTTCGCCGGGG
>NZ_CAKUCL010000050.1 GCF_934643405.1 uncultured Actinoplanes sp.
GCCGGCGGCCAGGGCCGGCTGCGCGCCGGCTCCGGCGGACGCCGGGGCACCGGCGGGACCCGACGGCTGGACGGTCGGGCGCGGAGCCGTCGCCGGCTTACCGCCCAGCCGCGGATCGTGGCTGTAGGTCTCGGTGTAACCGTTCACCAGCGTGGCGTACTTGGCCAGGCTGGCCGCGTCCGGCACGCCGCCGGCCCGCTGCACCGCGTCCGGTCCCCACGCGAACGCGGCGAGCGCAATCTGGTACGGATCACTGCCCAGTCCGCCGAACTCGCCCATCAGCGCGCACATCGTCCGGCCGAGGGCCGGGATCGCGGCGCTCGGATCCCACGGCGAGGTGGCGGCGGCGTTCGGGGTGTAGCGGGTCCACACCTCGGGCGTGAACTGAGCGACGCCCTGGGCACCGTTCGGGCCGAGCAGGTTCGGGTTGAAAGCGGAGGCGGCCATCAGCTGGGCGGCGACCCGGAACGGTGACACCGCGGGGCAGATCCGTCCGGCCGCCATGATCGCGGCGACGTAGCCGGCCGGAACGGGTTTGGCCGGGGCTCCAGCGCTCAAGGTCACGTCACCGGCCGGCCCGGAGGACGGGCTCGGGGAGGCGCCGGCGAACTCGGGCCGGCGGGCGTACCAGGCGGCGTAGGCGGCCACCCGGTCCACATAGTCGCGGGCGCCGGCGGGCACGTCCTTCGCGTCCCGGACGGCCGCCACGCCGGAGTGGAACGCCGCCAGCGTCAGACGCCACTGATCGCCACCGACACCTGCCTGCCGTACCTGGCCGGCCAGATCACACATCTGATGGGCGAGCGCGAATATGTTGGACGCCGGGTCGGTGCGCTTGGCTGCCGGTCCGGGCCGCCAGGAATTCCAGGAAGCATCGGTCAGCCCGGCCACACCGCTGCCGCCGCCGGCCATCCGCGCGTTGGCGTTGAATGCCGAGGCCATCATCAGCTGCCCGGCGAGCTTCGCGGGGTTCAGCATCGGGCAGGACAGTGCCGCGGCGGCGATCGGCTGCACCTGATTGGCCGGCACCGGGTTTCCCTCGGCGGTCCCGTCGTTCGCGACGGCGGTGCCGAAGCCGGAGCTGGCCACCGCACCGACGAGCACGACCACCAGCAGCAGAGCGCCGGCGGCCAGGCCCCGGCGGAGCGGGCTGCCGAGCCACCCACCGCGGCGCAGCACGCGCGGTAGCCGCTCGGACCCGGGCGGTACGGGCTGCAACTTCCCGGATCGGTGGCGGAACCAACCGCGAAGTTTTGACCTGACCGTATCCGGCATCGATCGCACTCTCGTCTTTCTTCCGTACGGCTGACGACTATCACGACGGCGGGCGGGTGTCCGAGGTTCAATGGGGGCACAACGCCGTGCGAGGTCTTACCGGGCGGCCACACCCATGGTGGCCGCCTGGCTGTCGGTCTCGTCGACCGCGCTGTACGCCGTCTGCATGAGCCGAGCCCCGCGCCGGGTGCAGAGTAGCGCGCGCCCCGGGGGCAGGAGACGGGGCTTGACGTTCCCGAGCAGCGGGCCCTCCGACGGCGGGCAGGAATAGGCAAGCTCCGGGCTGTTGGTCTCCTGCAAGCGGCGGATCAGCGGATCCATCGACATTCGCATCACGTTCGCTGCGCCCCGGGTCAGGACCAGGTGGAAGCCGATGTCCGCGCCCTGGGACAGGTAGGGCAGCAGCGGCAGCAACGGGTTGTCCTGACCGGCGAGCAGATCGTAGTCGTCGATCAGGACGAACAGCTGGGGACCGGACCACCAGTCCCGGCGGCGCAGCTGCTCCGGGCTGATGTCCGCGCCGGGCATGCGCGGGGCGAGACCGGCGACCGCGTCGGCGACCGTCTCCCGGGTGGAGTCGGCGGAGACCGAGTAACCCAACCGGTACTCCTCGGGCACCGAGTCGTACAGCTCCCGGCGGTAATCGACCAGCATGATCTTCGCTTCGGCCGGCGTGTACCGCGTCATGACCGACCGGGCGAGATACCGCAGCAGGCTCGTCTTGCCGCTCTCGTTGTCGCCGAGCACGGTGAGGTGCGGCAGGTCGGCGAAGTCGTGCCAGACCGGCTGCATCCCGGCCTCGTCCAGTCCGAGCGCGATCCGCATGTCACCGTCCGGCACCGGCAGCGACGCCGCGGGCAGCACAGTGGGCAGGGTCCGCACGGCCGGTGCCGCAGGTCCGGTCCAGAACTCGTCGACCATCGAGACGAACGACCGTACGCCGTCGGCAAGGCTCTCCGGGTCGGCGTTGCCGTCGATGCGCGGGAGGGCGGCGAGGAAGTCGAGCTTCTCCCCGGTGAGGCCGCGTCCGGGAACCTGCGGCACGGTCGCCGCCAGCCGGATGTCGATGGTGGAGTCGACCGGGTCACCCAGGCGCAGCTCCAACCGGGTACCGATCTGGTCGCGCATCGCGTGGTGCACCTCGGACCAGCGCGACGCCGTCATCAGCAGGTGGACACCGAAGTTGAGGCCCTGGGAGGCGATCTGCCGGAGCGCACCCTCCAGCGCCTCGAATTCCTGCCGCAGCGTGAACCAGCCGTCGACGACGAGGAAGACGTCACCGTACGGGTCGTCGGTGATCTGGCCGTCCGCCCGGCGCTGCCGGTAGGTGACCATGCTGTCCACGCCGAGCGCGGCGAACCGCCGTTCCCGCTGGGTGATCAGGTTGGTGACCTCGGCGACCGTACGGGTGACCCGGTCGATGTCCAACCGGCCGGCGACGCTGCCCACGTGCGGTAGCCCGGCCATCGCGGACAGCGTGCCGCCGCCGAAGTCGAGGCAGTAGAACTGCACCTCGCGCGGGCTGTGGGTGAGCGCCAGGCTGCTGATCAATGTACGTACCAGCGTGCTCTTGCCGGTACGGGGGCCGCCGGCGATGCCGACGTGCCCGCCGACCCCCGACAGGTCGACGATCAGCAGGTCGCGGAGCTGCTCGAACGGCTTGTCGATGAAGCCGACCGGGGCGATGAGCCGCCCGTTGCCCGGCCAATCGGTCGCGCTGAGGCCGAAGTCCGGGTCGGGCACCAGGGCGGGCAGCAGCTGGTCCATGGTCGGCGAGGCGCCCAGCGGCGGCAGCCACACCTGGTGTGCGGGAGGACCCTGGTCGAGCAACTGCGAGACCACGGTGGCGAGCACGCTGCGCTGCTGCGGTGCCGACTCGGGATCCTCCGACTCGGGTTCCGGCAGGTCAGGTTCCGGCGCCCGCGACTCGACGTAGTCGAGCAGGTAGGGCACCACCTGCTGCTGCACGATCTCCTTGCGGACCCGGCTGGTCGTGTCGCGGTAGGCGCCGGAGACGTAACCGGCCTTGAACCGGATCAACGTCGAGACGTCGGTGCGCAGGTAGCCGTTACCGGGAGCGGGCGGCAACTCGTACGCGTCCGGGACACCGATCACGGAGCGGGACTCCATCGCCGAGAAGGTGCGCAGCCCGATCCGGTACGACAGATGCGACTCGAGCTGCCCGATCCGGCCGTCGTCCACGCGCTGGCTGGCCAGCAGCAGGTGCACGCCGAGCGACCGGCCCAGCCGCCCGATCATCACGAACAGGTCCATGAAGTCGCGGTGCGCGGCGAGCAACTCGCTGAACTCGTCGACGACGATGAAGAGGGTGGGCAGCGGGTCCAGCGGCGAGCCCTGCGCGCGAGCCCGCTCGTAGTCGAGGACGGAGCTGAACCCGCCCGCCTGGCGGAGCAGTTCCTGCCGGCGGACCAGCTCGCCGTGAATGGCGGCCTGCATGCGGCCGACCAGGGCAGCCTCGTCGGCCAGGTTGGTGATGACGGCCGAGGTGTGCGGCAGTTGGTCGAGGCCCAGGAAGGTCGCGCCGCCCTTGAAGTCGACCAGGATGAAGTTCAGGGTTTCCGACGAGTGTGTCGTCGCCAGCGCGAGGACCAGGGTCCGCAGCAGTTCGCTCTTGCCCGAGCCGGTGGCGCCGATGAGCATGCCGTGCGGCCCCATCCCGCCCAGCGCCGACTCCTTGATGTCCAGCTCGACCGGGTTGCCGTCGGCGTCGATGCCGATCGGCACCCGCAGCCGCTCGCTGGTCCGGCGGGGGGCCCACAGCTTGCCCAAGTCGAGGCGTCGCAGGTCGGGGATCTTCAGCATGGTGCCGAGGTCGAAGTCGGACTTGAGATTGTCCTCGGTGGTCTCGGTCACGATGCCGAGCCGGTACGGGGAGAGCAGCCGGGCGATCACCGCGGCGCGCGCGGCGCTGATTCCGTCCGGCTTGGCCAGCCGGGTCCGCTCCTCGTTGCCGAGCCGGTCCCGGCGCACCATGAACAGGTCGTCGCCCTCGGTGTGCAGGCACAGCGTGCCCTTGGCGGTGGCCGGCGTGGGATCGTCGAGGTCGATGAGAACGGCGTTGCGGTAACCGGCGGTCGCCATCCGGCTACCGTTGCCCATCCGGCCGCCATCGCGGATCACCAGCACGAACGGTTCGTCCCGGCTCGGCGTCGCGCCCTGCTCGTACCGCGGGCGTGCCGCTAAGTCGTCGCCGAAATGCCGCTCGACCTGCTCGACGGTCTCCCCGATCAGGCGTACGTGGCCGGCGGCGTCCTGCTGCGTCTGGTGTTGCACGTGGGGGAACCACTTCGCCCACTCCCAGGCTTGCGCCCCGTCCCCGGCGACGCAGAGGGCGAGCCGCACCTCCTCGGGTGCGTGGAACGTCATGACTTGGGCGAGGATGGTCCGCGCCAGTGAGCGGGCCGCCTCCTTGTCCCCGGAGAGCCGGATCTGCCCGAAGCCACGCAGGAACAGGGCGACGGGCTGGTCCTGCAGGGTGGTGTAGGCACGGATGAAGCGCCGCAGCGACTTCGCCGCCAACGGTTCCAGGTCCTCGATGGGCTTGGTCTGCAATGGAGTGATCCGGACCGCCAGTCGCTGCTCCCCGGTGCCGACCCGGACCTCCAGGAAGTCCGGATGGGTGGGGCGGCGCTCCCACCGGCGGGAGGTCATCGCCAGCGACCACAGCGAGGCGGGGTCGGGGTGCTGCCAGTCGCTGGCCTCACGTTGGCGGATCACCTGCTGCCGGACCCGCTTGCGGTTCTGGGAAAGATACCGAAGGTAGTCGCGGCGGTCCCCGCCGAGCTTCCGCTTGCGGTCCATCCCGCCGAAGGCCACCTGACCGACCAGCATGCCGCCCATTGACACCGCCATCAGGCCGAGCATCACCCAGAGAAGCTGTCCGCCGCTGCGCGTGACGTACATCATCATCATCACGCCGGACATCAGCAGCATCGGCAGGACCGTCATGGCCTGACGCATCGCGCCGGATTGCACCTCCGGTAGGACCGGAGGCTCCTGCAGGTTGATGTCACCGGAGGGCATCGGTGGGCCGTTACGCCTGGCCGGGCGTCGGAACAGCACCGTACTCAAGGGCCAGCCTTCCGCTTCGTGGGCCGTTGCCCGCGTCCTGGTCTCGCAGCCGACCGGCGTACGACTGCCGCCGTCCGGCACCTCATACGACGTACCAGAACCGATTTGGCTCAATGTCCAGCCCGGAAAACCCGGCATCGATTTTGAACAGGCCGGGTCATCCTTCCGTTGTGGAGGTGTGAGCATCGCCGAGGATCTGAGCCGACGGGCGGCACCGGTCGGTTCGACGGTCGCGAGCGGCACCACGGGTCCCGCCGAGATGTGCCGTCTCGTTGTTCGCGGGCCGGACCGGCAGATCGAGGTGGCGGTGCCGGCCAATGTGCTGGTGGCCGACCTTCTGCCCGCGCTGCTGCACCATCTCGGCGACAACCTGGCCGACGCCGGCCTGGCGCACGGGGGCTGGGTGCTGCAACGTCTGGGCGGGCCGCCGCTGGACGAGGACAGCAGCGTCGCGGCAGTCGGCCTGCAGGACGGCGAGACGATCCACCTCAGGCCCCGGTCCGACCAGATCCCGCCGGTGCACTTCGACGACCTCGCGGACGGTATCGCCACCGGAATGGGTGCCCGGCCCGGACGGTGGCGGCCGGAGATGATTTGCTGGGCCGCGCTCGGCGCGCTCGCCGTCGTTCTCGCGTTCGGTGTCGTCACGCTGGCGATGCCCGGACCGGCGCTGGCCAGGGCGCTGTGCGCGCTAGCCATCACGGTGATCTGCCTGGCCGGCGCCTTCGGGCTGACCCGGGCGGCGGCGGACCGCGGCTTCGGCATGGTCGCCGCGGCGGCCGGCGTCGGGTACGCCGCCATGGCCGGCATGATCGCGCCGGACTCGACCCGGGGCAGCACGGCGCTGGTCTTCAGCGGGGCGGAGACGTTCACCGCCTCGGTCGCCATGCTGGTGTGTGCTCTGCTGGCGGCGATGCTGGTCGGCTGGGCAGCCCCGTTCTTCGCCGCGGTCGTCGCCGGCACGCTGGTCGCCGTCGTCGCCGCGGGACTGTCGGCCTTCGTCTCTCTGAGCGCGGGTGAGGCCGCCGCGGTCGCCGCGGTGGTCGCGACCGTGGCCACGATCCTCGTTCCGCTGGTCGCGTTCCGGCTCGCCCGGATCTACCTGGCGCCGCTGCCCACCGAGCCGGAGCACCTCCAGGAGGACATCGACCCGGAACCCAGCGAGTCACTGCTGAGTCAGGCCGCCCGCGCCGACCAATTCATGACCGGCCTCTACGCCGGGCTCGCGGTGGTCACCGCGATCAGCCTGGTGCTCGTCGCGATGGTCGGCGGCTGGGCGGCGTGGACCCTGGTCGGGCTGGTCGCACTGGTGCGGTTGCTGGCGCTCCGGCCGATGACCAGCGGCTGGCACCGGCTCGCACATGCACTGCCGTCAGTTGTCGGCCTGCTCACCGTCGGTCTGGCCCTCGCGGCCGAGGTGTCGCCGGTGATCCGGCTGATCGTGCCGGTGGTGCTGGCGCCGGTGGCCGGCGGCGTTCTGTTCCTGATCGGACGGCGCCTGCCGGAGCGCCGGATCATGCCGTACTGGGGGCGAATCGCCGACCTGGTCCAGGTGGTCTCCACCGTCGCCCTGCTGCCGATTCTGCTCGCGGTGCTCGGGGCGTACGCCGCTGCCCGGGCGCTGGGGGGCTGAGCCGTGCAGTCCCGTCGTGACCAGGTCCAGGCGCAGTCGTACGTGTTGGGCCGGCTCACCAGTGCCTTGGTCGGCGCCGATCCGGACGGCCTGGAGAACCCGAACCGCCGCATGGTCACCGGAACGATCTCCGGCGTTCTGATCGCCGCGCTGATGTTCGGCGGCTTCGCGGTCTTCGGCTTCGTCGTGCCCGGCGGCGCCAGCACGTGGCGGCAACCGGGCGTGGTGGTGGTGGAGAAGGAGACCGGCAGTCGGTACATCTACGTCGGCGGGTTGCTGCGGCCGGTGCTCAACTACAGCTCCGCGCGCCTGCTCTTCGGCAAGGCGCCGAAGATGGTCACGGTCTCCGGCAAGTCGCTGCGCGGTGTGGCACACGGCCAGCCGGTGGGGATCGTCGGCGCCCCCGACGCGTTACCGACCGGGAACACGGTGGGCGGTCAAGTGTGGACGGTCTGCGCGATCGCCGTCCGGGACCGGTCCGGTGCGCAGTCGGTCGGTACCTCGCTGGCCATCGACCTGGCGGACACCGCGGCGCGCCACGACACCCCGCTCTCGCCGGACCAGGCCGTCGTGGTTACCGACGGCGACGACACCTTCCTGGTGTGGCGTGGTCGTCGGCTGCGGCTGGCCGAGACCTGGCTGGCCCGGGTGCTCGGCTACGAGGACGCCCCGGTCACGGTGGGCACCAACTGGCTGGAGTCCGTGCCGGTCGGGCCGGACATCGCCCCGCCCGCCGTGCCGGGCCGGGGCACGGCCGGACCGGACATCGACGGTCGCCGGACCACCATCGGCGAGCTCTTCACGGCCCAGACGGCGGGCACCCCGGAGCGACGCTACCTGCTGATGAAGGACGGGTTGGCCGAACTGAGCCCGGTCGCGTACGCGATCGTCGCCGCCGATCCGGCGACCGCCGAGGCATACCACGGACGGCCGGTGGCGCCGCACGAGTTGAGCCCGGCGGCGCTGGTGCAACTCCCGGTCTCGCGCCGGCCGGCGCTGCCGGACGGGCTGCCGGACATCCCGCCGCGCCCGGCACCGACGCCGGCGGGCGGCAGCTGGTGTGTTCGCCAGTCGATGGCGGACGGCGGGGTGGAGGTGACCGCCGATACGCGGGGACCCGCGGCCACGGCGGTGCAGGACGGGGCGGGGCTCACACGGACCGACCGGACCGCCGCGGCGGTCACCGTGCAACCCGGCGTTGGTGGTCTTGTCCTGGCCGGGCGGATGGACCAGGCCGCGGGATCGGGGTTCTACCTGGTGACGGACGCCGGGATCAAGTATCCGCTGGGCTCGGCGGCGGTGGCGGGCGTGCTCGGCTTCCCCTCGACGAGAGCCCACCCGGTTCCCCGAGAACTGCTGGAAATGCTGCCGACCGGACCATTACTCGATACCGCATCGGCCACGGAGTGATCGGCCGGGGGAAATTGTCTGCCGATGGCTCGAACCGGACGAAGTGGCCGAGCGCGCAGACCACCACGATAGATAGGAGTAGTAATGACCGGTCCAATCGTCAGCGATGAGGCGTCCGCGAAAGTCCTCATCAACGCGTTCCACACGGCGGACGCCGACCAGCGGCAAACCCAGAGCCAGCTCGACACCCTGCACTCGATGCTGGCCAGCATCTGGACGGGCGATGCAGCCACCGGATTCGGTTCGCACATCGACGAACTGGCGGCGGGCCTCAAGCAGGCACGCACCGCGCTGGACTCGCTCAACGGCAAGGTGAACGCCCTGGTGCAGTTGCAGACCCGTACCGAGTCGGACAACTCGTCGTTGGTGACCCGCCTCAGTGGTGGCGGCAACGGACGGTGGGCTTCCTGAGTCCGGAGAACACTCGCCAACGGCGCTTCCATTTCGAAAAGGAGATCACATGGCGACCTACGGTATCGATCCCAGGGCTGCGCACGAATGCGCGAGCACCCTGCAGGCGCTGACCCAGAAGCTGGAGCAGTCCCTGGAGGATCTCAAGACCGCGGCGGCGCGGTACCAGGCCGCGAACGCCGGTAACGCGATCAACAACTACACCGAGGTGCAGAACCAGCTGAACACCGCGACCGACGACCTCAAGCTGGCGCTAGGCGAGAGCGGACACTCGCTCGTCGACATCATCGACAACTACGTGGCCGGTGACCACAGCGGCGCACGCATCTTCCACTGAGCCGTCGCCGGGGCGGCGGCACCGATGTGCGGCCGCCGCCGCGGCGGCGTTCACCGAGCCCGCTACGAAAGGAGACTTGTCATGGCAAAGACCATCAGAATCGATGAGAGCTTCATCAAGGATGTCCAGGCCGTGCTGACCCAGCTCCGGGCTCAGATCAACCAGGTCAAGTCCGGTGTCAACGCGGGTGACACCAGCCATCCCCACGGCGGCCACCTCAACAGCCTCACCGTTGCGGCGGGTGGGGACAAGTTCGATGCCGGCACCAGCCTGAAGAACCGGATCAGTTCGCTGGGCAACGCCACGGACCAGAAGCTGACCAACTTCGACCAGAAGTTCTCCACCTACGGCCAGGGCCTCGACCACATCCTCGCGTCGAGCGACGCCACCGAGGCCGCCAACAAGTCGTACGCGGCCTTCCAGGGCTACCTGAACGGGGGCGGCTCGGGCGCGGTCCCGCCGCCGGCGACCCACTGACCAATCCCCCCGAGTCGTTCCCCGGTAGCTAGTGCCGAGGCACGTGGAGGCCCTCGATGACCCAGCCCAATTCTGACCCCAAAGCCCTGCCCGCCTGGGAACAGGGCCTCATCACTGTGCTCAACGCGGACGGCATGGACAGCCGGCAGTTCACCGGACCGTCCTGGATCAGTTTGCTGAACGCGGGCTATTACGTCCACAGTAGGGGCAACAGGCCGTGGGAAGACTCGATGGGCACGGCGGACGCCAACGAGTTCACCATCTACCGGCGCACCGCGAGCAGTTTCAACGTCGTCGACGACGCCGTCCACGACGCCTACTGGATTATCAAGGGCCGAGTCGACTGGTACGTCAAATCGGACGAGTACTCGCCGCACGAGCATTTCTGGAACGAGTGGTGGAACCACAGCAACAACATCCTGAACGCGCCGCCGAGCCCGCTGCCGCTGGACCCGCAGTCGTTCCACACGGCGGCCGAGTCGTTCTACAACCTCGCCATGTGGCTGGAGGCCACGACCCAGCGCCTGCAGGGTGAGGTCAACAAGATCGACACTCACGGCTCGGGTTTCCAGGGATCGGCGGCCCAGGCGTTCCAGCAGACGCTCGCGAACCTCCGCGACGAGATGAAGCTGCTCCGGGAGGACCTCAAGACCACCAGCGACTGGGTTCAACTGCTGCACGACAACGGGGACGCCGCGACGGAGTTCTGGAACCAGGTCCGGCAGGCGTGGTCGGACTTCTCCAGCCATCCCGAATACCAGCCGAGCAGCATGGTCGCGAAGGTGATGCAGGCCATCGAGCACGCGATCGATGCGCTGGGCCAGCACACCAACGGTTGGAACAAGCAGGCGTGGAACGACGGCTCACTCGTCGTCTGGCAAAACCTGAAGACCTGGCCGATCAACATCGATTTCGGCAACGGCTCGAAGTCGTATGACTTCCGCGACCCGGGCAACGCGATCAGCCAGTTGAACGCGGACATGCACAGCTACTTCATGTCCAAGGTTGCGCCTCTGCACGAGAAGATGGCCCAGCAGTACCAGAAGCTGCGGGACAGCTTCGAGCGTAGCTACCAAAACATGTCGGACCTGCGGAACTACCTACCGCCTCCGCCGCCGACGCCCGATCTCAACACCGGCGGCGGCGGGGGCGGGGGCGACGGCAAGGGCGGCCCCAACCTCGACGACATCCTCAACAAGGGTGGCGGCGGAGACGGCAAGAACGGCATCAACCTCGACGACATCCTCAACAAGGGTGGCGGCGGTGGCGGCGGAGGCGGCAAGGGTGGCCCCAACTTCGACGACCTGCTCCGCGGTGGCGGCGGCGGTGGTGGCATCGGTGGTGGCATCGGTGGCGGAAGCGGCGGCGGCACCGGTGGTGGAACCGGCGGTGGCATCGGCGGAACCGGCGGCCCCGACTTCAGCGACCTGCTCCGCACCGGCGGCGGGAACGGCTTCGGTGGCCTGGACGGAGACGGCGGCGGCTCCGGTGCCGGCGGCGGCGCCGACCTCGGCGGTGCCGGCGGGCTGACCGGCCTCCTGAACGGGCCCAAGTTCACCAACAACGGCAAGAACCCCGACGACGTGAAGTCGGGCGGGGTGGCCGGTGGCGCCGACGGAACCGATTTCGACGAGGACCCGAGCCCCATCGACCACCTGCCGGGAGCCGGCGGGCCGACTGCCAGTGGCTCGTTCCCGGGCCTGGGCGGCGCGACCGGCCCGGGCGCCGGCGGCTCGTTCCCGGGTCTCGACGACTCCCACAACGAACCCGGTACCGGCGGCGCGTCCCCGGGCCTCGGCGGCGGCAATGGCGCGGGGGGATCGTTCCCGGGTCTCGGCGGCGGCAGCGGTGCGGGGGGATCCTTCCCGGGTCTCGGCGGCGGCAGCGGTGCGGGGGGATCCTTCCCGGGTCTCGGCGGCGGCAGCGGTGC
Organism: uncultured Actinoplanes sp.; assembly: GCF_934643405.1. GTDB lineage: Bacteria > Actinomycetota > Actinomycetes > Mycobacteriales > Micromonosporaceae > Actinoplanes. Next base: position 11,566 of record NZ_CAKUCL010000050.1, read on the forward strand.
AGGGGGATCCTTCCCGGGCCTCGGCGGCGGCAGCGGCGCGGGGGGATCCTTCCCCGGCCTCGGCGGCGGCAGCGGCGCGGACGGCTCGTTCGCGGGTCTCGGCGGCTCGTCGAGCGGTGACTTCTCCGGCATCGGCGGAGCCGGCTCGGAGGGCCACGACTTCTTCGGCGGCAGCTCCGGGTCCGACGATGGCGCATTCTCCGGCCTGGGCAGCTCGGGCGGCGGCCTGACCGGGGGGAACAACGGGGCGGCGTCGCCCAACGGGATGCAGCTCGGTCCGATGGGTCCGGCACCCGCCGGTGGCGGCGGGTCCGGTCTGAACGACCTGCTCGGCTACGGCCCGCACGGCGCCGACGACACCGACGCAGCGAGCGCCATGGGCGGCTTGGGCGGCATGCCGATGATGCCGCCGATGGGCGGCATGGGCGGCGGCACCGAGAAGGACGATGGCCGCGAGCGGACCACGTGGCTGGCGGAGGAGGAAGAGGTGTGGGGAACCGATCCCGACGTCGCGCCCGCGGTCATCGGACGCGACGACGTATCCGACGGTTCGGGGCGGGATAGCGAGCCCTGGGCGCCTACCGCGCCGCAACGACCCGGTTCGCCGTCCAGCCCGGCTCGTGGCACCGGCCGGCAGACCAGCCGCGGCCGCTGAACCTTCTCACCGTGGCGAGTGCCGCAGCGGCGGCGCCGGCAACGGCCCGGACCCTCCGGCCCGGAGCCCCGGTCGAAAGGTTCACTGAAGGAGGAGAGCGACCATGACAAGTCCGATGCACGATCGGATCGAGCAGGCGTATGCCGCGTTCGAGAAACAGAAGGCCGCCATCTCGGGCTTCGAGCAGGCGATGGCGTCGGCTGAGACGACGGTGACGTCCAAGAACCGGGCGGTGACCGTCACGGTCGACGGCCGGGGCGACGTGGTGGAAATCAAGTTCCCGACGAACGCGTACCGCACCATGGCGCCGGCGGAGTTGGGAAACCTACTGGTCGAGACCGCCAGAACGGCTCGTGAGCAGGCTCGGGAAACCGCGACGGGAATGTTCGAGGAACTCCTGCCCGCTCGCATGCCCCTGCTCGGTGTCCTGAATGGCAAGCGCAGCTTCGACGAGATGATGGATGAAGCGGTACGGCTGGTCAGCGAACCGCTCCCGGGCGCGAATCGGCCCGGCGGAGAAGGAGGGCAGGAGTAATGACGAAAATCGGCGCGCAGACCGATCGTCTGCGCAGCGACAAATTGACGCAGGCGTTCCAGGTCATATCGGTCGCCGGCCACCAGCTTGAGCGCGTCGTCAAGGAGAACATGCCTCCGGGAAGAATCCGCTGCGAAACCGACCAGCAGATCCACGATGGACTCCAGCGCTCGACGTCCACGGTGACCGGGATCGTCAAGGGCATCGTCCGGATGTCGAACGGTGACACGAGCAACGTCGACTCGCTCAAGACCGTACTGACGGCGGTTGAACAGGACAACATCGACGCGGCTCGTAAGGCACGCGGCGCGGACAAGAACACCCACCACTAGCCGCTGAAGAATTCAGGGCCACGCCGCCGGACCGGCGTGGCCCGTGTAAGAGCACGGAACAAGGGGCGTCACTGAGATGGCTATCGAGATTTCGGATGACGCCGCCCAATTCCTGAAGTGGCTCACCGGCGAGGACTTCCCCGGGACCAACCCCGACAAGCTGCGCAACCTGGCTGAGGCGCATCACAACGCCGCGGAGGCCATCGACGAGGTCATGCCGATGCTGGTCTCGGCGGTCAACAGCATCCGGGAAGGCGTCATGGGGGCGTCCGAAAAGGCCTTCGTCGATGCCATGAAGGACTATGTGGCGGACGACGGCTACCTGGGCGTCGCGTCCAAATATGTCCGCCGGATGGGCGACGGCCTGGAGGACTCCGCCACCCAGGTGGAGTACGTCCAGCTCATGGTCATTCTTACGGTCATCGAGCTGATGATCGAATTCGCTATCGCGATGGCGCTCGCGGCCTTCTACCCCGGAATCCTCACCGAGCTCGCGATGCGCCTGCTGGTCGGCAAATTCGTGATCGCCGAGTGGCTGGCCCAGTTGATCGTCGCGGTGGTCATCAGTGAGACCGTCGGCATCGGCATGCAGGTGCTCATGGACGCGGTCGCCCAGGGAATCCTGCTCGCCGAGGGGCACGAGAAGACCTGGAACACCAAGCTCACCGCGGACGCCGCCAAGGTGGGCGCGTGGACCGGCATGATCGGCGCGGCCATGGGCGTCGGCGGCGGGGCGGTCGGTGGCGCGCTGGCAAAGGCCTTCGCCAAGAACGCCGCCAAGAGCGGCGGTGGCGCGGCGATCGATTCCGCCACCAAGGTGGCCGTCAAGGAAGCGGCCGGCGACGGCGTCGAGAACGCGGCCAAGACGGCGGTCGGCGCCGACGTCAAGAATGTGGTGGCCAAGGACGTCGGTGGCGACTTGGCCAAGGACGGCAGCTCCGAGGGCGCCGGCGGCGTCGGCAAGGGGGCCGAAGGCTCGGGTAAGGGCGTCGACGCCGCCGGCAAGAACGCCGGCGGGCACGGCAAAGGCCAGGCCTTCAGCCACTTCGCCAGGGAGGTGGCAAACGAGAGCGCCGTCGAGGTGGTCGGCGAGGGCACCTACAACATGGTCACCGGGCAGGGCTGGCAGTGGAGCACCGTACCGGCCACGGCCGTGTCCGGCGGCATCTCCGGCATCGCCGAGGGTAGCGGCAGTGCGCTGGGCAGCCAGCTGCACCAGCACCTGAACGGCGGACAGAACCACCTGCCGGACACCTCCGGCAACACGTCGCCTTCGCACACCGGTACCACCAACCAGGACGACGAGCCGCTGCCGTTGTACGAGCCGCGGCCGCCCTCGTACGAGGAAGCCACCGCCCCGCCCCCGGTCAACCCGGCAGCCGCCGGCGGGACGGCGGTCACCGGGGGCGGCGGCCCGGAGGTCGTCACGGGGGACAACCCGTCCGTGGTTCTCACCGGTGGGGAATCCGCCCCGCCACCGCCGTACCAGGAGGACCCGGAGCAGCCGGGCGCGAATCCGGCCACCGGCGGCCGGCCGACGGTCAACGTCGACAACGGGTCGCAGGGCGCGGCTGGTCCGTCCGTGGTGAACGGGCCGCCCGTCCCCGGCAACCAGAACACGCACCCCGCGCCGGCCGCTACGACCGGACCGGCCACGATCGGCGCCGGCAGCGGAGGCAATCCGGCCTGGGCCGTCGCTCGCCCGGTCGCCGAACCGACCGTGGTCCCGGTCACCGGTACCACCGGCGGCTCGGTGACCGGTACCACCGGCGGCCCGGTGACCGGCCCGGCGAACAGCACCGCGGCCGGACCGGTGACCAGCCCGGCGAACAGCGCCGGCGCGGCCGGCACCAGGCCGGTGAGCACCGGAACCACGGGCTCGACGAACACGGCAACCGGTGTTCCGGCGCCGTCGAACCACGGCTCCTCCGGGCCGCAGCAGATCAGTACCCGGGACCTGAGCGGCCCCGGCTCGACCACCACGGCGAACGGCGGCCCGGTCACCACAACCACCGGTCCGACCGTCGGCATCGGGAGCACCGCCGCCACCGGAGGCCCGGTCGGCACCGGAGGCCCGGTCGCCACCGGTCCGGTCGCCACCGGCCCGGTCGCCAACGGCCTGGTCGCCAACGGCCCCGGTACCACCGACGCGGCCGCCTCCAGCGCGGCCGCCAGCGGCACTGCCAGCACCAACACGGCGACTAACGGCCCGGCCACCGCCAACACAGCCGCCACCGAGAGCACGGATGCCGAGGGCGAGCCAGCCCCGATCACGGGCGGCCCGTCGGCCGTCACGCCGCAGACGCCGGCGAGGGTGGATCCGGCTACCGCTACGCCGACCACGTCCAGCGTCTCCGGGACGGCCGGCCGGCCGGACGATGATCGCCGAGTTGCTGAGCAGACCGCGCCTACCACCCAGCCGGCACGCATCGGCGCCATCGCGACGGCTTCCGCGCCCGGGATACAGCCGCCCGTACGGCTGGACCGGACGGGCCTCGAAACCCGGGTCAACCAGGTTGCCGATGAGGCGGACAGCCGCCTTGCGCCCGGGGAGGACCCGGCCGACTGTGTCGTCCGGCTGGCCGCGGTCCAGCAGGCGATCTACCCCGGCCGCACCTCCATCGCGCGGGCTTCCGCCACCACCGACGACGCAGCCGTCAACTCCGGGCACGTCGCGGACACCCTCGCACCCGGCGCCGACTGGCTCACCGTGCCGTCCTGGGACAACGTCGAGCAGGTCGTGCGGGCGGCCGGACCCGGCAGTAGCGCGCTGATCCTTCAACAGCGGCTCTCCGGCATCGGACACGCGTTCGCGCTGCACCACACCGCCGACGAGCAGAGCCCGTTGCAGTGGATCGAACCGCAGAATCCTCGCGGCCGGCGGCTGATCGGTCGTACCGGATTGCGGGCCCCGGTCGCGACGCGGGTCCTGTTCCTGGACGCGACCGGCGCGGAGATCCGAACCATCGGCGACCGGCCGGTTGCCGACGTGCTGGGGTCGGGCCCGGAGTCCGGGTCCACCGCCCGCGCCATCCTCGACGCTCCGACGAGTCGCCAGTACGGGTCCGTACGGCCCGCGCCTGGCCAATTGACCGCTCCCGCCCGCGGCGCAACCGACCCGTCCGGCCTGCGCGGAACGCCCGACGACGCACCGGACGACTTCTCGGATCCCGACGAGAGCCCGCTCCCGTCTCCTCTGCCCTACCTCGACGAGGAGAATTCAGGACTGGCCAGGCTCGCCAACCTCTTCCATGCGGGGGCCTTCGACGCGGAGAACGGCCGCATCTCGTCGCCCGAACCCGGCGATAACGGAGGAGAGCCGGACGCCGCGCCTCCGGACTCCCCCGTCCCGGACATCGACGTCGAGTTAGCCAGGGAACCCGACGCTCAAGACATGCTCAGCTCCTTCTGGGACGTCAACGGCGACCTGCTGTCCCCGGACGGCCAGGTTGTGGAAACGTCGGTGGACGTCAACGCTCCGGACCTCAGTCCCACGGTTTTGGAGATGTCGGCGCAATGGTCGAACGATCCGGAGACGGCCCGGCTGCTGTCCGGCCGTCCGGGTGACGAGCGGGCCCACGAGTCCGATATCGACGATCTGCTGGCCGCCTACATGTCGGCCGATGCTGACCGGACGCCCGTGGTTTTCCAGGCTCAGATACATCCGGGCCGCAACCACATGGTCGTCAGATTCGCCGAGAACCAGCCGGACAGTGACCGGCCTTATTGGAATCCTGACGTCGATCACGTGCTGTACGGCGATGGGCTCCACCGCATCGTCGAGGCGCCCGCCACGCCGGTCGTGCTGCGCGGCGAACAGTTGCGGGCGAGACTCGACCAGGCCCGCCGTGACAACCCGAACGCGGACCTGCGTCAGGGCATGCTGCCCACCGTTCCCACGCTGAAGTGGCTGAGGGCCTACGCAGCCCGGGCAACGAACGCCGAGAACCTCAACGCCATGTGGCCGGACGGACCGGCCGCTCACCAGCGACTATCAGTCGACGTAGCCGTCACCCTCCAGCACGGCGACGCGGCGGCGCGTGTCGGTGAGCGGTTGGCCGGCTTCCTGAACCAGCAGCTCAATCTCGGTCTGACCAGGTGGGCCGAAGTGCAGAAGGTGCCGTCGGCCACGCGGCCACAGGCCGTCGTCACCTACTCGGTGATGGCACCGGACACGACCGGCGAGCACGCGTCCGAGGACTCGATCCAGCTGCGGTACGTCGGGCAATCGGTGGTCACGAGGTACCAGCGTCCCGCCGTCGGACCGGCGTCGATCTTCCATCCGTTTGCCGTGGAGTTGGACCGCGACCCCGACACGGGAATGCTGAGCGCCGAGGCGCGAACCGTGCTCGCCCGGACCGCGGCGGTGACCGCCGAACGTGCCGTGACCGCGCACCGCTTGGGCGCGCCCGCCCCGACGGTTGCCCTGACCGGCCACTACGATCCACAGCAGGGTCCCTTCTACGACGGCTCGGACGGCGTCCGCGCGGCTTGGAGAATGTTCCAGGCGATGCTCGGTGTCGCGGTGGCCAGCCGGCTCTTGCAGGCCGGCCGTCCGGCGCGCGTCGATCAGGTGAACGAGATCCTCAATGGGATCACGCTGACGGCCGAGAGCCGTGCCATCGACAGCACCGGGGTGACTCCCCGCACCATGCCGGTCGAGGTGACGGTTTCCGTCGCGCCACCGTTGCCACCACTGCGGGAGTCCGGCGAGCCCCATCGGCCACGGCGCGAGTCGCGTCGACCGCAGCAGGACTTCCTGAGCTACTGGCGGACCAGCGATCGATTGATCGATGGTCCGGGCTGGTGGCGTGCCGAGCTACCACCACGCGAGCTGGATCACTTCGTCTGGACCGAAATGGACCAGCTGGTGAACCAGCTGCCGGACGCTGCCTTCCGGTCCGTCAATGCCGACATTCCGGATGTCTTCGACCCGGTTGACAAGGACACATTGCTCAACAGCTTCGACGGCAGCACCGCCTACGACGTGGCCCGAGTCGAAGTTCTGCAGCCGAATCCCGACGGCCTCGAGCTCCTATCACAGCCAGTCCGGATTTTCCGCCTGCGCCTGCACCTGGCCCCTGAGCCGGGTGTTCCTTTCCAGGACGTGCAACGCTTGCAGGAACACGCGGCCAACGCTGTCCGTACTCGGATCAACGAGCAGCGCCTGCGCCTGCCTGATGGCGACCTTTTCCACCTGCGGGTGGAGTTCACCGATGAAGACCGCGCACACCACGTAGTAGCCGTGGCGCAGGCCGTGGCAGCGGACCGATACGCCGACACCCACCACTGGCCGACGAGCCTGCTGAAAGATGCGCGCAGCGTCGAGGACCGCGTGCTGCATGAAATGCTGCATCTGCTGGGCCTGAACGACGAGTACCCGTCCTACCGGAGGCTCGGCCCTGACGCGGCGCCCGTCAGGATCATGACGGGGCCTGTGCCTCAACTGCCACCGGGCTGGCGCATGCCACGGCGGACGGACACCAAGGCGTTGATGAGCGTGCTGCCGAACCCCGACAACGCCCCGGAACTGATCGCAGTGCGATACCTCACCCAGATTTGGCTGCATCAGGAGAGCCAAGTCGTGGCTCCACTGACCAGGATGGGCCGCGACGGAAACACCTTCGCTGTGAAGGAGCAGCCGATCGACACCTGGTCGGCGGCGGCCCAGGCGAAACTCGTGCTGCAACGACTGTTCGACAGCAATCGCATCGATCCGGTCACCCGGAACGTGCGGTTGTTGACCGATCGGCGGTTCGCGTACGACACCGCGAAGGCTGTTCGGGTGCTCAACAGTCGGGTACTTGTACCGCAGACCACCTTCGAGGACTGGGCGTTCCTTGTTCTTCCGAACGAACACCTGGACCGTTTCGTCTCGGCGGTGACCGGTCCGGTGGAGACACGACCACTCATCCTGGCCAGCCGGAAGCCGACCGGGCTGGTGCCGCCCGGTCACACCCAGATCCTCCTCGACCTGGTCGACGCCGTGGACGCCACAGCGGTCGCACCGAACGCGGTGCTGGTGATGCCGGAGGGCATGCCCCTGACGTCCCTCGGGCTCCGGCAAATCTCCGGAATCGATGTGCATCACCTGACTCAGGTACCTCCCGCTCGGGAACCAGCCCAGTACCCGGACAGCGTGTTCGATGACTCGATGTCGGAGGAGGAAGACGACTCCTACGACGGCACTGACTCCGACGACGAATCGGCGCACAGTGAGGACGACGACCTCTCCGGCTTTGATTTCGACGCCTTCCCGCTGCCACCGACCGACGTACCCCTCACCTCCCGGGACACCGACCAGGAATCGGTCGGCAGCCAGGACGACGATCTCTCCGGCTTCGATTTCGACGCCTTCCCCCTTCCACCGACCGACGTACCCGCCGGGTCGAGCCACGGCGCTCAGGCGACGGCACCGTCCCGGGCGCCCGCGTCGCAGGCGGCGCCGAACGAACCGCGAGACGGCGAAGCACGGTGGGTGACCGCGCCGGCCGAGCCGGAACCCTTCCCCGGTCCGGACGGAGTCCGGCTCGAACACCGCCACGGGGAGCCGAACGTCCGGCTCTTCGCGGTCGTGCCCGAGCGGCAGAGCCTGTGGCAGGTCAACCCCGACGAGGGCACGGGGCAGGGTTTCGCGGCCGACGTGCAGCAGGACCCGGACAGCGAGCGGCTGATCTTCGCCGTACCGTCGAACGGGGAGCCTCTCAGCATCACGCACCGGCCCGATCTGGCCATGGTGATGCTCGGCACGTCGGTCGCCGCCAGCTCGAACGCGCCCGGGAACGCCTCGTTGAGCAGCCGGCCCCTGCCGGTCCTGCGTTCCTTCCTGGTGCCGTTGTCCACCTTCGCGAACCTGCTCGGATCGGACGGCGTGGAGGCAGACCCGAGCGGCCCGGTGACCAACGCGGGACCGGGCATCCTGCGGCTGCGGCCGGAGGCTGTCGTGCACCTGGCTGCCGAGGCCACCGGTGACTCGCTGATGACCCATCGGGTCGATCCCGACTCACTGCCCCCGCACGAGCAACCGGCCGAGATCGGTATCGTCCAGAACCTCGCCGACCTCCCCCACACCGGCAACGAGCAGGTGTCGCCGGCCCGCATGCGGTGGCCCATCGGCGACAACTTGGCGCCGGTCGGAGCCACCCCGCCCCGCCGGCACGCTGAGCTGCGGAGCCTGCTCACCGCCTGGCAGGAACGCCGGGACCCGGCCGGGCATCCCGGTGCTGGATTGCTGACCGGCGGGAACGACGGCATGCTGCGCAGTTCGCGCGCCCGGCGGCTGGACGCGGTCCTGCGGCATGCCGGCGTCGACCCGGATGACCCGGCAGCGGTCGACGACTTCATGACCTCGACGGTGCTGCCCCGAACCGTCGAGGTGAGCCGCGAGTTGGTGTCCGAATGGGAGCGGATGCGCCTCGACGACGAGGTGGGCGGGCACGAGGGTGACACCGTCCGGGACCTGGCCGACCTCCGCGCCGAGGCGACCGACCGGCACGAGTCGTACGAGCGTCTCGGTCGCGGCCTGGGCCGGATCTGGGACCGGGGTGGCGTGGGCGTCGGCCGCGCCATGATCGAGCGGACCCGGCGGGAGATTCCCGACCACCGGCTCGACCAGCCGAACGCCGAACGGCCCGACCAGACCCGCGGCGAGACCGCCGGAACGGTCCTCACCCACCTGCGTCAAACGCTCGTCGGCCAGGTGCCTGACGAGACGACCCTGACGATCGCGCAGGCCGTCGTGTTGCGGGCCGCCCTCGGCGACCGCCCCATCCCCTCGATGGCGTTCGTCGACGACGAGCAGGCCCGGCTGGCCACCGGCGTGGCCCGGATCGTCGACCTCGCCCGGGACCCGCAGACCGCCGAGGACGAGATCTTCCGCGCCATCGTCGAGGTCGCGAACGACGTCACCGCGCTGCCGATGCCGGATCCGGCGCACCTGCCCGAGGCCACCATCGCCACCATCGCCACGGTGCACACCCTGGCCCGGCGCTGGAGTGAGGCGGAGGGGTTCGCCGAGTTCGACGACGACTCGGACGACGAACAGCCGTCGGTCCTCGACGATCTGGGCCCGGCGCCGCTGCCGGAACAGACCATCCGTAACCGGTACGCGCGGCTCGCCCGGCGCCGGATCCGGCTCGCCGAGCTGCACCAGCAGCTCGAACAGCTGGGCAACCCCCTCGAGTTGCTCACCGGGGACCCGGCGACGGTCGGTCAACGCGAGGCACTGTCATATGCCACGGAATTCCTGCGCATGCAGCCGGTGTTCGGGACGGCGGACCGGATGACGCGCGTGCTCGATCGGTACGCGAGGAGCGGCTGGGGACTCCTGCTCGACCCGGACGGGTCGAACGACGTCCAGGCGAGGGTGACCGGTGCGCTGGTCGCATCGGCGTTGACCGATCTTCCGGCGGTGCCGGCGGACCAGCCGGTCGCGGCGGTCGTCACGCGCCGGGGAGCCGATCTGTTCCTCGGCGGGGCCGCGATTGTGTCCAGCCAGGTCCCGTTGCCGGTCTCCGTCACGACCGAACTCGGCGAGTTGCCGCCGGAACGGGCCGGCGTATACATCGAGCACGCCGAGGCGCGCCGGCTGACCGATGACGGCCGGGCGATCCTCGCGCCGCACCAGCCGCTGCGGGTCACCGAGGTCGCCGACCGCCTGCACGCCGACCGCCGGAGTACGAGCCGGGTCTACCACCTGACCGGCGACCAGACCGCCCCGTCGGGCGAGGCGGCGGTGCCGCGCCTCGGGTTCTGGAATCCCGATGTTCAGCACACGCTCTACGGATCCGGGCTGGCGGGCGTCGTCGCGACGTCCGACCGGTACACCGTGCGGCACGCCGAACTGAGCGACGGCGAAGGCGGGCCGGAGGAGTCCACGCGTACCTTCTCCGCCACGCGGCACGGCGCCCGCTTGCGCACCATGCTGGACGAGGCTCGCCGTGACGACCCGGATGCCGACCCGGAGGCGGTGCCGGTGCCAACCGTCGCCGTCGTGAACTGGCTCCGGGACCAGGCCGCCGAGGCGACCAGCGACGAGGCACTCCGAGCGCTCTGGCCGGACGGGCCGGCCCCGCACCGCCGGCTGGTGGTCGAGTTGACGGTCTCCCTCCGGGAGGACGACGAGGCGGCCACCGCGCTCGGCGAGCGGTTGGCCCGCCACTTCGATCAGCAGATAAACCTGGGCTTGACCCGGTGGGCCGAACGACACCGGGTGATCACCCAGCCTCGCGCCAGGGTGACGTTCGCCGCCTCGACGGCGCACGACGGGTCGACACCGGACTCGGTCCGTCTGCGGTACACCGAGCAGCGCAACGAGCAACCGATCCGCCGTACCATGACCTGGAACGCCGGTACCCGGTCGCTGACCGACGATTCGCAGGAGAGGTTCGGGCGGTCGGTCGACCGGTTGGCGACCCTTGCCGTGGCCGCCCATCGGGCCGAGACACCCGGCCCCAAGGTCGCGGTCATACTGTGGCACCCGAGGGGGAACAGCGCCGACCCCTGGACTGCGGCACGGACGCTGCACCAGACGTTGCGTACGCGAACCATCGACGCGATCGTCCGCGAGCTCACCATCGACGATGCTCCGCCACCCAGCCGGGAACAGGCGGCCGAGATCTTCGGCAAGGTCAGCATTTCCCCGACACGGATGGTGCCCGGCCGGCGCGGCCCCGGCGAACTCCGGGTCGAGCTGCAGGTCTCCGAGGCCGAGCCGCCGGCACCGCCGATGCGGGACCAAGCCGAGCCGCGGCAGGACTATCTGAGCGACTGGCGGACCAGCCGCGTACTGATCACCGGCAACGGCTGGTGGCGGCCCACCCGGCTGACGGACGCCGACCACCTGGTGCGGCGCGAGATGGACACTCTGGTACGGGCGCTCCCGGAATCCGCCTTCCGCAGGGTCACGTCCGACATGCTGGAGGCCGGCGATGCCGTCGGGACCGCCGACCAGCTGCTGCATCAATTCAGCAACCCGGTCAACTATGACGTGGCCCGGGTCCAGCTGGAGCCGATCGGCCCGGATGAGGCCGTGGCGGTGGCCCAGCCTGTCCGGATCTTCCGGATGCGGCTGCACCTCGCCGCGGGGCGGGGTGTGCAGCCGAGCGTGGTGCGGCGCCTGCGGGAGCACGCGCTCAACGCGGTCCGGACGCAGATCAACGACGAACGCTTGCAGCTCCCCGGCGGAGACCAGTTCCACCTGCTGGTGGAGTTCACCAGCCGCCGGGACGCGCACCACGTGATCGATGTGGCCGCGACGGTCACCGGCGAACACCTGCACGCCACCAGCGAGATCTGGCCGGTCACGCTCCTGGACATGGGGGAGCGCCACATCGAGAACGTCGTGCTCCACGAGATGCTGCACCTGCTGGGCCTGCACGACGAGTACTTCTCGCGGCGACGCTCCGGCCCGGACGCCGGCCCGGTCCGGATCTTCTCCGGCCGGCCGCCCGGCCGCCTGCCGGACGGTTGGCGGATGCCACGCCGTACGGACATGCAGGCGCTGATGGGGTCGTTGCCCTCCAAGGAGCCGGACCTCATCGCGGCGCGCTACCTCACCCAGATCTGGCTGCTTCAGGAGAGCCAGGTCGTGGCTCCGCTCACCACGGTCCAGTGGAACGGAAACAGCGATCGGGGCCGGGGCGTGAACCCCTTCAGTGTCACCCAGGCGCCGACCGACACGTGGTCGCGGCAGGCTCAGGCGGCGCTGACCGTGCAGCGGCTGCTCGATCCCCAGCGCATCGACCCGATCGGCCGGAACGTACGGCTGCTGGACGACCGGCGGTTCGCGCTCGACACCGCGGCCGCCATCGACACGCTCCAGCGTGAGCTCGAGCAGCCGTCGTACGACGAGGTGGCCTACGTCCTGGTGCCGGACGACCGGGTGGCGCAGTTCGTCGCGGCGCTCACCGGGCCGGCGGAAACCCGGCCGCCGGTGCTGGCCAATTCGGCGCCGTTCACCTCGATGCCCCCGGGACACACGCAGCTCGCCTTGGACGTCGCGGACGGCATCGACGCCAACGCCATCACGCCGGGCGCGGTTCTGATCACGCCGGAGAACGGAGCGGTGGAGTCGGCGACCCCGACCGACGAGCCGGCGCCCGAGACCGTACCCGGGCCGGCGCCCGAGCCGGCACCGCGGGACGACGCGGTACGGCGGGCCCAGTCGTTGCAGGGCCGGTTGCCGTACGCGCACCTGAACACCGGCCCGGCCGCGCAGGCGCACCGGGCGATCCCGCCGCGCCCGGCACTCACCGCGGTGAACCCGTTCCCCACCGCGGTGATGTCGCCGGACGCCATCACGATCCTTGACCAAGCCCTCGGCAGCCGGCACGGCGGCGACCTCGCCCGCTGGATCCACGAGGCCGAACAGCGGGCCGGCCGGGCATCGGTCGCCGACTGCGTGCCCCTGGCCTGGGCCGCATATTCCGTCCGGTACGGGCGCCGGGGCAACCGCGCGATGACCGAGTCGCTGGCGACGCCGCGGTTCGTCGACTTCGTGGAGACCCTCAACGGCACCTTCGAGACCGCGTTCGACCCGTCCAATCTGGTTAATGAGCTTCCGCCCGGGCACTCCGTCCTGGTTCAGGAACGATTCAAGCGTGCGCACGTCTTCTGGCTGATGGCCGACGAACATCCGGACGCCGACGGCCGCTCGGTCGTCCGCGTGGTGGACCCACAGGTTCTCGGCGCGCACGACACGCCGTTCCGGCTCGGTGCCGATCCTCTCCGCCAGAATCCCTGGTCCCGCGCGCTCCACTTGCCCGGCACCCGCATCATCCGGGTCGACGACGCCGGACACCCGTACCAGACCACATCGGACCCGACCACTCCGGACCAGCACCATGCGACGGCGGCGGACCACGGGACCGTGGACTACCCGGGGCTGGCCGTCGACGCGCTGGTGGACACGCGTATCCGCCGTGAGCCGGGGCTTTCCGGGTTCGAGGCCGAGACCTGGGTCACGACCGAAGGGGTGATGGGCGGCACGATCGCCACCTCCGAACACATCAACGTGGCCCTCGACACCCATTCGGGACGTACGATCATCGAGCTCGTCTCCGCGCCCTACAACAACCTCGACGGGGAAAGCGGCGGCAAGAGCCGCCGGGAGGTCATCGCGGCGTTCGTCCGGGAGTACAACCGGCTTCAGCAGCAGCGACCGTACATGCTGACCGAGTTCAAGGACTTCTTCTCGAGGAAGCACGGCTACGCCTTGGAGGCGGACGCGCGCCGCTTCCACATCACCGATGTCGCTCCCGGGCTCTACATGCAGTACACGATCGGCGTCTCACTTCCGGGCCTCTACGACCTCCTGGGATTCGCCGCCACGCACAGCCGTCACAAGAACCTTGCCGACTCGGCGGAAGTCGCACGTCAGTTCGGCCGCATCGCGGCGGCGGACTTCGCCGGGGTACCGGTAGACCGCTTGCGCTCGCTGAGCTCCGATTTCGAGGTGATGGCGTTGCGGGGGTTCATGGCGAGCGTGTTCGCCCACATACACGCCGCCGCCACGTTCGCCGTCAACCACGAAAGCGGCCTCGCGAAGAATAATCTCCTCGCCGCCTCCCGCCTGTCGCTGGCGGGGATGCGCCTCCTCCTGCCGCCGGACGTACAGGTCGCGCTGGAACAGAACGCGGCGCGGCTGAGGCAGTCGCTTGAGCGGCACATCAGTCGAAACGACCCGGCGGTCGCTGCCTATGTGCGACGGGAGAGGCTGTCCGGCGCCCTGGCCATCACGTCGCACGGCGGCATCGACGCGACCGGCGAACTTATCGAATTCACGCTCGATGAGTACTTCAACAACGCGCTGTTGCCACTCGACCAAGTCAGGTATCTGAGCCAATTCGCCACGTTCGCCATCCGGAGCGACTTCGACTTCTCGCCGGACACGCCCGCCGGCGGGATGCCATTGGCCCCGCAGGAATTGCGGGACTTCGGGCGTAATGGAGAGGCCAGACGGCGTGAAGACGTGGATCTGGCACATGCGCTGGCAAACATCGACCTGGTCGATGAGACATCGAGAAACATCGACCGGCGGTACCGCGGGATCCAGCCGCCTCCGGCGGAGAACCTGAACCGCCCGTGGTCGATCGACTTCGACACGCAGAAGAAGGCCCTCACCCCGGAGGCACATCACCAGATCGATGCCATCGCCTACGAGATCGTACGCAACGCGGTGCGAATCTGGGCCCGGACTGGAACGACGCAGACGGTCGTCGTCGAGGGCGGCGGAAAGAACGCGAGTTCATCGGCCGGTGAGGAGCGCGCCAAGGCCGTGGCGGCGGCGCTGGAACAGGCCATCCAGGAGGAGGTGGGCCGGACGTCCGCGCCGCGAGAACTTCTCACGGTGAGCACCCGCAACCGCCGGAACGGACCATCGGGCAGTCCTCGACTGGCCGGTGTCCGGCTCAACGATGCTCAGCGCCGAGCGGTCGAGATCTGGGCCGTCACACGGCCGGTCGCGCATCCCATCGCGGGCCCGTCATCTCCACCGGCCCAGGCCTTTCCCGCTCAGACCTTCCCGAGCCAGACCTTCCCGCCGCCGCACAACATCGCTCCCGCCTTCACGCAGCCGCCGCAGCCGCATTTCGCCGCCCCGCCGCAGTTCGTCGCCAGCCCCGGCGCCTTCAACACGGCGCCTACGATGCACTATCGCGCGCCTGCTCCCTTCGGCCGGCCGCCGGCAAACGTATCCTCGCCGTACTACACCGGGCCGGCAACGCACGGACACGGCCCGTACTTCGGTCAGGGTCGAGGCTCGGCTGCGGGTGCCGGGTCCGACTGGACCCTGATCACCACCTCACCACACTTCCCCGACGACACCGCACTGCTCGCCGAATACCCCTGGCTTCCCGACGTCAACGCCGACCGCACCGACGCTGAAACCACCGACCCCGACGACCCCAACGGCTCGACGCTCACCAACTGCGTCTGGACCGCGATCGGCGTCGACCAAAGCCTCCAAGACCCCCACAACGTCTGGCAAGTCCCCGCCACCACCCCTACCCCCGAGAACTACCTCGTCGAATACCAACGAGGCGAACGCAACCTCCCCGACACCGAATCACACATCTACGAACTCGACCTCGACACGATCCTCAACACCATGCGCCGAGCCCCCCACGGCGCCCGCGCCATCACTCTCGTCCGCACCCCCGACAACCTCACCAGCCACGCCTTCAACCTCCTCCGCCACCCCGACGGCGTCATCGCCATCGACGGACAACAGGCCACCCTCGCCCGCTTCCCCACCACCACCGCCACCTACCTGTTCCTCCCCCTCACCGACACCATCCCCATCCCCACCCACTGGCAACCGACCAACCCCGAGACCCTCACCGACGACGCGGGCGCCCGCGCCGGGACGGCTCCCGATGCCGCACCGGCGCCCCCCCTGCAGCCGGTGGCGGAACTGCGTTCCGACGTCCGGACGGTCTTCCTGCCCGCTCGCGGTGGCGAGGTGGGTCTGGAGCCGGTCGTGCAGCTGCTCTCCGACGGCGGCGAGCACGCCCCGCTTCCCGTTCGGATCGTCACCGAGATGCCCCCGGGCGAACGCGGCGCGACGGTGTTGCGGGAACTTCGCGAACGGTTCGCCGGATCCGGCCGAGAGGCGTTCGCGCCGGAGCCGGGCAACCAGGTGGTGCTCCGGCACGGGGACCTCGCCGTCGTCGACCAGGACGGCAACCCCGGGCGGTGGGCTGAGGTGGGCGCGAGCGCCCCCGAGCGCCCCCGCCACTACCAGACCTTGGCTCACGGGCACCTGGGCCGCGATCTGACCGATCCGGGCATCACGCCGACCGAGGCGGAGCTCGCCTGGTGGATGGTCCGTGACTCGGTCCTGCCGGCATCGCTGAGCTGGCAGCCGAGCGAGTCCCGGCGGCCGTTCGGGCTGGAGTTCGAGTTCGTCCTGGACAATGAACTGTCCCGCTCGGAGAGGGACGAGCGTCTCCAGCGGATCGTCGACGATCTGCACCGATTCGGCCTGACCGACCAGACGACGATCGGTGAAATGTATTCGGCGCGCGTCGGAGGGTACGTGTCGCGCCGCTCCGGCTGGCGGGTCGAGCTCGACCCGACGGTCAGCGGCGAGGTGGTCTCGCCGATCCTGCCGTACCACGACGCGGACGCCACCGACGAGCAACGCGAGCGGACCTGGCATGACGTCGCGGTCGTGCTCGCGGTCATCCGCAGGCACGGCGGCGAATCATCCGTCCGAGCGGGCGGCCACGTGCACGTCGGTGTCGAGGACTACCAACGGGACCCCGAGAAGATGCTTCGCCTGGTGCAGCAGGTCCGGAAGCACCAGGACAGCCTGTACCGCCTGGCGACCATACCGGGCCACCGATTCCACCGAGGCACCAAGGAGGCCAAGCCGCTACCGCCGTCGATGCCGGAGCCTGCCCGATGGCCCGACTTCCCGATGGGCAGCCCGGGCGATCGCAGGTGGGCGTTGAACCTCCAGCCCCTGGCCGGCACCCACCGGGCCGGTGAGCCGCCCGCGGCGGACCACGTTGAGTTCCGGCTCTGGGAGGCCGACCTGAGTCTCGGCGGTGTGCAGGCTCGGGTCGACCTCAGCCGCGCCCTGACCGACTCGGCTCTCGATCCCGGTCGCGACATCGACGGCCGCGGTACCGCATTGGGTGACGCCTTCCTGAATCCGGGCCCGGACCGAACCGTCAGCGATGTGCTGGACCTGCTCTCCCCGGAGGCGGTGCTGTCCCGGCAGCGTCTGCAGTCGTTGTGGGAGCACACCGGCTGGCAGCCGCCGCCGGGCTTCTCGTCGACCGGGCACCTCCTCTGGGGCAGCATGGTCACGCCGACGTACCAGTGGGAGGATCTCAACCCGGTCGCGGCCCGGTTCCCTGACATACCGGTCATCATGTACGTGGATCGCCCAAGCTCCGGCAGCGAAAATCGTCTGTCGCCGACGGCGAACATCGAGGCCGTACTCCGGCACTGGGCGAGCAACGAGAACGGCGGCGGGGCAACCCCCGCGGAGCGCAGTCTCGTGGTCGGCATCGAGCAGCAGCCGTCCCGGGCCGCTGAACTGGACACCCTGTCCATCCGGTTCGGCACGTCCCTGGTCCGCCCGGGGGTGCCCGCCGCGGGGCGTACGGGAAGCGTTCGACCAGCATTCACCGAAGACGATCTCGCGGGATGGACCTCGAACACCGGCTGGGTGCTGGTCACCCGAGACCTCGACGGCCTTACCCGTACCGAGCTGGATGGCGACTTCTTCGGTCCGGAACAATTGGCGCAGGTCCTCGATCGGGTGCACGCCTCGCGCATCATGACGCAGCAGTCACCGGCGTCGTCCTTCGACGAGGTGAACCCGTTCCCGACCACGGCGATGTCGCCGGCGGCGGTCGCGATCCTCAACCAGGCACTCGGTGGTCGCCACGCCGCCGACCTGACCACCTGGGTCCGGGAGGCCGAACGGCGGGTCGACGACCGGCAGGCCGCCGACTGCGTACCTCTGGCTTGGGCGGCCTACGCGGTTCGGTACGGACGGCGAGGCAACCGCGCCGTGACGGATGCGGCGGTCACCCCACGGTTCGCCGACTTCACCGGCGCGCTGAACGGCAGCTTCGAGACGGGGTTCGATCCTGCCGGCCTGGTCGGCAAACTGCCGCCGGGCCATTCGGTGCTGGTCCAGGAGAGGTTCCGCAGGGCGCACGTCTTCTGGCTGATGGCCGACGAGAATCCCGGCTCCGACGGCCGATCGGTCGTGCGCGTGGTGGACCCACAGGTCGCCGGCTCACACGACACGCCATTCCGCCTCGACACCGACCCCCTCGATCAGAACGCCTGGTCGCAGGCGCTCAACTCGCCGGACACCCGCATCATCCGGTTCGACGCGACCGGACGTCCGTACACCGTGGCCGCACAGGACGCGACACGGACGGCGGACTACCCGGATCGGGCCGCCGACGCGCTGGTGGACACCAGTGGTCCCGGCGAGCCCGGCTCGCACCACCAGCACTCGTTCAACACGGCCTCGCCTGGTGCACCAGCGGTCGGCGCCGTGGTGGTGAGCCCCGCGGCTCAGCAGCTGTTGGGGGAGCTGGAGCGGAAGGCTACGTCCACCCCTCGGCTCCACGGCGCGCTGGGCCACGACGTGTTCCGCCTGTGGCGGCCGGCGGCCCGGCCGCAATTCCTGGCCGGGGTGGACCAGACGCAGCTCGCGCCCGGGCAGGTGCGAACCTTTCTGCGCCGCCTCGATCTGGTGTCGGCCACACCGACGGCGGCGACGATGTCACCGGCAGCGATTCCGTCCGAGCCGGACTCGGTGTGGAGCGCCCGTCCGTTGCCGAAGCCCGTCTACGACGCGAACGGCAACTTGCTGAGGTTCGACGAGGAGCCGGCGCGAGAGATTCCCAAGATCCTCTGGGTCATCTGGTTCGGGGCTCCACTGATCGGCAGCACCTCCTCGCAGCAACAATTCCGCGCGAACGTTGCACAACTCTCGCAGCAGGTCGGCGCCCGAGGGATTCAGGTGGTCCTCGCGACCGACATCCGGCGCAAGCAGATCGACCACCCCGAGCTGGAGCCGCTACGGAGCTGGGCGCAGTCGTCCAACGTGGTCGTGGTGCGGATGAGCGAGCTGTTCCACGCGGATCAGCCGATGATCCTCCGCAACTACTTCCAGGCCGAGGGGACCAAGCATCACCCCACCGGGTACGTGGCCCAGAGCGACATGGCTCGCCTGGAGCTTCTGCACCGCTTCGGAGGGATCTACACCGACGGCGGCGACAACACCGTGCCCGACGTGACGAGACTGGAGAGCCAGGTGGTGCAGGGGCTCGCCAACGGCGGCTACGCGATCGCCTACGACGGCACGCGCATCAACGCGGCGATGTTCGGCACCGCCGGCCACCAGTTCTTCGCTACGTATATCAGCACCATCCGGAAGCGATACGCCGCTCTGCAGCACAAGCTCTATGAAGACAACCTGCCGACCGACCGCGATCAGAACCGGATCTGGGCTCTCGATCCCGCCCATCAGATTCTGCGGAATCCGCTGATGTATCGCACCGGCCCGGGCGCACTCCCCGAGGTGGCTTCCCGGATGGCGAGGCGCCGGCAGACAACCGCCGGCGGCGTCGCCCGGGCCGAGGAGAACGATGCCATCCCCGTGTTCACCGCTTTCAGCATCGGCAAGGCACACAGCTGGCTGTCGCCGATCTCTTTCGAGCCGCCGCGCCAATTCACCGTGGAGGAGGCCCCCACCATTCTCGCCGGAGTGGTGACCGAGCTGGGCCGCGGACTGCTCGACCGGGACGGGGACCTGCACCTGACCAGTGTTGCGGCGGTGGTCAACGGCCTGCCGGACCCCGGCGCGGCATGGCAGGCGGCGATCAAGTTCATTCTCGACCGGCCCGAGCTGTACGGGCCGGTTCGCACCGTGACCGACCGCATCATCGCGGCGGATGACCGCGACGAGGTGGTGAACCTGCCCCCCGGCATGGCCCAGGCTCTCGGCCTGCATCAGCTGGAGCATCCGGACAACAAATGGGTCCGCGGCGAGCTGGTGCGGCCGGCCTCCCCGGCCCCGTACCCCCCCTCAACCGGTTTCGCGGCGGCGGCCGGCACGGATGGGACGTTGGTGGCTACCTCACCACACTTCCCCGACGACAACGCGCTGCTCGCCGAATACCCCTGGCTACCCGACGTCAACGCGGACCGGTCACTTCCGGTGGACGAGAACGGACAGGTCCACCCGGACCTACAAGCCGGGATCGACCCCGACAGCCTGCCCCCCGGCATCCTCGGCGGCTCCGCATTGACCAACTGCGTCTGGACCGCGATCGGCGTCGACCAGAGCCTGCAAGATCTCAGCAACGTCTGGCAGGTCCCCGCAATGACGCCCACCCCCGAGAGCTACCTCGTCGAATACCAACGCGGCGAACTCAAGCTGCCCGACACCGAATCACGCGTATTCCGCACCGACCTCCCCTCCATGCTCCAGACAATGGAGCAGGCGCCAGAAGGCTCTCGCGCCGTCGTTCTGGTCCGCACGTTGCCGGCTCCGGACGACATCATCAGTGGCTTGGAGACCTCCCACGCCTTCAACCTCATACGCCACGCCGACGGGGTGGTCGCGATCGACGGCCAACGCCCCGGCCTTGCCCGCTTCCCCGTCAGCCCCGCGGAATACCTCTTCCTTCCGGTGACCCGCGGCATCGAGATACCAGCACATTGGAGACGAGTCGGCCCAGCCGAATTGCCGAACCGGCCGGCCGGGCGAAGCGGTTTCGAGTACGAAGTATATTCGGGATACATCACTTATCCGGGGAATGCACCTGGCTTCGCCCACGAAGACTTGTACCGCATCGCCAGGCTTACGCCCTACGGCATCGACATCAGGACGGACGGCGCCAGATTCATCGCCATGCCGGGTGGCGGGTACGGTGTCATATCGGAAGCACCTCCCACCGCGCCGCAGGAAAGCCTCTCTGCCCTCGAAATCGTCCTGGAGTACCCACTACCATCGCTTCCGGGGGAGCAGGATCCCCTACCACGGACGGGGCCAGGACTCGGCGACAAACTTCGACAGATATTCGAACGCCTGGCCGGTGCGGCCGACCTCATCGCACGTCACCCGGAATGGCGCGACGGAATCCCGATCACGGAAATCCTGCCCCCGGAGGAGGGCTGGGACTACACCAACGAATTCGGCTTGGACACGGCGAGCATCGTCTACACACCGGCCCAGGCATCCGATAGTCGTCTCCTCGTGCACCCACAATATACATTCGGCGTGCCGCTGGCCGGGCTGTACGATTTTCTCGCAGCCGTCGTCAGGATGACCCGCAAGGATGAAAGCGGCATATTCTTGGCGAAGGAGCTCGGTGAGGATGCACTCCGTGCCACGACGTCGGTGATGGGGGCCCTTCGCGCCGCTGCCACATCCGTCGATGTCGGGCTGAGCCTGCGCGAGTATCATGAGATGCGCGGTTTCCTGGCGGCAACCTACATGAATGTTGCTGGCTTTGCCGCCAGAGTTTTCGTCGCCCGTGGACTTTCGAAGATGCATGTCGCGGCGTTGTCACGCATCAACCTCGATATTCTTCGAAACGGCCTCCACGGCAGGAGCAAGGAATTCCTTTCCCTCATCCGTGACCAGATCAGGGACATATTCCGAGGCCAACTGACCAGCCGGTTTCCCCACTACGTCCGGCAATACCTGGACGTGGGAGGGGTTTACCTGCGCGACATTCTCGACGGCGCGGTGTCTGATGTATCGATAAGCCGCTACCTCGACAGCGCGCTCATCGACGAGCCGGCCGGTGGCGTGGTCACGCAAACGGATGCCTTCGGGGGCATGACCGTGATTCCCGACCTAGATCACAGCCGACCGGGCCGGCCGGGTCTGGCAGTAGTGGAACTACGGGCCTTCGGCAGGCGCGGAATTATCGATCCGACAGAGGCGAACAGCAACTTCGAGGCGATCAACCGGATTGTCCGAGAGGCAACGTTCAATGCTGATTACCGAGCCTTCTCCCGGCGGGAACTAGCCGAGCAGCTGGTACGGACGCTTGTCGATCCGCCGGCGACGCCTGACGACGGAAGTCAGTACGCAGGTCAGGTCCGAGCTGCCGCCGAATGGTGGGAGAGCAACCACCCGCGTGATGCCCTCAGCGAGATAGTCGCCGGCGCTCGCCTTTTCCAGGCATTGGTCGGGCACGATGAAGACATCGTCTCACCCGAAGACACCGCAGCCGTTCTCGTGGGCATGCACACCGCAGCTCGCGGGGTGGAGGCCGGCCCCCAAATTCGAGATGCGGTCAACGTCGCACTCGAAAAGCTGGGACGACTACGCACCACGTTGCAGGAATTCTCGGCTGTTCCAGGTTCCGCCGCCCGAGCCGGCCGGGGTGTCCTGGAAAATATCGCGGCATTGGAGACCGATATGCAGTCGTGGCTCACCGCGAACAGCCCGCGCCGGTCCACGACCGGCGGCTTTCCCGGTGGCTACAGCGGGGTAGACCCGACCTCGCAGCAACCGACCGGCCGCGGTCGTGGTCAGCACACGGCCCCGACGAATCGCTCCGGACACGGTCCGGTCTCGAATCCCCCCGCTCATCGGGGAAGCCACGGGCGCCCCTACCGCGGTTACCGTCCAGGCCTTCCGCCACGCCTCCCCGGACCCGCGGGCCGGCCGGGCCGGCCCTCGCCGACGGTGGCTGCCGCAGTCGGCACCCTCCGGCCCTGGGACGGCACATCGGCAGACTGCGTGACCCGCGTCGCCTCAGTACTGACAGCCCTCGGCGTCAGCAGCCTCGGCGGCGGCACACACACCACCGACACCATCACCGCCGCACTGAACGCCACCAACTTCCAACGGACATCGATCAACGCCCTGACCGCCCTCCGACCCGGCGAGACAACAACCGTCTGGACACAGCGCCCCAACGACCCCATGCACATGGTCTTGGTCGAACGCCTCAGCAACGACGAATGGGTCACCATCGAGACCCAGCTCACCGACGAACGGCAGTACACCGTATTCAACCTGACACGCGGCGAGGTCCCGGCCGCGCTGACCGCCCCACTGCTCGTCCCGGTGACGAGTACCGGTCATCTCGCCCACATCGGTCCCGGCGGAATCGGGCGCTCGGAGAACCCTGTTCCGCTCGACCGGACCCTGGACGCCTTGCTGGACCCCAGCTCGCCCCCACGGGAGGTGACCCTCGCTCAACAGGCACACGAGCGCGCCCGATACGGACCTCTGCCCCACGCGAGGCCCACGGAAGACTTCGTCGCGACGGTGTCGAGCCGGCACCCGCACGACCCTGAGCACCGGACACCGACGGACACCGTCGGCGCCTCGCGCAGCCCCTTCACCGGTGATGCGGCCGAGATGGACAGCCGCGGGCGCGCCGCGGCCGCCGGACCGGACTGGGTCCCAGTGGTCACCTCGCCGCGATTCCCCGACGACGAAGCGGTCCTCGCCGAATACGACTGGCTCCCCGAGGTGAACGCGGACCGGGTACTCACGAGCA
>NZ_CAKUCL010000051.1 GCF_934643405.1 uncultured Actinoplanes sp.
GTCATGACCGATCCGCGGGATGCGGAGAGGAAGCGGGATGCGAAGAGGCAGCGGGATGCGAAGAGGACGCGGGATGCGAAGCAGCAGCCGGATGTGAAGCAGCAGCAGGATGAGCGGACTGCACGGGCACCGGCGTCCGCACCGGCTCCGCCTTGTCCTGCACCAGGTAGCGCGGCCGGCCGCGCACCTCCTCGTGGATCCGGGCCAGGTACTCGCCGATCACGCCGAGCCCGAGCAGGATGCAGGTGCCCAGCACGAGCAGCAGCAGGATGACGGTCGGGAAGCCGGCCACCGAGCCGCCGCGCAGCCAGCGGATCAGCGTCTGCGCGCCGAGCACCACGGCGAACCCGGCGAACGCCAGCCCGACCAGCGTCACCAGGTGCAGCGGCGCCGAGGTGAACGAGGTGAGCCCGTTGACCGCGAGCCGGAACAGCGACCGGAACGTCCAGCGCGACTCGCCGCCCTCGCGGTGGTCGATGTCGACCTCGAGGATCTCCCGGCGGAAGCCGATCCAGCTGCTGGTGCCGCGGAAGAACGAGGAGTGCTCGGGCATCCGCAGCAAGGCGTCCAGCGCGGGCCGGCCGAGCAGGCGGAAGTCGGTGGCGTTGACCAGATCCACCTTGGTGAGCCCGGTGAAGGCCTGGTTGAACACCCGGCCGCCGAGCCGGCCGATCACGCCCTGCCCGGTGCGGTTGCGTTTGACCGCCTCGACCACCTGCGCGCCGTCCTGCCAGCGCCGCACCATGGCCGGGATCGCGGACGGCGGATGCTGCAGGTCCGAGTCGATGACGACGACCGCGTCGCCGGCCGCGTGCTCCAGCCCGGCCAGCATCGCCGGCTCCTTGCCGAAGTTGCGGGACAGCTGGATGCCGCGCACCCGCTGGTCCGTCCGGCTGTGCCGGACGATCCGGTCCCAGGAGTCGTCGGACGAGCCGTCGTCGACCAGCACCAGCTCGTAGCGCAGGCCGGCGCCGCCGAGCACCTCGCCGAGCCGCCGGACGAACCGGTCGACGCCCGCGCCCTCGTTGTAGATCGGCGCGACGACCGAGATGAGGGCACTCATCGCGGCGCCTTGCTGCAGAAGCGGCGGCCGGCCAGCTGCCGGGTGGCCCGGTCGAGACTCACGTCGAAGCGCTCCAGTTCCGGCGCGTCCACGCCGTGGTGGTTGGCGATGGAGGTACGGATGAAGGCGTCCCGCAGCGCACACCGCCGGGCGTCGCCGGCCGGTGTCGGGTCGAACCCGGCCACCTCCTGGGCGATCCGGTCGTGCAGGTACGGGTAGCGCCCGGCGTCCCCGCCGTCGCGGAAGTCCTTGTTCGCGGCGGCCGAGAACGCCCCGGCAACGACCAGCACGGCCAGCGCGGGCGCGGCGAACCGGCGGCCCGCCGCGGCGAGCAGCATGCCGCCGGCCACCGCGGTCAGGCCGCTCTCCCGCCAGCCCTGTCCCCACAGCCCCCGCGCGGCCATCGCCTGCACGTCGGCGTTGAGCGCGGCGAGCGCCGAGCCGAGTACCAGGACGGCCAGCGCGACCCCGGTCAGGCCGAGCACCTGACGGCGGTCGGCCGGCGCCGGCCGGGGTGTCCGCAGGGCCAGCACGATCAGCACGAGCAGGGCCACGATCGGGACCGCGGCGACCGGGTGTGCCTCGACGCCGTCGACCGCCCGCTGCCACTGCAACGGCGGCAGCCAGGCGACCAGCCGGTGCGGGAAGGCGGCCGGCGCCCCGCCGAGCGCGATGTCCGACCCGGTGTAGCAGCCGCCGTCGGCACACTGCCGGTGGATGAGCGCCCGGATCGGCAGGAACACCGGCAGGAACCCGGTCCACAGCAGCGCGGCGAAGCGGACGCCCGATCCGCGCAGCAGGGCGCGCCGGTCCTGGCCCAGCACCACGCTCCCGCGCAGCAGGACCGCTGCGGTGGCGAGCGGGACGGCCAGGTAGGCGATCTCGTTGAACGCGGCGAGCGCGGCCCCGGCGAGCACGACGAGCACGCCCGGCCGGCGGGACCGGCAGGCCCAGGCGGCCACCGCGAGCACGAGCGCGGCGGAGGTGAAGTAGAGCCCGCCGAACAGCACCGTCGTGCTGGTCCGGCCGGCCGCGACCAGGCCGGCGCCGACCGCGAACGGCAGCAGCGTGACCAGCGCGGTCGGCGGCCCGGCGAACAGCCGGCCGCGGGCGATGACGCTCTGCGCGAGCAGCACCGCGGCCAGCGACATCAGCACGGCGGCGGCGAACGACACGACCCGCAGCCCGATGTTCGCCGGGATGCCGAGCAGGCCGGTGAAGGCGAACGCGGCCACGTCCAGCGACCACTCGACCAGCCGGCCCAGCGGCCGGAAGTTCCCCAGCGCCAGATACGCGGGCACGGACTCGACCACGGCCCGCAGCAACGCGAACGGGTGTCCGGCGTAGCGGCCGCCGTTGGCGTACACGTTGAACCGGTGGTCCGCGGCCGGGGTGAGCGCGACCAGTGGCATCAGCACCACGAGCGGGACCAGCACCGCACGGGTGACGACCCGGCGCCACGGCCGGGCGGGCCGCACCGCCGGAGGCACGGCCGCGCGCAGGGCATGCGGCTGCGCGGGCACGTTGACGATCTCGACGGTCACACCCGGGCAAACGACCGCGCCGAGCCGAAAGTTGCGACACACGCGACCTGCCCGGCCCGGCGCGCGTTGGGTCCAGGTGCGCATCTCCCCTTCCGCCGAACTCGTCCGCGGTGTCCCGCTGCCCGGTCAGCGCGCCGCCGCCCCCTCGTCGGTCCTGCCCCACGGGCACCGGTTCCGGCCGGACATCGAGGGCCTGCGGGCGGTGGCCGTGCTGCTCGTCGTCCTCGGCCACGCCGGACTCCCGCTGGTGCACGGCGGCTACGTCGGGGTGGACGTCTTCTTCGTCATCTCCGGATTTCTCATCACCACGCTGCTGCTGCGCGAGGCCGAGCAGACCGGGCGCATCTCGGTCACCCGCTTCTACGCGCGCCGCGCGGTCCGGCTGCTGCCCGCGGCCGCCCTCGTCCTGATCGTCACGCTGATCGGGGTGCGGCTGTTCCTCCCGGTGGTGCGTCTCGGCGAGTTCGTCCGGGATGCGCTGGCGTCCACGGCGTACCTGGCGAACCTGCGTTTCGCCCACACCGGCACCGACTATCTGAACGCCGATCAGACGCCCTCGCCCTTCCAGCACTTCTGGTCGCTGGCCGTGGAGGAACAGTTCTACCTGGTCTGGCCGCTGCTGATCCTGGCCGCCGCGCATCTGTGGCGGCGCCGGCGGCCGCTCGCCGCCGTGCTCGCCGTGCTGGTCACCGTCTCGTTCACGGTGAGCGTCACCGAGACCGCCCGGTCCGCGCCGTGGGCCTACTTCGGGCCGCACACCCGGGCCTGGGAGCTGGGCGCGGGCGCGCTGCTCGCGCTCGGCGCGACCCGGATCGGCCGCCTCCCCCACCTCGTGCGGGCCGTGCTCGGCTGGGCCGGGCTGGCCGCGATCCTGGTGGCGGCCGTGCGATTCGACGACGCGACCGCCTATCCGGGCTGGCGCGCGGCCCTTCCGGTGCTGGGCACGGTCGCGGTGCTGGCGGCGGCCGGTGCCGGCGTCGGACCGCTGCTCGGTGTCCGTCCGATGCAGACGGTCGGGCGGCTCTCCTACGGCTGGTATCTGTGGCACTGGCCGCTGCTCATCATCGGCCCGGCGGCGCTCGGACTGGCCGGCACCACCGCGCAGAAGCTGGCGCTGGCCGCCGCCGGCCTGGCACTGGCCTGGGTCTCGTACCGCTGGGTGGAGAGCCCGGCGCGGTATCGGCGGCGCGGCCTGCCGATCGGTTTCGGCCTCTCCGCGACGGCGGCCGCGTTCGCCGTCCTGCTCGTCGTGCTGCCGCACGCGGTGGCGACCGGCGAGCGCGGCGCCGACCTGCGGACCGCGCTCGACCGGGCCGCCGATCCCGCGGCGGTGCTGACCCGGAGCATCGCGGCGGCCCGCGGCCGCGACCGGCTGCCCGCGAACCTCACGCCGAAGCTGACGCGAGCGAAGCGGGACCGTCCGCCGGTGTGGGACAACGGCTGCCACGCGGACGTGCCGGTGACGGTCGCGCCGCAGGGCTGCGTGTTCGGCGATCCGGCGGCGCGCACGACCGTGGTGCTCTACGGCGATTCGCATGCGGCGCACTGGTTCCCGGCCATGGACCGGCTCGCGAGGCAGCATCACTGGCGGCTGGTGGAGCTGACCAAGAGCTCGTGCTCGGCGGTCGACGTGCCGCTGCGGCACGACACGCTCAAGCGGGAGTACACCGAGTGCACGGCCTTCCACCGCTCGGCGCTGGCCCGGATCGCCCAGCTGCGCCCGGCCCTGGTGGTCGTGGGATCGAGCTTCAACTACGAGCCGGCGCGGCCCGAGGCGGACGAGGCGAAGCAGTGGCGGGCCGGCTGGGACCGGACGTTCGCCTCCCTCGCCGCGTCGGGGGCGAAGGTGGCGGCGATCGCGGACACGCCGTACATGGGAAGCCCTGTCCCGGATTGCCTGGCGCAGGAAACCGACATCGGCGAGTGCACCCGCAGCCTGCGTTCGTCGCTGCGCGGTCCGGCGCAACGCCGGGTCTTCCTGGCGTACGGCGTGACCCCGCGCGCCACCGTCATCGACCCGATCACCTGGTTCTGCGACGACGCGTGCCCGGCCGTGGTCGGCAACGTCCTGGTCTACCGGGACTCCAACCACATGACCACGACGTACTCCGCCGCCCTGGCCCCGCTGCTGGACCGGCGGCTGCCCCGGCTAGCGGAGTAGCTCGGCGAGGGTGGGCGGGTGCGACCGGTCCACCACGATCGTCCGGACCGTGTCGTGGTCGGAGTACAGCCGGGACACCCGCTCGGCGAGCACGTCCTCCCACGGCCGGTCCGGGCGGTGCCGTTCCCAGGTCGCCCGGTCCGGCAGGTACTCCAGCAGCACGCCCAGGTCCCGCAGCAGCGAGAAGGACGGGCTGTCGGTCATCACCACCGGCCGGTGGTCCGGGCAGACCAGCAGCCGCTGCCGCAGGGTCAGCACGAAGTCGCGGACCGCCTCGGTGTCCAGCCCGATCACCACGTAGAGGTACACCGGCGGGCGCTGGGCGGCCACCGGCGCGCGGCGCACCGCGACCTGTTGGGTCCCGGCGTGGTGACGGCTGCGCATCCGGCGCAGGACCGCGCGGGACAGCCGCGGCACGCTGTGCACCGGGTCCTTGATCAGCGACACCAGGCCGTACCCGAGCTTGTACGACTCGCTGCCGCGCAGCTTGTCCACGCGCCGGCGCTCGCGATCGCGCTCCTTGCGCATGTTCTCGGTGTTCTGCTGCTCCTCGGCCAGCCGCGCCTCGAGCGTGCGCAGCCGGCCGGCCATCGCGGCGAGCTCCCAGCGGGCCCGCTCCAGCGAGTCGAGCGGCACCCGCCGTGCCGGGATCATGTCCGTCAAAGTCTCAGCCTCCCAGCCGTACGTGGCGGGCCGGCAGCCCGCTGAGCCAAGCCGCGGCCGCCACCGCGCCGTTGCCGAACGTCAGCTCCTGGCACCGCCGCCGCATCGCGGCCCGCACCTCGGGCCGGATGGCCGCGTCGAGCACCCGTTCCAGCTCGCCGGACTCCGGCTCCTCGACGGTCAGCGCCACCCCGGTGGCGGCCGCGAACCGGGCCCGGCCCACCTGGTCGTCCAAGCGGGTCGCGGTGTTCGGCACGAAGACCGTGGGGATCGCGAAGCCGATCTGCTCGTGGTACGAGTTGTACCCGGACGCGCTCACGACCAGGTCGAACGCGCGCAGGTAGCGGCTCACCGGATAGATCTTGACGATCTTCGCGCCGGGCACCGGCGGCATCGGCGAGGTCGCGATCATCGACTCGGCGAGCACCACCTGGAAGCCGTTGCCGGTCAGGTGCCGGGTGATCCGGGCGACCGGGGAGGCGATGTCGTTGATGTTCCCGGCGCCCAGCTGCAGCAGCACGGCCGGCCGGTCGTCCAGCCCGAGATCCGCCTTCGCCGCGTCGGCGGTGAGCAGCTCGTCCGCGCTCAGGAAGGTGATCGGCTCGACCCGGTGGGCCTCGCCGCGCTCGGCGACGGTCAGGCCCTCGTCGGCGGCCGCGGAGAACTCGCCCGGCTCGAGCACGTGGTCGAAGACCTTGCCCTCGGTCAGCCACTCGGCGCCCACCCCGCGCTGCCACATCGCCCGGCGCACCCACACCCAGGTGATCTGCGGGTGGTCGCGGACCGCCTCGACGATGCCCTCGTGCGGCACGCTGTCCACGGCCACCACCTCGGGCTCGTGCAGCGCGATCAGGTGGGCGAGGCGTTCGCGCAGCACCTTGGTCCAGCGCGGGCGGGCCGCGTCGAGCACCTTGCGGGACGGGATGTACTCGGTGAGGAAGCCCTCCTGGTGGGCGATCGACGCGCCGTACGACTGGGTGGCGATCACCGCGGCCCACTCGCCGGGCAGCCGCTTGCCGATCGCCATGAGCCGGGAGAGATGTCCCATGCCGGCGCCGTTGTCGCTGACCATCAGCATCCGGCGGCGGGCCGGCGCGGCCGGGGCCGGTTCCGGGCGCTGGGTGGGCAGGGCGATGCGCGGCCGGATGCCGAAGTCGGCGAGCCGGGTCAGGTGCGACTGGTGGCCGTAGCGGCGCTCGGCGAACTCCCGCGCGCGCACGGCCACCGCCCGGTACCGCTCGGGGTCCCGATAAAGCTCGTGCACGAGCGCGGGGGCGCCGGCCGGGTCGGTGTACAGCGCGGCATCTTCGAAGATCGGCCGGAAATGCTCGCCGATGATGACCGGCACGCCACTGGCCATCGCCTCGAGAATGGTGCGGCCGAACGCCTCCAGCCACTCCGGGTCGTGGAAGTAAACGAAGAAGTCGATGGTGCGCAGGAACTCGTCCGGCCGCTCGTTGCCGAACCGGACCACGTCCCAGTTGTCCGGCTTACGGCCGAGCCTCTTCACC
Source organism: uncultured Actinoplanes sp. (assembly GCF_934643405.1). Classification (GTDB taxonomy): domain Bacteria; phylum Actinomycetota; class Actinomycetes; order Mycobacteriales; family Micromonosporaceae; genus Actinoplanes. Next base: position 6,943 of record NZ_CAKUCL010000051.1, read on the forward strand.
GCGATCTCGCCGCCGCCGAGGAACCGCACCCGCAGGTCACCGGTCTCCGGGTAGGCGCCCAGGATCTCGGCCGGGTCCTTGGGCCACTTCACCGGGTCGGCCCGCCCGTGCCGGCCGATCACCGGGACGTCACCGACGAAGCCGTCGCGGTCCTGCCACCAGGTGGCCACGTCGATGATCTCGTGCCAGTCCTCGGCCGCCAGCTTCGCGTCCGGCGCCACCTCGAGTACCTGGTCACGCACCTGGGAGCTGATCGGCGCCCACTCGACGTCCGGGCCGAAGTACCGGTGCACCCGGTCGACCACGTCGGCGAAGTCGTAGTAGCGGAACGGGTTCTCCGCGTCGCCCGGCGGCTGGTTGATCACCATGACCGTGCGCTCGGCGGTCACCCGCGGCGGGGCGGGCAGGTCCTCGGTGAAGATGCGCGGCTGCCGGACCAGCAGCAGCCGCGCGGACACCTCCTGGTCGTCGCGGGCCAGCTCGGCGACGCCGTCGCGCAGCAGGTCGCTGATCCGCGGGCTGAACGGCAGCGCGCGCGGCTGGTGCGGTGACGGCACGTGCACGAGAACCGTGGAGAGGGCGGCCTCGGCCTGCGCGTAGACCTCGGCCGCGATGCTCGCGGATGTCCCGCCGGGATACCGGAAGTCGGACAGGATCGCCACGTCGTGGACTTCGCCTGGCACGGTGTGGATCTCCCTCGGTCGGCACGCTCGGCTGGCGAATAGTCAACGACCACCGGGCATGCACCGTGACGGCACCCGTCCCGCACCCGTGCCCGGGCAGCCAACTCGCCCGCAACCGGGAGGCCCCGGCAACGCAACCGCATCGTCGTCAGTCGAACTCGTGCAGCGCCGAATGGAACCGTGAGCCCGGCGGTAGCAGCCGGGCGCCACTGACGAAAGGCAGTCGATGCGCTCCTCGATCACCAAGCGTCTGGCCCTGATCGCGATGATCCCCGCCACCCTGCTCGCGATGATCGCGATCGCTTCGCCCGCCGAGGCCGCCGTCGTCAGCGTCACCAAGCTGGCCGGCGACATCAACTACCTGACCAACAAGCAGCGCGCGCTGCACGGCTGCAAGGCGCTGAAGGCCGACACCCGCCTGGCCACCGCGGCCCGCCTGCACAGCTCGTACATGGCCCGCGGCGGCGGCTTCAGCCACACCGGTTCCGGCGGCTCGACGTTCGACGCCCGCATCCGCGCCGCCCGCTACCCGCGCCCGGCCGCCGAGAACATCGCGTACGGCTACCGCACCGGCCTGGACGTGGTGAAGGCGTGGATGGCGAGCCCGGGTCACCGCGCGAACATCCTGAACTGCAAGGCCAACACGGTCGGCGTCGGCGCGGTCTACGCCGCGAACGGCACCACGTACTTCACCCAGGACTTCGGATACTGACCTTCGTCGTGTGGGGATCTACGCCCGCGGAGACGGCGTAGGTCCCCACACCTCGTCGGTTCGCTGGCGGACCATCCGGCGGTAGGACAGCACCGCGTGTCGTCCGAGGGCCTCACCTTCCGGGGTGAGGCCCTCGATCGTCTCCACCCATTTGCGCAGCGCGGCCTGCTCGTCGTGCCGGTGCGCGTCGTCGAACACCACGGTGGCCGCGTCGGCCAGCCGGTCCTCGAGCACCCGCATCGCCGGGTAGCGTGCGTCCGGCCCGGTCTTCTCCGGCGGCCCGTCGATCAGCAGCAGGTCCACGCCGCGCACGTCGGCCAGCGCCGTCATGTCGTACCAGGGGAAACTGCGTCCGTCCAGGACCACCGGTTGCAGCGGCGCCTCGCGCACCTCGGCCACGTCGGTGAGCCCGTGCGCGGTGAGCGCGGCCCGGGTCTTCGCCGCGTACTCGGGGTCGTGGTCCAGCGAGACCAGGCGTCCGCCGATCTCCTGCAGCGCGTACGCGATCCACACCGTCGACGTGCCGCTGCCCAGCTCCAGCACGAGCCGTGGCTTGCGGGTGCGGACCAGGTGCAGCAGGTCGAGCAGGTCGGTGGGGTTGAGCGCGAACCCGCCCGACGAGGGCATCGGCGCCCGCGGCGTGAAGCCCTGGAACAGCTGCACCAACGCCTCGACCTCACGGGTCTGCGCGCGCAGCAGCAGATCGGTGCCGTGTGCCGCGGACTTCTGCTGCGCGGCCAGCGTGTCGGTCAGCTCGCGGTGCCGGTCGCCGGCGTACAGCAACATCTCCTCGACCGCGCCCAGCAGGCGGCGTTGCGTCTGGTCGAGCACCGCCCGCATGTCGGCCTGTGCCCGGCGGTTCGCCTGCTGCAGCCCGGAGAGCCGGCGGGCGAGCAGCAGCAGACCGCCGAGCAGGGCGGCGACCAGGATGGTCAGCGCGGTCAGCGCGACGCCGAGGTGACCGGTCAGCGCCGCGGCCGCGACGGCGGCGCCGAGAACGGCCATCCCGCCCAGCGCGATCGCCTGGCGACGGGTCAGGTTCCTCTTCAGCTTGCGCATCACACCTCGCTAACGGCCGCGCTCGTCGGTGGTTACGCCCCGGCAGAACGGCATCCCGGACCGCTGCCGGGCGGCGGTGTCCAGTGCCTTGTCGAAGCGGGCCAGCGTGTACGCCGAGCCCGGGTGGAGCGCCGCGAACTCGGTGCGCAGCGCACAGCGGCGGACCGCGCCGGCCGGTGACCGGTCGAAGTCGGCCATCTCCTGCGCGACCCGATCGGCGAGCACGGCGGCGGGCGAGGCCATCGTGGTGTCCCGGAACCGCTTGTTCGCGGTCGCCGACACCGAGCCCGTCACGGCCAGCAGCACCACCGTCGCGGTCAGCCGGCGCCGGCCACGCAGCATCGGGGTCACGGCCGCCACCACGAGGCCGCCGGCCGTGGTGGTCACCGCCGAGTCGCGCCAGCCCAGGCCCCAGCGGCCGGCCGTGACCATCTGCTGCACGTCCACGTTGAGCGAGCCCATGACGGCGCCGAGGGCGACCAGCACACCGCCGGTGGCGGCCACGGCCACGGCGGCCCGGCGGTCGACCGCGGGCAACCGGGGCAGGTCCCGGACGGCCTGCCAGGCCAGCAGTCCGAGGATCACCAGGGCGGCGATCAGCACCACTCCGCCCAGCCAGGGGCGCGAGCTGCCGCCGGTGACCGCGCCACGCCACATCAGTGGCGGCAACCAGGCGAAAAGCCGTACCGGAAGGGAGGTTGCCGTCTCCAATCCCAGGTGGATGTCCGAGCCCTTGTAGCACGGGCCGGCCGCGCAGTAGCGCTGGATGACCACCCGGACCGCCAGGAAGATCGGCAGAAAACCGGCCCACAGCAGGGCCAGCGCGCGGACCGGCGGCCCGGTGAAGAGCCGCCGCCACGGCACCTCGAGCACCAGGCGGCCGCGGACCAGGACGGCGACGGTGGCCAGCGGCGGGGCCAGGTACGCGATCTCGTTGAACGCGGCCAGCGCGGCGCCACCGGCCAGCAGCAGGGGGATCCACCACAGCCGGAACCTGGTGGCGAAGCCGATCCGGCAGAGCGACGCGGCCACCGCCAGCACCAGTGCCGCGGACGCGAAGTAGAGACCGCCGAACAGCACCGCCGGGCTCGATCCGCCGGCCGCGACGAAGCCCATCGCGACCGCGAACGGTGTAACAGCGGCCAATGTGGACGGTGGCTGGCGGAACAGCGGGGTGCGGGCGACGACGCTCTCGGCGAGCAGCGTCGCGGCGAGGCAGACAAGCACCGCGGACAGGAACGAGACCAGACGCAGGGCCACGTTCGCGGGCAGGCCGACCGTGTCGCCCAGGGTGTACGCGGCCAGGTCGAGCGCCTTCTCCAGCATCCGGCCGAACAACCGGAAGTTGCCCATCCGCAGATAACCGGGCAGCGAGCCGGTGGTGTGCGGCCCGATCCGCAGCGGGTCGTCGCGGAACAGGCCGCCGTGCCAGTAGATGTTGAACCGGTGATCGCGGGTCGGCGCCAGCGCGATCAGCGGCGCGAGCACCACCAGCGGCGCCAGGACGGCGCGCAGCAGAGCCCGCCGCCACAGCACGCCGGCCGTCGGTCCCTCCAGCACAAAACGCATCCGCCCGTCCACGCAGCCACCAACGAGTCGATCAGGCGGCGGTTTCGAGCAGCCTCGCCAACGTGGGTGGGTCGCGGGGGTCGACGACCACCGCGCGGGCGGCCCGGTGATCGCGGCAGAGCTGGGCGATCCGGCCGGCCAGCAGCGCCTCCCAGCCGGGTCCCGGCTCGTGGCGTTCCCACGTCCGGGGGTCCGGCAGATATTCCAGAACCACGCCCGGAACCCGCAGCCCGCGCAGCGTCGGCTGGTCGGTCACCACCACCGGCACGTGGTCGGCGTCCACCAGGATCCGCTGGCGCAGCGCGCGGACCAGCGCGTACGACGCCGGCCCGGACAGCCCCACGGCGACGTACACGCGGGCCGGCACCGACGCGGGCGCCGGCCTGCGACGGGCGGCCGGCAGATCGGGGCGGCGGCGCAGGAGACGGGCGGCGCGGCCGGCGATGGTCGGGCCGTTGCGCACCGGATCGCGGGCCAGGTCGACCAGGGCCCGGCCGAGCCGGTAGGAACGGCTGCGACGCAGTGCCAGCACCAGCTCCCGGTTGCGGTCCCGTTCCCGTACCGCCTCGTCCCGCTCGTCCTCGACGCAGCGCAACCGGCCGCTGAGCGTGGCCGCCTCCCAGCGCGCCAGCGACAGATCATCGATGTCCGGCATGATCAACCTCCCGGCAGTGCCCGGCCAGCCAGGCGGCCGCGTCCGCGGCGCCGTTACCGAAAGCCAAGTCCCCGCAACGACGGCTGAGCGCTTCGCGGGCCGCCGGGTCGGCGAGCCTTTCCAGCGCCGCGGCCGCCTCCTCGTCATCGGTCGCACACAGCGCCACGCCGGCTGCCGCGGCGAATCGGGCCCGGGCCAGCTCGTCGTCCGGGGCCTGCGGATCCGGCACGAAGACCGTCGGCACCCGCGCCCCGATCAGCTCGTGAAAGTTCGTGTAGTCGGCGCGCGACACGGCCAGCGCCACCTCGCCCAGCCGCTCGGCGCCGACCTCGATCGTCCGGAAGCCGGGCAGGCTCGCCTCGACACCCCGGCAGAGCAGGGTGCGTTCCCGCGTACGGCGTGCCACCGCCACCGGCAGCGAGGTGATCGGGTCGACCGTACTCACCCCGGATCGCGCCGCCGTGGTCCAGCCCTCGTCCCCGGCCGCCGCGAACTCGCCCGGCTCGAGAATGCCGGCGAACACCGACCCCCGGGTGGCCCACTCGCCGCCGTCGCCCCGGCGCCACATCGCCGGCCGCAGCCAGAGCCAGCGCGGTGTCTCGTCCTCCCGGACGGCCGCAACGATGCCGTCGTGCGGCAGACCACCGACCAGGACGGCCCGCGGTCGATACAGCTCGATCAGGTGCCGCAGCCGGTCGCGGACGAAGCCGGTCCACCGGTCCCGCGGCGCGCCGAGATCACCGGCGTCCGGAAGGTACTCGGTGAGCATTCCGGCCGCGTGCGCCTCGGCCAGACCCGTGGAGCCGGCCACCACCACCGCGTCCAGATCGGACGGCAGATACCGCGCGATGGCCCGGAACCGGTCGATGTCGTCGCCGACCAGCAGCACCTTGCGCGGCGGCCGGGACAGCACCTCCGCGGAGTGCGCGCGGGCGATCTGGCGGGCGGCCGGCGGCAGCACGCCGAGCGAGGCCAGCCGGGCGATGTGCGAGGCGCTGCCGAAATGCTCCATGACGTAGGCCCGGGCCCGGCGCACCAACGCGTCGTAGGCCGGCCGGTCCGCGTGCAGGCGGCGCACCAGATCGCGCACGCCGGCCGGATCGGTGTAGAGCGCGGCGTCGCCGAACAGGGAGCGGAAATGCGGGCCGACGATCACCGGCACCCCGCTGGCCATCGCCTCGAGGATGGTCCGGCCGAACGCCTCGAGCCAGTCCGGGTCGTGGAAGTACACGAAGAAGTCCAGGCCGGCCAGGAAGTCCTGGGGTGCCTCGGCGCCGAACTCCACGACGTCCCACGAGTCCGGGCAGCGGCCCAGCCGCCGTACGCCGATCTCGCCGCCGCCGAGGATGCGCACCTTGATGTCGTCGCTGTCCGGGTAGGCCTGCAGCAGCTCACCCGGATCGCGCGGCCACTTCACCGGGTCGGGCCGGCCGTGCCGGCCGATCACCGGTGTCCGCCCGGACCGGCGGCGGCGTTCCACCTGCCAGTCGGCCACGTCGATGATCTCGTGCCAGTCGGTGTCCGGCAGCGTGGTGCGCGGCGCGACCCGCAGCACGTTCTCCCGCACCTGGCCGCTGATCGGCGCCCACACCACGCCGTGCCCGAAGTGGCGCTCGATCCGCTCGCGGACCTCGGCGAAGACGTAGTAGCGCTGGTCGTCGCTCTCGTCGCCGGGCGGCTGGTTGAGCACGACGATCGTGTGGTCGGCGCGCACCTTCGGCACCACCGCCGGGTCCTCGGTGAAGATGCGCGGCTGGCGGATCAGCAGCACCCGGGCCTCGATCTCGGCGCCGTCGTCGTGTGCCAGGTCGGCGAGGCCGTCACGCAGGCATTCACGTATGCGGGACTGGAACGGCCGGGCGTGCCGCAGATGCGGGGACGGCACGTGGATGAGCACGGTGGACAGTCCGGCGGCGGCCTGGGCCCGCACCTCGGCGACGATGCTCGCCGAGTTTCCGCCCGGATATCTCAGGTCGGACAGGATGGCCACGTCGTACACGGCATGGTCAACGACGGGAACCAACAGGGCGATACGGACAATTCACCCGAGTCCTTGGCTCGTTAAAGCCATGAGTGCCGAACGAGGAGGACCGGAATGCGCGACCCCCACCCGCTCGCCGTCGCGGCGTTGCAGGCCCGCTCGATCGCCGCGCGGGGCCCGCTCGCCCGCGCGGCCGGGGCGGCGTCGGCCGCCGAGCTGATCGCGGGGGCGCCGGCCGACCCGTGGATCGCCGGCGAGCTGGCGCGGGTGATCGCGCTGCAGGAACTGACCCGCGACGACCTGGCCCACGCGATGACCGTGCTGGGGCGGCTGCGCCGGGCGGCCACCATCGCCCCGGAACATCAAGGGCTGCACTGCCAACTGGCGTACGGGACGGGCGATCGCGCCCTGACGAAGGCGCTCCTGGCCGAATACGCCGGGGTGGCCGAGCCGATCCGGACGGCGTTGACGCTCGACCTCGCCAATCCCTTCGCCGGCGGCGACGGGTCGGGCTGGGACATCGGGATGCTGTTGCCGGGGCCGTCCGTGCGGGTCCTGGACGGCAGCGGTCCGCCCCTCGACCGTCTCGCCACCGGACCCGTGCAGCGGGTCGGGCATCCCCGCCGGATCACCACGATCGTGACGACGTTCCGCCCCGATCAGGCACTGCTCACCGCCGTACGGTCGCTGGTCGCGCAGACCTGGACGAATCACGAGATCCTCGTGGTCGACGACGGGTCGCCGGCCTCGTTCGACGCCGTCCTGCGATCCGCCGCGGCGATCGACCCTCGCGTCCGGATCATCCGCATGGTCGCGAACGGGGGAACCTACGTCGCCCGCAACGCCGGCCTGGACGTGGCCACCGGCGACTTCGTGACCTTCCAGGACTCGGACGACTGGTCCCATCCGGCCCGGCTGGAGCGGCAGGTCGCGCCGCTGCTCGCCGACGACGCGATCTTCTCGACCACCTCGGTCGGCATGCGCGTCACGCCGGAACTCGTGCTCACCCGGCCCGGCGTCGAGCAGACCCGCTCGTACAACCTCTCGTCCCTGATGATCCGCCGGACCGCCGCGCTGACCCGGGTGGGGCACCTCGACCCGGTCCGCAAGGGCGCCGACGCCGAATACGTCGAACGGGCCCGCGCCGTCTTCGGCCGCCCGGCCACCAGACACCTCACCGGCGCGCCCCTGGCCCTGATCCGGCTCTCCCCCGGATCGCTGTCCAGCGCCGACTACCGGACCGGCTGGATGCACCCGGCCCGCCGCTCGTACCTGTCGGCCTTCCAGACGTGGCACGCCTCGATCCGGCGCGGCGCCGCCGAGGCGACCACCCCGCGGGCCTTCGCGGCACCCCGGCGGCTGCGCGGCGAGACCGGCGCCAAGGCCTACGACGTGGTGCTGGCCGGCGACTGGACCACCGCCGGCGGCGCGGGTGTGGCCGGCATCGGCCGGTTGCAGGCGCTCACCCGGCGCGGGTTGCGCGCGGCCCTGCTCCAGCTGGACGTCCTGACCAACCTGCGCGGCGGGCCGCAGAACCTGGACCCGGCCGTGCAGGAACTGATCAACTCGGGCGACCTCACCCAGGTCGAGCTCACCGACGACGTACGGACCCGGCTGGTCGTGGCCCGCTCGGCCCGGGTGTTGCAGCACGCCCCCGACCTGGACAGCCACGTACGCGCGCAACGTGTCGTGATCGAGGCCGACACGGTCTCCCGGTCCGCCGCCGCGGCGGCCCGCCGCCTGTTCGGCCGCCGTCCGCTGTGGGCCCCCGCCGGCCCGGACGGCCGCCGGCTGCTCACCGACGCGCTCGACGGGGACGGGCTGACCGCGCTCGACCTGCCCGGCACGGTCGACGCCGGGCAGTGGCGGCTGGACCGTCGCGGCCCGCGCGCCGACCGTCCGGTGGTGGGCCGCACCTGCCACGGCGGCCGGGCCGAATGGCAACGGTTGCGCGACGAGCTGCCGGACAGCGCCCGCGTCGACGTGCGGCTGCTCGACGCCGACGGCACGGCGGCGGGATCGTTCGGCCGGTTCGGCACGCCCCGCAGCTGGCTCGTCTACACCCCCGCCGACGTGAGCCTGCGCTCGTTCCTCTACCAGATCGACTTCTACCTGCACCTGCCGCCGGCCGGTGCCCCCGCCGACCCCTCGCCGGATCTGCTGGCCGCGCTGGCCGCCGGCTGCGTGGTCGTGCTGCCCTACCGGTATGCGGCCACGTTCGGCGAGGCGGCGGTCTACTGCGCGCCGGACGAGGTGCCGGACACCGTCCGGATGCTGCACGAGGACCGGCGGCGGCTGCGGGAGCAGAGCGCCCGCGGCCCGGAGTTCGTGCGCCGGCACCACGGGCACGAGGTGTACGCCGAGCGGGTGGCCCGGCTGGCAACGCAAGGGTGACCGGCGTCGCGATCGAGCGCGGGAAACTGAGCGACCCCGCCGTGGGGGGACGGCGGGGTCGCGGGTCACGGCACGCAGGGGAACGTTGCCGCGACGGGACCGGCGGGGGCCGGTCCAGCGTCACTGTCTTACGCCATGTCAGATCGGTTGCCGCCCGCCCCGCTTGACGGATCCACCGGTTGCGACCCGGTCACCCTTGCGTTGCCGGCCGGGCCACCCGGCTGGCCGTGGTGGATGCCGGGCTAGGCCTGGGCGGGCACGGGCACGGGCGCGCCGGGGTGGGTGAGCGTCGTCCAGCGACCGGCCAGCCGGCCCCTCGCGGTCAGCCCGAAACCCGGGGATCGCGGCTCGGCGTCCACCACCACGGCCGCGCCCGGCGCCAGACGGCGGCCCAGCACGTGCAACGCCGGCGGCAGCGCGTCCGGGCCGGCCGGCGCGAGGGTGCCGTCCACCACCAGCAGGTCGATGTCGTGCAGCCCGTCCAGCGCGTCCACGTCGTACCAGTCGAAGCCCTTGCCGTCCACGGACAGCTCGGCCGCCGGCGCGTGCCGCAGCTCGACCGCGGTCAGCCCGTGCGCGTGCAGCAGCTGCCGGGTGCCGTCCGCGCGGGTCAGGTCGTGGTCGACCGCGACCAGCCGGCCGCCCGCGCTCTCCACCGCGTAGCCCAGCCACACCGTCGCCGGCCCGCTGCCCAGCGCCACGGTCAGTCCGGGCCGCCGGCTGCGCGCCGCGTGCACCAGCCCCAGCAGGTCGGTCGGGGTCAGCATGGCGCCGGACGGCATCGGCGCGCGCGGGCTGACCTGCTGGAACAGCTGGACCAGCGCCTCGATCTCGCGGCTCTGGTCGCGCAGCAGCAGTTCGGCTCCGCGCCCGGTGAGCCGTTCGGTGCGGGCCAGCGCCTCGGTCAGCTCCTGATGCCGGTCGCCGGCCGCGAGCCGTTCCTTCTCCACCGACGCGATCACCCGGCGCTGCAACTGCTCGACCACCCCGCGCAGGTCGCGCACCGAGGCCTGGGTGGACCGGTTCACCCCGCCGATCCGCCGGGACAGGTGGATCACCCCGGCCGGCACCGCGGCGAGCAGCATCGCAAGCAGGCAGGTGGCGACCGCGGCCTGACCGGCGACCGCGGCGACCGCCACGCCGACGCCGGCCGCGCCCGCGACGACCAGCCCGGCCACCTGCCGCGAGGAGAGGCCCAGCACGAGCTTCGCGAGCCTCTTCAGCTTCAGCATCACACCATCGGTAACGCGGGCGTCGCGGCGGCCGTTACGGCAAGCAACTCCATGATCCGATCGACGAACCGGGCCGGGTCGTGGGCGTCGGCGACCACCTGCCGGGCACGCCGGCTCTGCTCGGCGAACAGCGCCGGATCGGCCCGGTAACGCGCGATCAGCGGGCCCACCTCGGAGCGCCCGCAATAGACGGCCGCCTCCCCGTAGAAGCCGGCGTACCGCTCGGGCATCACCACCACGCAGCCCATCGCGGCCGCCTCCAGGGCCGGGCGCGAGTACCACTCGACCGTCTCGCGCGGCGGGAAGTGCAGGTAGAAGTCGAGCTGATGGAGGAACGGCCGGGCGTCCACATCGGTCACCTCGAAACCCAGCCAGGTGCGCGCCAGCGGCACGCCGATCTCGCCCCGCGGCCGGTCGGGCAGCCGAACCCGGATGTCCGCGTCGAGCCTCTCGCACACCGCGAGGCTGTCCGCCGCGTCCGGGGGCCAGTCCGCCGCGTCGCACAGGTCGGTGCCCACGACGACCGGGCCGGGGGCGACCGCGAGGCGGTCGGCGACCCAGGTGGGTGCCGCGAGTGCGGTCGGCAGGCTGTCGTCTCCCGTACGCAACAATGCCCGCACCCCCGCGTCCGGAGCGAGCCACCGCGGATCCGTCCCGAAGAGCCGCCGCACGGCCGCCGAACAGGTCGGCACCTCGTACCGCCGGTCCGTCCCGTCCGCGCGGTGCGGCGCCCGGTCGGCCACCACGACCGCCCGCCGCGCCCGCAGCCCGCTCTGCAGCCCGCCGGTGAACTGCAGGACCGCGGCCTGGCGTACGACGAGCAGTGCCACGTCGGCCCGCTCGGTCAGCTCGATCCGGTCCACCACCGAGCCGTTGACGAGGTCCTGGATCGGCGCGCACAGCGGCTGCCGGCGCAGGAAGGCCGCCCGGTAGGACTCCAGCTGTGCCACCGCGACGCGCAGGCCCGCATCGCTCAGGGCCCGCAGCTCGTCCACCGCCGTACGGGAAGCGGTCTCCAGGAACCGCCAGTCGGCGAGCATCACCACGTCGTAGGACTTCTCGCGCGCGACGCCGAGCAGGTGGTCGGGCGCCGGGAACGGCCGGTCCGAGCCGTCGGCCGGCCGGAAGCCCGAAGCCAGGCCCGCGGTGATGAGCTGGTGGTGGCGCTGATAGGCCGACATGTACGCGGTCCGCGCCGGATGCATCCAGTGGGCCCGGATCTCCGAGCGGGACAACGAGTTCGCCGACAGCCGGATCAGCGCGAGCGGCTCGGTGGTCAGGTGCCGCACCCGCCCCGCGCCGAAGACGGCCTGGATCCGTCCGATGTACTCGGAGTCGGCCGCCTTGCGCACCCGGTCGAAGTAGCCGGCCTCGCGCAGCACCCGGGTCCGCCGGAAGACCAGCGACGACGGGTTGAGCCGGCCGGTGCGCACGCCCGGCCGGGACAGGATCAGGTCGTCGGTGACGGCGAGCCCGTCCGAGGTGGTGGCGACCAGCTTGCGGTCGTCGAGCAGCGGCCGTACCTGCATCTCCAGCCGCCGCGGGTGTGACCAGTCGTCGGAGTCCTGGAACGCGGCGAACTCGCCGCCGGCCGCGTCCAGCCCGGCGTTGCGCGCGGCGTAGGTGCCCGAGTTGACCGGCAGCTTGACCAGCCGGACCCGCGAGCCCAGCGCGACCGCGTCGGCCAGCACCGGGTCGTACGACGCCGGCGACGCGTCGTCCACGATGATCACTTCGACGTTCGCCCAGCTCTGCGCCAGGATCGAACGCACCGCGGTGAGCAGCCCCCGGTCCGGCCGGAACGCGGTGACCACCACCGAGACCCGGTGCGGCGCCTCGATCCGCTCGGCCGGCGCGGTGGTGACCCGGTCGAACGGCACCCCGTCGCCGTCCGCGACCTCCGGCCCCGGCGCCGGCATCAGGGACCGGAAGGCGCGCCGCCACGGCGCGGCCGGCCGCTCGGCCACGAACGGGTTGAGCAGGTCGACCGCGAGACCCTCGGCGACGTGCCGCTTCATCGACCGGTACTTGCGCAGCAACCTGCGGGCCCGCTCCGGCCCCTCGTGGGCGAGCGCCAGCTGGGCGTGCAGCGCCTGGTTGGCCGGCGACAGGGCGCGCGCGCCGAACGCCCGGCGGACCAGCTCGTACAGCGCGAGCGCGTCGGTCGTGTCCTCCGGCTGCAGGTCCTGCAAGGCGATGGCCTGCGCGATCGAGGTGACGGTCAGCGGCTCGAGCTTGCGCCGCAACCGCCGCAGCCACCGTTTGTCGCCGGCCCGCGCGGCCGTGAGCAGCTCCTCGAGGGTGGCGTGGTCGCCGAGCGCGGCCCGGGCGAGCAGCAGCCGGGCGTCCGGCGCCCGGTTGCGCGAGGCGGTGGCGGTGAGCGCCGGCCGCAGCCGCGTGCCGAGCGCCCGCACGTGATCATCGAGCAGGCCGGATGGGTGGGGCTGCATGAACCGACCAACGCGATCACCACTATTGCAGACACGGGTGAGATAGCTTCCTCGTTGTGGGTGACCGTCTCACCGCCGCCGCTGTGCTGGGTGGGCTGAGGCAGCGGGCGTGGTCGCTGCTGATCGTCTCGGCCTTCCTGGTGCTGGCCGCCGCGGGCGCGGCGGGCCCGATTTTCGCCGAAGCCTCCGACAACGCCGCTTTCCGGACGCGCCTCGACGACGTGCCCGCGACGGCCCGGCAGAGCGACGCGGCGGTCGTCCGGATCTCGGCGAACGTCGGCCCCAGCAGCGCCGACCAGCAGCGGGTGGTCGGTGATGTGCGGACCATCCCGGGCCTGTCCGAGCCCGACCTCACCGGCGGCTCGGTCGGCGCCGAACTGGTGGCGCCGAAATTCTGGAGCTCCACCGTGACGGCCGGCGGCGCGCGCGAGCGAGCCCGGCTGTTCGCCGTGACCGACCCGGCCACCGACCTGGTGCCGGTCGGGCCGGCGCACGGGCGCGACGGGGTGTGGCTGCCCGAGCCGATGGCCCGCGAGCTGGGCGTGCGGGCCGGCGGCCGGATCGAGCCCACCGCCGAGCTCGACGACGACTCCGCGGCGCTGGTGCTGCGGCTGCTGCGCGACCGGGCCGGCCGGGGCAGCGCGGTCGTGCTCGCCACCCACGACGCGCGGGCGATCGCGGCCGCCGACACCGTGCTGCGCCTGCGGCACGGCGTGCTGACCGGCGGTCACGACAACACGACGGCGATCGACGGTCAGGGCCGCATCCAGCTGCCGGAGGAGGCGCTGCCGTTGTTCCCCGACGGCCGAGCCGTGGTGACGGTCGTCGACGGACACGTGGAACTGCACCGGCCGGAGTGACGATGACCCTGGTAGAGCTGGCCGGTGTCGGCCACCCGCACGGTTGCCTGCGGGACATCTCGATCGAGGCGGACCGCGCGACCGTCGTGGTGCTCGCGGGCCGTTCCGGTTCCGGCAAGTCGACGCTGTGCCATCTGATAGCCGGCGTGATGCCGCCGGCCACCGGGACGGTGCTGGTCGACGGCCGCCCGGCCTACCCGGTGCCGGACTGGTCCACGGTGTCGCTGCTCCCCCAGCGACTCGCCCTGGACCCGTCCTTGACCGTCGCCGAGAACGTGACCCTCCCCGCCGCCGTGCGCGGCACGCGGCCACCGGACGGCCTGCTCGATCGCCTCGGCCTCACCGCGATAGCCGCCCGCCCGGCCCGGGACACGTCCCTGGGCGAGCAGCAGCGAACCGCGCTGGCCCGTGCGCTGTCGCTGACCCCGGCCGTCGCGGTGCTGGACGAGCCCACCGCTCACCAGGACGACGAGCACCTGCATCTGGTCCTCGACGCGGTGGCCGCCGCGGTGCGGGCCGGCACGTTGGCCATCGTCGCGACGCACGACCCGCGAGTGATCGAGGTGGCGGACACGGTGATCGGTCTGCGGTCCGGACGACTAGACCGCGGCTAGCACGGCGGCCTCGACCCGGTCCCGTTCGGACTCCTCGGCCCACGGCCCGACCAGGTAGAACGCGTCGACCACGTCGCCACCGAGGGTGGAGATCCGGGCCGCGCGCACGTCGGCGCCGGCCTCGTCCAACGCGGTCGCCACCCGGTAGAGCAGGCCCGCCGAGTCGGCCGCGCGCAGCTCCAGCACGGCCGCGTCGGTGGCCACGTCGCGCTGCCACACCACCCGCGGCGACGCCGTGCCGCCGCGCTGGCTCATCGCCCGGGCCCGCAGTCGCTGGGTCACCGAGATGTCGCCGGCGGCCACCCGGCGCAGGTCGGCGGCGAGGGCGAACGGGTCGTACGGCGAGCCGAACCGCGGCTGCGTGGAGAACTCGACGATCGCCCGGCCGTCCACGGTGGACACGTTCGCCGCGACCACGTCCAGCCGGTGCATCGCGAGGCAGGCCGCGGTCGCCCCGAGCAGGCCCCGGCGGTCGGCCGCGGCCACGGCGACCCGGTCACCGTCCAGGTGCACCGCCGGCAGGCCGCCGTCCAGCAACGACGGGTCGGGCGCGGGTGGTTCGGGCAGCTCGCCGGTGTCCAGCGCGGTGTGCACCTTGCGGACCAGCTCGGCCATCAACCGGCCCTTCCAGTCCGACCAGGCGGCCGGGCCGGTGGCGTGCGAGTCGGCGCGGGCCAGCGCGTGCAGCAGGTCGAGCGTGGTGGTGTCGCCGACCGCCGCGGCCACCGTCGAGATCGTCACCGGGTCGTCCAGGTCGCGGCGGGTGGCCGCGTCGGGCAGCAACAGGTGCAGCCGGACCAGCTTCTCCACGGTTGCCACGTCGGCGGGCGGCAGGCCGGTGCGGGCGGCGATGTCGGCGGCGACCGGCGCGCCCACGATGCTGTGGTCGCCGGGCAGGCCCTTGCCGATGTCGTGCAGGAACGCGCCGATCAGCAGCAGGTCGGGGCGGTCCACCTCGCGCAGGTACGCGGTCGCCTCGTAGGCCGCCTGGACCAGGTGCCGGTCGAGGGTGAAACGGTGCACCGGGTGGTGCTGCGGCAGGCTGCGCAGTCGCGCCCACTCGGGCAGCCAGGCGTCGATCAGCCCGTACCGGTCGCAGGTCTCCCAGGCGGGCAGCAGCCCGGGACCGGCGCCGAGCAGCGAGACCAGCGCGAAGCGGGCGGCCGGCGGCCACGGCGCGGGCAGCGGCGGGCTGAACGCGGCCAGCCATTCGCAGGTGGCGCGCGCGATCGGCAGCCGGGAGGTGGCGGCCGCGGCGGCCACCCGCAGGCCCAGGCTGGGGTCGGGCACCGGGCCGATCGCGGTGCGGGCGAGCACGAGTTCGCCGTCCTGCTCCACCACGTCCCGGGCGACCGGGCGGCGGCCCGGCGAGGAGTGGCCACGGCGGCTGCCGCGGAGCCGGTCGGTGGCCCGCCAGGCGTCATCGAGAGCGTGGGCGACCGTACGGGCGTCGCCCGCGACCCGCCGCAGCAGCGCCTCCCCGTCGTCGAGGTCGAGCAGATCCGCGACCGTGGCCCGCTCCTGCGCGAGGAGCCGGTCCACCCGGCGGCCGACCGCCAGGTGCAGCGCGTCGCGGGTGTCGAGCAGGCGCAGGTTCGCGGCCCGGACGGCGGGACGCATCGTGTCGGCGACCCCGGCCCGGCCGATCCCGCGCAGGATGGTGACGTCGCGCAGGCCGCCGGCCGCCTCCTTGAGGTCGCCCTCCAGCAGAAAGGCCAGCTCGCCGTGGCTCGCCCGCCGGGCCAGGGTCAGTTCCTTGAGCTGTGGCATGAGCCGCACGGCCGTACGCCGCCATTGATCGCCCGCCGCGGCGATCAGCTCGGCGGAGAGGGCCGCGTCGCCCGCGATGTGCCGGGCGTCGAGCAGCCCGAGCGCGACCTTGGCGTCGTCATGGGCGACGGACAGGGCCTCGGGGATCGTCCGTACCGAATGATCCAGGGCGACGCGCGCGTCCCAGATCGGATACCAGAGCGCCGAGGCGATCCGGTCGATCCCGGCCGTGCCGTGGTGCAGCAGCACCAGGTCGACGTCGCCGTGGGGCGCGCAGTCCCGGCGGCCCAGCCCGCCCACCGCGACCAGGCTGACGCCGGGCAGGTGGGCCGGGAAGATCGTGGCCAGCCAGGCATCGAGCGCCGCCGCCCGGTGAGCCCGGGCGGCGGCGCCGAGGTGATCGCGAAGTTTGTCCGGCGAGGCGCCCGCGGCGATCGAGGGCGCGACGGGCGGCTCCCTGGACGTGGTCGGCATCGGGATCAGAGAGCGTCGAGGCCGCGCTCGCCGGTGCGGACCCGGACGACGTCGTCGACCGACGTCACCCAGACCTTGCCGTCCCCGATCTTGCCGGTGCGGGCCGAGGTGACCACGGCGTCGACGATCTTGTCGACGTCGATCTCGTCGGTCACCACCTCGACCTTGATCTTCGGCAGGAACTCCACCGTGTACTCGGCACCCCGGTACACCTCGGTGTGGCCCTTCTGCCGCCCGTAACCCTGTACCTCGCTCACGGTCAGGCCGGTCACGCCGAGCGCGTGCAGAGCCTCCTTCACCGCGTCGAGCTGGTACGGCTTGATGACCGCGGTCACCAGCTTCATGCTCAGTCCCTCCATCGGAGCCGTCATAGGGGTATCTAACCGGCGACCTTCTGGCTGACGTCAGCCTTGCCGTCCGCGTCGACCTGCTTGCCGGGCGCGATGCCCGCCATGGCGAACGCGCCGCCGCCGGTGCCGGAGCCACCGGCCGGCGTGAGGTCGTACGCGGTCTCCCCGTGGTCGGCGATGTCGATGCCGCTGACCTCGGCGTCCTCGCTGACCCGCAGGGCCTTGACCGCCCTGAGGACGTACGCGAGTCCGGACGCGACCGCGAACGAGAAGACCGTGACCGCGAGGCTGCCGACGAACTGCCGGCCGAGCTGGGTCAGGCCGCCGCCGTAGAACAGTCCGTTGTCCGCGCCGAGCACGTCGGTGATGGCGCCGTTGACCTGCGTGGTGGCGAAGAAGCCGATGGACAGCGAGCCGATCCAGCCACCGACGAAGTGCACGCCGACGACGTCGAGCGAGTCGTCGTAGCCGAACCGGTACTTCAGGCCGACGGCCAGGGCGCACACCGCGCCGGCGATGACGCCGATCAGCGCGGCGGGCAGCGGGGCGACGAAACCGCAGGCGGGGGTGATCGCGACCAGGCCGGCGACCGCGCCCGAGGACGCGCCCACCATGGTCGGCTTGCCGTCGCGCAGCCACTCGACGACGCACCAGCCCATCAGCGCCGCGGCGGTGGCCAGCTGGGTGTTCACGAAGGCGACCGCGGTGGTGCTGTCGACGGTCAGCTCGGAACCGGCGTTGAAACCGAACCAGCCGAACCAGAGCAGGCCGGCGCCGAGCGCGACGAACGGGACGTTGTGCGGGCGCATGTTCTCGCGCGGCCAGCCGATGCGCTTGCCGAGCACCAGCGCGACGCCGAGCGCGGCCGCACCGGCGTTGATGTGCACCGCGGTGCCGCCGGCGAAGTCGAGCGCGTGCAGCTTGGCGCCGATCCAGCCGCCGCCCCACACCCAGTGGGCGACCGGGACGTAGACGATGGTGAACCAGCCGAACGCGAACAGGATCCAGCCGCCGAACTTGAGACGGTCGGAGAGGGCGCCGCTGATCAGCGCGACGGTGATGACGGCGAACATCATCTGGAAGGCCATGAAGACGTAGGTGGGGATCCCGGTCTGCCCCCACATCTCCGACGTCCAGCTCGTGCCGGTGCCGAAGTACTGGGAGAAGCTGCCCAGCAGGTTGTTCACGCCGCCGTTGCCGTTGGTGCCGAACGACAGGGTGAAGCCGTACAGCGCCCACAGCACGGAGATGAGCCCGATGCACGAGAAGCTCATCATCATCATGTTCAGGACGCCCTTGGACCGGTTGAGGCCACCGTAGAACAGCGCCAGCCCCGGGGTCATGAGCAGAACGAGCGCAGACGACAGGAGCAACCAGGCGGTGTTACCGGTGTTGATCTCCACGCTGCCTCCTCTCGGAAATTGGTGTCCTCGCACACGACCCACAGCAGCGTCGCCAGTCGGCCGGTTCGTGGCGGAAGCCTTCCGGGCCGCTGTTTCGCGCACGGTCTACGCGCCGTTTCCGGAACATGACGCGTTGTTTCGTACGTGTGAAGAACTTCGCACAGCCCCGCCGAGGAAAGGGCGGAAACCGGGGCACAGGCCCTAACGCAGGGCGTACTCCAGGGTGTGCCGCTCGTAATCGAGAAGGCGCAGGTCGCGCATCGGGCGCCGGAGATGGCCCTTGTGCACGATGCGCACGAACGCCGGGTCACCCGCGGCGGCCATCCGGCGGATGCCCTCCACGTGATCCACGATGCGCTTGCGGATCGTACGGACCAGACGGTGCCGATCGCGCGGGATGAGCCCGTAGGCATCGGCGAAGAGCCGCAGCCGCCGGGGGCGGTTCGGGCGTTTCCAGCCCAGCGTGTACGAATCGCGGTCGCTGAACAACGGCACCCAGGTCCAGGCCGCGTAGGCCACGTCGTAGATGCGCGCGCCCGGCGAGGCCAGGTCGAAGTCGATCAGCGCCAGCGTGCCGTCCGGCCGCCAGACCACGTTGTGCGGGGCGGCGTCGTGGTGGCAGATCACCTCGGCGTCCGGCGGGGGCGGCCCGAACGAGCGCCACACCGCGTTCGGCGGCGGCACGAAGCCGTACTGGGCGTCGTGGAACATGCGCAGCATCGTCGCGACGGTGACCAGGGCCTCCTCGGTCACCCAATGCGGGGCCAGCGGATACTCGCCGCACTCGCCGTCGAGGTACGACAGGACCTCGCGACCTTTCTCGTCCATGCCCAGCGCGCGCGGCGAGCCGGTGAAGCCGACCCGCTCGAGGTGGTTGAGCAGCGCGTGGACCGCCGGCGTCCACGGCCCGGCGTTGCGCCGGACCGTGTCGCCGACCTTCGAGACCGTGCTGACGTTGCCGCCGTGCAGCGGAATCTCGCGCACCGGCTCCTGCGTCACCACGTCTCCCCACTACCTGCCAGTCGAAGCTTCGAGACTAACCGTCGGAACCAAGCAGCGCCTCGACGAACGCGGCCGGCTCGAACGGGGCAAGATCGTCCGGGCCCTCGCCGAGACCCACGAGCTTGACCGGAATCCCCAGCTTGCGCTGCACGGCGATGACGATGCCGCCCTTCGCGGTGCCGTCCAGCTTGGTGAGCACGACGCCGGTCACGTCCACCACTTCGGTGAACACGCGCGCCTGCTCCAGACCGTTCTGCCCGGTCGTCGCGTCCAGGATCAGCAGGGTCTCGTCGACCGGGCCGTGCTTCTCCACGACCCGCTTGACCTTGCCCAGCTCGTCCATCAGGCCGACCTTGTTCTGCAGGCGGCCGGCCGTGTCGATCAGCACGGTGTCGATGCCGGTCTCGACGCCGCGCTTGACCGCGTCGAACGCCACGCTCGCCGGGTCGCCTCCCTCGGGTCCGCGCACCGTCTCGGCGCCCACCCGCTCACCCCACGTCTGGAGCTGGTCGGCGGCGGCGGCCCGGAAGGTGTCGGCCGCGCCGAACAACACGGAACGCCCGTCCGCGATCAGCACCCGGCCGATCTTCCCGCAGGTGGTGGTCTTGCCCGCGCCGTTCACGCCGACCACCAGCAGCACCGCCGGGCGGCCGTCGTGCGGCGTCGTCTTGAGGGTGCGGTCCATGTCCGGCTCCAGCGCCGCGACCAGTTCCTCGGCGAGCTGGTCGCGCACCTCGGTCACGGTGCGCGTGCCGAGCACCCGGACCCGCTCGCGGAGCCGGTCGACGATCACCCGGGTGGCCTCGACGCCGACGTCCGCGGTGATCAGGCTGTCCTCGATCTCCTCCCAGGCGTCCTCGTCGAGGTGGTCGCGGGAGAGCACGCTGAGCAGGCCGCGGCCGAACACGTTCTGCGAGCGGGACAGGCGGGCGCGCAACCGGACGAGCCGGCCGGCGGTCGGTTCCGGCTTCTCGATGACCGGGGCCGGCGGCTCCTCGACGACCGGCGGTGCCGTCTCGGTCACCGGTGGCTCGCCGATCAGCGGCGGGAGCTCCTCCTCGGGCGCCTCGGTGGGCGGGCGCTCGAGGGTGGTCGTGCCGCCACCGGTGGGCGGGGGAGGCAGCTCGCGGCGGCGCATCCGCGGCACCACGAGGCCGACGGCACCCACCACCAGGACGACGAGCAGGATCACTGCGGCGACCACGTATTCCATTCCGAAATCCTGACAGATGCCCGGCGGGACCGTGGCGTGGGCCACGCGGTGGCGACATGCGGCACATGTGACGGAGGATGTAAGCCCTCTCAACAGTTGCGGGAAGGCTCTCCCCCATGTCCTCATCAGCGGCGGCGCTCCGGTGACCGCTCACCTGCTCATCGGCCCGCTGCTCCGGCGGGTCGCCGGCGAGCGCGCAACGATCTGGGTGGAGACCACCGAGCCCACCTTCGTGCGGGTCGAGGCGGACGGCGGGGGCGCCGGCTCGGCGCCGACATTCACGGCGTACGGGCACCATTACGCGCTCGTGGTGGTCGAGGGACTGGCCCCGGGCACCGCCAGCGCGTACCGGGTGTTCCTGGACGACCACCCGGTGTGGCCGCCGGCCGGGTCGTCCTACCCGCCGCCGGTGATCCACATGCGGCCGGCCGACGACCGGGACACCCCGGTGCGGATGATCTTCGGATCGTGCCGGGAGGCGACGCCCTCCGCCACGGCCCGCAAATTGCCCCCGGACGCCCTGGACGCGTACGCGAGAAGGTTGATGGCCGACCCGGAGAACCCGGAGCTGCGCCCCGACCTCATCGTGCTGCTGGGCGACCAGGTCTACGCCGACAAGACGTCGGCGAAGGTGCGCCGCTTCGTCAAACGGCACCGCAGGACCGCCGGGCACGACGGCCCGAACGACCAGGTCGTCACGTTCGAGGAGTACACGAAGCTCTATCTGGAGTCGTGGCGCGACCCGGAGATGCGCTGGCTGTTCGCGACCGTGCCGACCGTGATGATCTTCGACGACCACGAGATGATCGACGACTGGAACACGTCCGCGTCGTGGCGCACCGACATGTCCCGGCAGTCGTGGTGGGACGACCGGATCACCGGCGGTCTCGCGTCGTACTGGGTCTACCAGCATCTGGGGAATCTGAGCCCCGACCAGCTGGCCACCGACGAGCTGTTCCAGAAGGTGACCGCCACCGACGACGCGACCAGCCTGCTGCACGACTTCGGCTGGTCGGTGGATCACGCCGAGCAGGCCTATCAGTGGAGCTTCGCGCTCGACCTGGGCCGCACCCGCCTGGTGATGCTGGACAACCGGTGCAGCCGGGTGCTGACCCCGGGCCGCCGCCAGATGCTGCCCCCGGCCGAGTGGAACTGGTTCGTCGACCAGGCACACGGCGACTACGACCACCTGGTCGTGGGCTCGTCGCTACCGTGGCTGATGCCGCCCGCGATCCACCACCTGGAGGCGTGGAACGAGCGCACCGCCGACTCGTCGTCGCCACGCACCGCCCTGCTGGCCGAGAAGATGCGCCGGGCGTTCGACCTGGAGCACTGGGCGGCGTTCGGCCGGTCCTTCGACGCGCTGGGCGAACTGTTCCGGCGGCTGGGCGAGGGCGGGACCGGCGCGCCGGGTCACCGGGTGGGCGCCGGCGGGGCGTACGCGGCGCCGGCCTCGATCAGCGTGCTCTCCGGCGACGTCCACCACTCGTACGTGGCCGAGGCCGACTTCGGCAGCCGGATGGCCACCCCGGTCATGCAGCTGACCTGCTCCCCGGTGCACAACCAGGTGCCGGCCTTCCTGCGGCCGCTGATGCGGTTCGGCTGGTCGCGGGCGGCGGCCCGGGGCGTACGGGGTCTGGCCCGCTCGGCCGGCGTCCGCAAGCCGGCCTGGACCTGGAAGCGGCTGGCCGGCCCGTACTTCGGGAACGCGGTGAGCACGCTGCGCCTGAACGGGACGTCCGCGACCGTACGGGTGGAGGGCACCGACAGACAGGGCACCCTGTTCGAGGTCGCGCAGGTAACGTACCCGCGATGACCACCTGGACCGCCCCTGCCGTCACCCGCATGCCCGAACCGTCGATCCTGCCGGAGCGCGAGATGCTCCAGGCCTGGCTCGACTATCACCGGCAGACCCTGCTGATGAAGTGCGCCGGCCTGACCGCCGACCAGCTGCGGACCGCCAGCGTCGAGCCGTCGGCCCTCACCCTGCTGGGCCTGGTGCGCCACATGACCGAGGTGGAGCGCTCCTGGTTCACCCTGCGCGCGGCCGGCCATCCCGAGGCCGGGCACGTCTACATCTCCGACGACAACGTCGACGCCGACTTCGACGACGTGGCCGGCGCGGACGCCGCCGAGGCGCTGGCCGCCTTCGCCGCCGAGGTGATCGCCTCGGACCGCGCGGCGGCCGGCCTCCCGCTCGACCACGAGTTCACCCACCGGGGCCGCACCTTGAGCCTGCGCTGGGTCTACCACCACATGATCGAGGAGTACGCCCGCCACAACGGCCACGCCGACCTGCTGCGCGAACGCATCGACGGCGCCACCGGAGACTGACCCGGCGGTCCGGCGCGGCTATCGCGAGGTGACCTCGCCGTGCCAGGAACGCCACAGCGCCGCGTACGGTCCGCCGGCCGCGACCAGGTCGTCGTGCGTGCCCACCTCGATGATCCGGCCGTCGTGCATCACCGCGACCCGGTCGGCGTCGTGGGCCGTCTGGAGGCGGTGCGCGATCGCGATCACCGTGCGCTCGTGCAGCACCGCGGCCAGCGCGCGCTCGGCGGTCCGGGCCGCGGTCGGGTCGAGCAGAGCGGTGGCCTCGTCCAGGATCAGCGTGTGCGGGTCGGCGAGCACCACCCGGGCCAGCGCGAGCTGCTGCGCCTGCGCGCCGTCCGGCGGGTGCTCGCCGAGATCGCGGTCCAGGTCGTCGGCCCAGTCCGCGCCGACCGTGGCCAGTGCGCGGCGCAGCTCGTCGTCCGGCGCGCTCACCATCAGGTTGTCGCGCACGGTCTCGCGGAACACGTGGTGCTCCTGGGTGACCAGCACGACCTGGCGGCGCAGCACGTCCGGTGGCAGGTCGGCGATGGTCACCCCGCCGACGGTCACCGAGCCGGCGGTGGGCCGGTCCACCCCGGCGATCAAGCGGCCCAGGGTCGACTTCCCCGCCCCGGACAGGCCGACGATGGCGAGGCGCTCCCCCGGCCGTACGGTCAGCTCGACGTCGTGCAGCACGTCGCGGCCGCCGTCGTAGGCGTACCGCACCCCGGTGATCTCGATCCGGTCGTCGGCCGGGGTTGCCGAGGCGGCAGCGGGCGGCAGCGGGATGACCGAGAGGCCCTCGATCCGGGCGAAGGCCGCGCTGCTGCTCTGCAACTGCTCGACCCAGAGCAGGATGCTGTCCAGCGGACCGATCAGCTGGCGCAGGTAGAGCACGGCCGAGGCGACCGTGCCGAGGGTGGCGTGGCCGCCGAGGTAGAACAGGCCGCCCACCACCAGCACCAGCACGCCTGGCACCGCATACGACGCCTCCACGCTGGGGAAATACACGCTGCGCAGGGCGAGGGTCGCCAGCCGGGTCCGCCGGGTCTCGGCCAGGGCCGCCCGGCCCGCGGCCATCCGGCGATCCTGCAGGCGGAACGCCTCGACCGTACGCGCTCCGGCGGTGGTGGCCGCGAGTTCCTCGGCGAGCCGTGAGTTCGCCGCCCCCTCGGTCAGGTACGCGTCTCGGGCCCGCCGCAGATACCACCGGGTGACGAACCAGATCCCGGACAGACCGGCCAGGCCGGCCAGCCCGAGCACCGGGTCGAGGATCATGACCGCGGCCACGATGAACACCATCTGCACGACGCTGACGAAGATGGTGGGCAGGACGTCCCGCAGCGTGGTGGCGACCGTGTCCACGTCCGTGGTCCCGCGCGCCGCGAGGTCACCGGCCGGCACCCGCTCCACCACGGAGGCGGGCAGGCCCAGCGCGCGGTGCAGGAAACCCTCCCGGATCCGGGCCGCCGTCCGCTCGCCGAACCGGTACCCGATGGCCAGCGCCTGCCGGGACAGC
Source organism: uncultured Actinoplanes sp. (assembly GCF_934643405.1). Taxonomy (GTDB): domain Bacteria; phylum Actinomycetota; class Actinomycetes; order Mycobacteriales; family Micromonosporaceae; genus Actinoplanes. The sequence continues at coordinate 31,196 of NZ_CAKUCL010000051.1, forward strand.
AGGGCCTGCGCGACGGCACACCCCAGCACCGCCAGCGCCAGCCGGTCCACCTGCCCGACGCCGCCGCCCGCGCCGACCGTGTCGATCACCCGGCCGAGCAGCCATGGCCCGCCCAGCCCGGCGACCGCCGCGAGGGCCGCAAGCCCGATCATGATCGAGACGGCACCCCGGTCGGCGGCGATCAGCCGCAGCGCGGCCCGGCCCACCGTGCGCTGATCGGCCACCGGAAGTGCGCTGCTCACTCGTCTTCTCCGAACGCCCGGCTGACCAACGTCCGGTATCCCGGCGACGTGGCCAGCAGCTCGTGGTGCGTGCCCTGCGCCGCCACCCGGCCGTCGACCAGGTAGAACACCGTGTCGGCGCGGTCCAGCAGCACCGGCGACGTGGTCGCCAGCAGGGTGCCGCGCCCGTCCCGGAAGACGGTGAGCCGTTCCGCGATCGCCGCCTCGGTGTGCGCGTCCACCGCGGACGTCGGCTCGGCCGCGAGCAGCAACTCCGGGTCGTCGAACAGGGCCCGGGCCAGCCGCACCCGCTGCCGCTGGCCGCCGGAGAGGTTCCGGCCGCCCCACTCCACCGGCCGGTCCAGGTCGTCGGCCACGTCGTCGGCGACCGCCGCGGTGATCGCCGCACGCACCCGCGAGTCGTCCGCCTCGTGCCGCCCCGCCACCACCTCGCGAAGCGTCCCGGCGAACAGGTCCGCGTCCGGGTCGGCCACCAGGATCCGCTCCCGGACCGCGTCTCGGTCGACGCCGGAAAGCGGCCGGGAACCCCAGGTCGCGGAGGTCGGTCCGTAGCGGCCCAGCCGGTCGATCACCGCGGCCGCGTCGGCCGGCCGGGAGGCGACCAGGGCGGTCAGCCGGCCGGGCGACGCGACCACGCCGGAGTCCGGATCGACCAGCGGCGCGGCTCCGGAAGGCGCCGGCGATCCGGCGGACGGCTCCACCGGCAACCGCAACAGATCGGTCACCCGGCGCGCGGACACCAGTCCGTGCGTCAGGTCGAAACCACAGAAGATCAGCACGTTCACCGGGATGACCAGCATGGCCGTATAGCCGTAGACGGCGATCAGCTGGCCCGCCGTCAGGTCACCGGCGGCGGCCTCGCGCGCGGCCAGCCAGACGACCACCGCCAGGAACACCACCGGCAGCCCGTCGCCGAGCGCGCCGATCCAGCTCGACGGCCCGGCCACCCGGTAGCCCTGGTCGCGCAGCCGGGACGACTCCCGTTCGTACCGGCTCTGGTGGGCCTCCTTGCCGCCCAGCCCGTTGAGCACGCGCAGGCCGCCGAGCACGTCGACCAGCCGGCCGTTGAGCTCACCCTGCTGCTCGCGGTACCGCGATCCGGCCCGCTGGGTGCGGCGCAGCAGCGGACCGACCAGCAGCGCCAGGACCGGGACGCCGATCAGGACGACCGCGGCGAGCAGGGGCGATGTCCCGTACAGGAAAGCGGCGATGACCACGCAGGCCAGGAAGGACGCCACGCCGACCCCACCGACGTTCATCGCCCGGCCGATGGTCCACACGTCCGAGATGCCGATGGTGACCACCTCGCCCGCGGTGACCCGCCGGGGCAGCGCCGCGCCGAGCCGGACCGCGTGCTCCATGACCAGATCGGCCGTGCGCAGCGCGGCGGCCAGCCGCAGCTTCGTCATGCTGCGATGCCGCATGATCCCCAGTCCGGCGCTGGCCAGCCCGACGACCAGCAGAATCGCGGCCCAGGTGAGGAGTCCGGCGAGGTGACGCGGTCTCAGGCCGCGGTCGATCGCTTGCGAGATCAGGTACGGCGTGAGCGCCAGACTGACGAACCAGAGCGAGCCGAACATCGCGCCGAGCGCCACCCGGCCCTTGAGTTGTCTCGCCAGCCACCACAGATACCAGCCGGGCCCCCGAGTCTCCATATCGTCAGACATTAATCGGGAGCCATCGACCGCCGTACCGATTAACCGGGCTCTGGAAGATCAAAAACCTTGCGCAGGTACGGGAGGTGCTGCGACCCGGTCCAGCGATAGGCCGAGAGCCCGGCCGCCCGGGCGCCCCGGATCACGCGGTCGTCGTCGTCGACGAACAGCACGTATTTGGGCTCGACGCCGATCAGCTCGCACGCCTTCTCGAAGAACTCCGGCGCCGGTTTGTGGATCTTCAGCTCCCATGAGCTGATCACCACGTCCACCTCGCCGGTCAGGCCCAGCCGGTCGAGGTCGCCGCGAAGACGGTCGGTGGCGTTGGTGGCCAGGCCGACCGGGTGACCCGCGGCCCGTACCTCGCGGATGAAACCAAGCACCTCGGGATCGGGCTCGCCGCGGTAGGCCTGCCACTGCGCCACCGCGGCGCGAGCCTCGGCCGGATCGAGCGGCAGCCGCTGGGCCACCAGATCCATCCACTCGGCGTCGGAGATCTCGCCGGCCATCGCGGGCCGGTAGATGTCCCACGACATCGACGTCTCCAGCAGGGCGGCCGGCTTGAGGCCGTGATCCACCTCGACGGCGATCATCGGGGCCGGGTCCCACCGGCGCAGGACCCCGTCGAAGTCGATCAGCAGGGCCCGGGCGCGCTCGCGCGACATCTTCAGTCCTCCGGTTCGCGGTTGAGGCGCTGGCTGATCACCTGGGTGACGCCGGAGCGCATCGTGACGCCGTAGAGGGCGTCCGCGACCTCCATCGTGCGCTTCTGGTGCGTGATGATGAGCAGCTGGCTCTTCTCCCGCAACTGCTGGAACAGCGTAATCAACCGGCCCAGGTTCACGTCGTCCAGGGCGGCCTCGACCTCGTCCATGATGTAGAAGGGCGAGGGGCGGGCCCGGAAGATCGCGCAGAGCATCGCGACCGCGGTCAGCGACCGCTCACCGCCGGAGAGCAGCGACAACCGCTTGATCTTCTTGCCCGGCGGCCGCGCCTCGACCTCGACGCCGGTGGTGAGCATGTCCTCCGGGTCGGTCAGCACGAGCCGGCCCTCGCCGCCCGGGAAGAGCACCTGGAACACCAGCTGGAACTCGCGGGCGGTGTCCTCGAACGCCGAGGTGAACACCTCGAGGATGCGGTCGTCGACGTCCTTGACCACGGTGAGCAGGTCCTTGCGTGTGGCCTTGAGGTCCTCGAGCTGGTCGGAAAGGAACTTGAACCGCTCCTCCAGCGCCGCGAACTCCTCCAGCGCCAGCGGGTTGACCTTGCCGAGCAGCTGCAGGTCGCGTTCGGCCTTGTTGGCCCGCTTCTCCTGGGTGGGCCGGTGGAACGGCGCCGGCTCGGGAACCGGCTTGCCGTCCTTCTCGGCCTGCGCCGTCTCGGCCGCGGTCGGCGGCACCGGCTGGTCCGGCCCGTACTCGCTGATCAGCGTGTCGACGTCGAGGGAGAAGTCCTCGGCGGCCTTGGCCTCGAGCTGCTCGATGCGCAGCCGCTGCTCGGCGCGGGCCACCTCGTCGCGGTGCACCTCGTTGGTCAGCCGCTCCAGCTCGGCCGCCAGCCGCTTCGCGACCGCGCGCACCTCCTGCAGCTCGGCCTCCCGCGCCGTACGGGCCTGGGCCAGCTCGTCACGTGCCTGGACCGCCGCCTCCAGCGAGACCCGCACCCGGGTGAGCGCGGCGGCCGCACCCAGCGCGACCGCGCGGGCGATCTCGGCGCCGCGCGCACGCTGGGCCTTGCGGGCCGCCGCCCGCTCGCGGGCCTGCCGCTCGGCGTTGGCCTGGCGCATCAGCGAGTCGGCCCGGCCGGCGATCGAGGAGACGCGCTCCTCGGCCGTCCGGACGGCGAGCCGCACCTCCATCT
>NZ_CAKUCL010000052.1 GCF_934643405.1 uncultured Actinoplanes sp.
GTGCGGGCGGGCGGCCGAGTCAGCGCCGGCGCTTGACCGCCCCGACGGCGGCGGCCCGCACCCGGGCGGCCGGCCGGCCGGAGCGCAGCACGGCGTCGCGCACCGAGCCGGGAGTGTCCTCCCGGTAGACGCTGAACCTCGGTTGCAGCCACGCACCCGGGCGCGCCGGACGGCGGTCGCTGGTGAACACCGTCCGGTAGCCCAGGCGGCGCAGCGCGGTCAGGGTGGCGCGGTCGTAGCGGCCGAGCGGGCAGCCCGCCATGGTGATCGGCCGGCCGACGGCCGACGCCAGCCGATCGCGCGCGACGACCAGCTCGTCGTCGATCGCCGCGGCGTCCAGCCGCCGCCACGGGTGGTGCTGCATGCCGTGGGTGCCGACGGTCATGCCGGTGCCGGCCAGGGTGCGCAGGTCGTCCGCGCCGAGGCTGCCGGGCTTGCCGAGCCGTCCGGCCAGGACGAAGAAGTCGGCCGTCAAGCCGCGTTCCAGCAGCGCGGGCAGGGCGATCTCGACGTCCGAGGTGTTGCTGTCGTCGAAGCTGAGCCGGGCCCGCGGCCAGGACGCGACCTCGTCGAGCACGGCCAGGAACTGGTCGCGGCCCACCCAGTAGCGGTCCTCGCCCGGTTCGAGGTCGCGCCGCGGCTCGCCGATGCCGTGGAACAGGATGTTCACCGCGAACGCCGGGTGCTCAGACATGCGCCTGCTCCTGCCGTGTCGAGTCGTCCCGGCCCCAGCCCTGCCCGGTGCCGCGACGAGCGCGCACCGCCGCGTACACGGTGATGCCGGCGTAGCAGGCGGCGGCCGGGACGAGCCACGGGCGGCGCAGCACCACGTCCTTGAGCCAGGACGAGCGGTCCGCCGATCGCACCGTCGCGCCCACGTCACCTCGCGCCGCGGCGGCGCGCATCGCGGCGTTGCCCGCCCGCACCCGCACCAGCCGCCGGATCAGCAGCGAGGTGCGCCGAGGCGTGGCGACCACCGCGCACACCGCGCTCACCTGGCGCTTCTCGGCCTCGGTGAACAGCGAGTCGAGGAACAGGTCGTCCGCGACCATGTCGGGGAACCGGTCGAAGCGGGCGCGCCCGGCCTCGCCGAGAACGATCACGCCACGGCCGAACAGCCCGGTGCGGAAGGCCGGCAGCCGCCGGTTGATCGCGAAGTACGCGCGCACCAGCGGCGGCCGGCCGGCCAGATCCAGCTCACGCCGGGCGGTGGCGGCCGGGTGCCGGTCGTCCACGGCCGCGGCCAGCGCCCGTACGTCCGCCGTGCTCAGCACGATGTCGGCGTCCAGATAGACCCGGGGGAAGCCGGCCGCCGCGTCGTCGCCGGCGTTGAGCGCGCCCGCCTTGCCAGCCTCGGGCAGATCGACCACCCGCACGCCGCGCTCGGCCGCCACCTTCGCCGTGTCGTCGGTGCAGCCGTTGGCGGCCACGGTCACGTCGAACTCGCCGGGCGCCGCGCCGGCCAGCAGGCTGTCCAGGCAACGGCCGATCACCGCGGCCTCGTTGTGCGCGGCGATGACGACGCTGGTCACGAGACGTCGGCCCGGTCCTCGGCCGCCCTGCGAGGCGACGGGATCCGCGGACCCGGGGAGGCGGGAAGGCGCTTGGCCAGAAGCTCGCGCCAGACGGCGACGTACCCGTCGGCCTGGTGCTCCCAGGACAGGAACTCGTCGAACCGGGCCAGACCGGCCGCCCGCATCCGCTCGCGCGTCTGCGGGTCGTCCAGCAGCATGTCGATCGCCTTGGCGAACCCGGCCGGATCGCCGTCGGCGACGTAGACGCCCGCCTCGCCGACGCTGCGCCGGGTCTCGGTCATGTCGACCGCGACGACCGGGACGCCGCGGCCCAGGTACTCCACCGTCTTCGCCATCGTGGACAGCTGGTTCATCCGGGTCGGCAGGTCGGGTTGCAGGGCGACCGTGGCGTCCCGCAACAACGCGTCGACCTGGGCGCCGTCCAGCCAGCCGGTGAACTCGACGACGTCGTCGAGGCCGCGCCCGGCGGCCAGCTCGCGCAGCCCGGCCGCGGTCTCGCCGTCACCGGCCAGCACCATCCGCCAGTCGTCGCGGCCGCGCAGCCGGATCAGCTCCTCGGCCGCCAGGACCGCGCCCTCCACGTTGTCCTGCGGCCCGAACACGCCGAGGTAGACGACGCGATGCACGCCCGCCGCGGCGGTCCGGGCCGGGGTGGCGATCTCGGCCCGGCGCGGACCGTTGCGGACCACGGTCACCTTGTCCGGGTTCACTCCACGACGTACGGCGTTGTCCTTGAATGATTCATTGGTGGCGAAAACCGCGGTGGCCGTCCGCAGCGTGAGCCACTCGAGGCCGACCAGGGTGCGGAACACCGCCGGATGCGGGTCGCCGCCGCGCGAGACGTAGACCTCGGGCGACAGGTCGTGGTGGTCGAAGACCCAGGGCCGGCCGAGCGCGCGCAGCAGCAGAGCCAGTGGCCAGTAGATGTCCGGCGGGTTGCAGACCTGCACCGCGTGCGCCCGGCCGCGCACGATCTCGCCGGCCAGCCGGAACGCGATCCAGGCGAACGACCAGAGGAACTCGGCGGCGAACGACAGCACGCCACTGCCCAGGATGTACACCGGATAGGGCCGCAGCCGGGTGCTCCGGCTGCCCGGCAGGATCTTGAGGGTGCGGTCGCCGCGCGGCGCCACGACGGTCACACCGAAGCCGGCGTCCTCGAGGCTCAGGCACTCGCGGATGACGCGACGGTCCTTTTCGGCCGGTAGGTTCGCCACCAGAATCACGATCTGCGGTCGTCTGTCCTTCAAGTCCGTCACCTCGTCAACATCCGCGCGCGCGTCGTGCAGTTCGCGAACAACCTCTCAGACACCGGCCGCGCGTCGCGTGGACACATCGGTCACAGCTTGTGGCCTGAACGGACCAGTTCTCCATCCATACTCTTGAAACGCCCCGGCTCGGGGGCCGCCGGACGCGTGCGACGCCGGCGCACGATCTCGTCGGCCCAGAGCATCACCGCGCCGGTGCCGAGCGCGCCGAGGAGAGCGGCCCCGACGAGCGACCGGCTCGGCGAGTGCGGCAGCAGCGAGGCCGTCGGCGGGACCAGGACGGCCACGGTGATCCGCAGGTCACGGCGTACGTGATAACTGTCCTGAAGGTCCTTGAGCTCGGTCTGGAAGGCGTCGCTGAGGATGCGCAGCGAGCGCAGGCCGGCCGCCTCGTCGCCGGTGATGTTGGTGATCGCCATCGAGCCGATGACGTAACGCGGCTCCTGATTCGTTCCGGTGTTGCGCGGCGCGAACGAATACGTCCCGGTCACCCCGAGGGACTTGAACCGCTCGCGCGCGTCCTCGGTGCTCAGTCGGCTGGCCATGGCCGCGGCGGTGACCGCCACGGACGGATGCAGGCCGGTGACGGCGTTCGGCGCGTATTCCGAGACCGGCGGCCGGATCAGCAGCACCTCCGAGGCGAGATAGCGGTCCGGCGGGTGGATCGCCTGATCGGCCGCGAACGCGGTCAGCAATGCGCCGAGGACGACGACATACCACCGCCGCCAGAGCACACCGACCAAATCGGACAGGAACACTGCTATCCACTTCCTCAACTCGAATCGACCGCGGGTCGCAACCTGCGGTTCTGACTGAGTAGCCGGTCCGGTCCGGTCCAGTCAACCGGTAACGCGACATGTTCGTACGTGGTCTTGTTTCCCGCGTTCGTATAGCTTGGCAAGCGATCGCTGGACGGCATCGGGCGTGCCGGCGTGTTATACCCTGCGGCGGCGATTGGCGTCCTGATGGGGAAGTTGGAGGGGGCGTCGTGGACCTCGGCGAGATCCTGCGCGTGATGCGCTCCCGCTGGTACATCGTCGTGCCGATGATGCTGCTGGCGGCTGGACTCGGCCTCACCGCCTTTGTGGTCACGCCCACGAGCTACACCACCTACACCATGGTCAGCCTGCTGAGCGCGCCGTCGGCCACCAAGACGGCCACCATGGGACAGGACAACCCGTTCCTGAACTTCAACGACTCGCTGGTGGCCACCGCCGACTTCCTCGGTCGCCGGCTGGAGTCCACCGACGTCCAGCTCCAGCTCAAGAGCGCCGGAGTGACCGAGGAGTACAAGGTCACCATGGCCGAGAACGCGCAGGGGCCGTTCCTGACCATCACGCTCACCGGTGACGACAAGGCCCACCTGCTCGAGTCCGCGGCCACGCTCGCCCGGTTCGCCGACACCACGCTGGTGACGATCCAGGAACAGAACGGCGTCAAGGAGAAGGACCAGATCCGGCTGACCCAGGTCATCCCGGCGCAGAAGCCCGAAGCCGAGCTGAAGAAGAAGATCGAGTTCGTCATCGCCGCGGCCGGTGGGACCATGGCGCTCACCTTCGTCCTGACGTTCGTCGTGGAGAGCGTGTCCCGCCGCCGCGCCCAGGCCGAGGAGGCGGCCGGCAAGGCCGAGGAGACGGCCACCCCGCCGGTCGTCCACTCCAGCTCGGTCCCGGTCCCGCGCACCCCGGTCGTCAACGGCAAGGCGAACGTCGGCGACGAGACGCGGGTGCTGCACGCGGCGCCGGCGGCCACCCCCCGGGTCCCCGAGAAGAAGCAGGCCGCCGGCGTCCCCGCGCCGGACAGCACCGCCATCATCGCCAAGCCCCTGCCGGTGAACGGCGAGGGTCTCCGCAAGAAGCCGGACGCCTCCCCCGCCCCCGCACGCCAGACCGGCGCCCCGGCCGGCGAGAACCCGTCGCGCGGCAAGGCCGTCGTGCCGCCGGCAGCCGGCACTCCCCGTGTCGGCTCCTCCACGACGTACCAGTCGAAGAGCGCGGACCGTAGGGGCCAGGATGCCAACCGGGTCAACGGAAGCTGAAGCGCGGACACAGCCCCTGCGCGGCCTGCTCTCCGTGCCCGCCCGGCGTCGTCACGGCGCGCTCTACCGCTCGCAGCAGCGGCTGCGCAGCCTGGAACCGGACAAGATCCTCGGGATCTACCTGTGTCTGATGCTCCTGCTGCCGTCGCGGATCGTCGTACCCGGCATCGGCGCCACCGGGACGCTGGCCAACATGTTCCTGCTGGTCGCGTTCATCTGGTACGCGGTGAGCTGGCTGATGCGGCGGGTGTCGCCGGCGCCGTACACCCGGCTGCCCCGGATCGCGTTGCTGTTCTATGCGGTGGCGGTCCTGCTGAGCTATGTGGCCGTCGGGCGCCGCGACGCCGACGCGCTCGAGTACAGCGCCGCCGATCGCGCCCTGCTGCAGTTGCTGATCTGGGTGCCGCTGATCCTGCTCACCACGTCGGTGGTCGGATATGCACGGATCGATCGGCTCCTGCGGATATACGTCAAATGCTGTGCCGTGGTGGCGGCGGTGGCGATGGCCGAGTTCGTCCTCAAGCGAAGCCTCACCGACTGGATCCAGATCCCGGGTCTCTCGGTGAACTCGGCGGTCGGCGAGCTGACCACCCGGGGTGACTTCGTCCGGCCGGCCGCGACCGCCTCGCATCCCCTCGAACTCGCCGCCATCATGATCATCGCGCTGCCCTTCGCCCTCCAGCAGGCGTTCCACAGCCCGGAGAAAACGCTCTGGCGGCGCTGGCTGCCGGTCGGCCTGATCGCGCTGGCCGCCGTCATGACGGTTTCCCGCACGTCGATCATCGGCCTCGCGCTGGTCGGGCTGGTGCTGCTGCCCACCTGGGACTTCAAGCGGGTGAGCCGCACGTTCCTGCTGCTCATCCCGGCCCTGGGCGCCTTCAAGGTGGTCCTCCCGGGTCTGGGCGGCACGGTGATCAGCCTGTTCTCGGCGATGTTCAACGGCGGCGACAACAGCACCAACTCCCGCACGGCCACCTCGGACAGCGTGAACCCGCTGATCGCCGAGCGGCCGTGGACCGGCCGAGGCCCGGGGACGTTCCTGCCGCAGCTCTATCGGTACACCGACAACCAGTATCTGCTCGGCCTGCTGGAGATGGGCGTCGTCGGCGTCCTGGCGATCTTGACGCTCTACATTGTCACCGCGCATCTCGGCGCGGCCGGACGCCGCCGGTTCACCGACCCCGCGCGACGGGAGACCGGCCAGGGATTCGTGGCCGTCGGGTTCGTGATGCTCGTCGTAACGGCCACCTTCGACACATTGAGCTTCCCGATGGTCTCCGGATCCGTTTTCCTGATGCTCGGGCTCGCCGGGGCGTATCTCGGCGCGGCCCGTACGGAGGAACAGAGGATCGGAGACCTGTCGCTGTGACCGACTTGAACCGGCGGGTCGCGACTGCCGCCCGCTGGAGCCTGGTCAACACCGTGGTGCGGCGGATCGGCACCTTCGCGTCCGGTGTGGTGCTGGCGAGACTCTTCTTCGGTCCGTACGAATGGGGCCTGTACGCCGTCGGCCTGCTCGTCCTGTCGATGCTGCTGTCGCTCAACGAGATGGGCGTCAGCCTGGCCCTGGTTCGCTGGCCGGGCGACATCCGCCGGTTCGCCCCGACCGTGCTGACGCTGTCCACGGTGAGCAGCTCGATCTTCTACCTGCTCCTCTATTTCGCCGCCCCGACCGTCGCCCGCCTGCTCGGCTCGCCCGGCGCCACCACCATGCTGCGGGTCCTGTGCCTGAGCGTGGTGATCGACGGCATCTCCTGCGTGCCGATCGGCCGGCTCACCCGGGAGTTCCAGCAGTTCCGCCGCACCGTCGTCGACGTGCTCAACTTCGGCGTCAACACGACCGTCACCATCGTGCTGGCCGCGATGGGCGTCGGCGCCATGAGCTTCGCCTGGGCGGCCCTGGCCGGGAACCTGGTGGCCCTCGCCGGCTTCGCCATCTGCGCGCCCGGGATGCTGCGGTTCGGGTGGAACGGTGAGCAGGCGCGCCAGTTGCTCCGGTTCGGCCTGCCGCTGGCCTCGGCCAGCCTGCTGACGCTGGGCATCGTCAACGTGGACTCGGTGGTGGTGGGCTCGGTGCTCGGGCCGGCCGCGCTGGGCATCTACGCGATGGCCTTCAACATGTCGAGCTGGCCGGTCCGGATGGTCTCGGAGACCGCGCGCCGGGTGTCCTTCGCCGGCTTCTCCCGCCTGGCCGAGTCGCCCACCGCGTTCGCCGACGGGTTCGCCCGGGCCTACTCCCTGGTGGTGGCGGCCTCGGTGCCCATCTGCGTCCTGCTGGGCGTCCTGGCCGAACCGATCATCCATTTCTTCTACGGGGTGCAGTGGACGGCGGCCGCGGTCCCGTTGCAGTTCCTGGCCGCCCTCGGCCTGATCCGCACGGTGGTCGAGCTCGCCTACGACGGCCTGGCCGCCCGCGCCCGCAAGACCCTCATGCTGATGCAGGGCTGGTGGCTGCTCGCCCTCGCCCCGGTCCTGGTGCTGTTCGCCCACCTGTGGGGGGTCGAGGGGGTCGCCGCCGGGCACGTGGTGGTGGCCGGCCTGCTGGTCGCGCCGGTCTTCCTCATCGTGCTGCACCGCCTCGGTATCAGCGCTCGCCAGATCGTGCGCGGCTCCCTGCTGCCGGCGCTGGGCGGGCTGGCGATGGGCGTGGTCGCCTGGGCGACGCACCGTCTGCTCGGCGACGGGTTCGCGGGGCTCGCCGCGGCCGGCCTGGCCGCGACCGTCGCCTACCTTCCGTTCGTGTGGCCGATGGTGGCCAGGATGCGGGCGCCGAAGCCCGAGACCGACGACGCGGTCCCCGCCTACGCCAGGGCCGCGGCCGAATCCGCTTAGGAGACCGAGACAGATGCGTTGGGTGAAGCGGCGGCTGCGCGCCCGGTTCGGGTGGATACCGCCGTACGAGTTGCGGAACAAAGTCCTGCTCGGGCACACGGCTGTCGGTTTGCGCCGCTTCGAACGGTCGGAGATCTCCCGGCTGCGCGCCGGCCTGCCCGAGCGTCCCCGCGCCCGCGTGGCCGTCGTGGTGTTGACCTACAAGCGCCCGGACGGCGTCCGGGAGGCGGTCACTTCGGTTCTGGCGCAGACCATGCGGGATCTCGTCGTCGTCGTGGTCGACGACGCCGGCGGGCAGGTGCCGCCGTTGCCGGCGGATCCGCGGCTGCACGTGGTGAGCCTGCGGCACAACATCAACGTGCTCGGCGTCGCCCGTAACATCGGGATGGGTCTGACCGACTCGCCGTATGTGGCTTTCCTGGACGACGACAACCTCTGGCACCCCCGGCATCTCGAGATCGCCCTGGCCCGCCTGGAAGCCGGCGATCGGCCCGGCGCCGTCTACACGGCCATGCGGCGGATCCTGCCCGACGGCACCGAGCACGATGTGCTGTCCGTGCCGTTCGACCGCAAGCTGGCCGCGGTGCAGTCGTTCCTCGACTCCAATCCGCTGGTCGTGCGGCGCGTCCCGGGCCTGCATTTCAGCCGCCTGCGCCGCAGTTCCACGGTGTCGCCGAAGGAGGACTGGGAGTTCGTCTACCGGTTCAGCCGCCGGCACCGGGTCGAGCACGTCGCGGTGCCGACCGTCGACTACGCCATCAATCCGGACAGCTACTGGACAGCGTGGGAGATCGCATGAAACGCGCCTACCTCGCCGCGGGGGCCGCGGTCCTCGTGGTCGTCGCGGTGATCGCCGTTCTTCTCACCCGGTCCTCGGACAAGCCGCGCGCCGCCGCACAGGTCACTGCTCCCTCGGCCACCGCAACGCCGGGCGCGGCCGCCGACGCGACGAGCCTGGGCCCGGCCGCCACGGCCGCCGCGCCGGCGTCGGCGGCCTCACCGTCACCCACCGCCGAGAAGGCGAAGGTGCGGGCGGCCGACGCGACCGGTGGCGGCCGTTACCCCGCGCGCTTCTCGGTGGGCGCGCCCGGCGTCGGCCGGTACGCACAGTCCGACCCGCACCTCAAGGTGCCGCCCGGTTACCAGGAGATGCACCCGCACGACAAAGTCGCGAAAGAATGGGCTCTACGTGACTGCAAGGGCACGGTCGATCTCGACCACAAATACTTCCGCGCCTACCTCTACATCGCCGAGAACTGTCACGGCCGGGTGAACATCACCAACTCCATCATCGCGCCACCGCCGGGTTCGGCCAATCGCGCGATCCTGGTCAACACGGACACCTCCGGCAAACTCGAGCTGAACATTTCCGACACCACCATCCGTCCGGAGCCGGAAGGGCTGGGCGCGAAGGGCCGGCCGCTCAACGACTTCGCCATCAACGACTGCGCCACCTGCACGCTTTCGCTGAATCGCGTCGACGTCGCCAACACCGGCGGAATGTGCCTGTGCGGGACTCGCACCGCTATTCGGCACAGTTGGCTTCACGACAATTACATCGCGAACCTCGCCGACCCTGGTGCACTGCACAGTGGGGGCGTCTTCCCGTACGGCGGGAGCGGCCCGATCACCATCGAGAACAGTCGCTTGGAGCCCGGCATCGACGCGGCGAAGGGCGAGCCGGTGCCCGACTACTGGAAGGCGATCACCGCCGTGTTGTTCACCCAGGCCGCCGAGGGATCGACCCTGCGTGACTATTCGGTGAGCAACAGCTTCCTGTCGCTCGGCGGTTACGACTTCGCGCCGGAGAACGGCGTGGCCCTCCGCCTGCGGGACAACGTATTCGGACCGGCGCACTGGGACCACATGCCGAACGAATGCCGTGACGACTGTTCGGTGACGTTCGGTGAGTGGTCGAACAATGTCGTCGGAACGATCGACGGCGTACCCACCTCGAAACAGCTCAAGAAACCGTGGTAACACCGCCTTCAGCCGTTCAGCGGATTCACCCGCCCGAATGGCCGTGGGGCCCGGCCGGAATCCCGTGAGGCGCCAGCGTGCGTGGGATACGGCGGGATAAAGGGCGCCACTAGCATCAGGCGCGTTACTACCTCGGTCTCGGTGACATTTGTTCAGAAAAGGACAACAATGACGTCTCGGCTAGTGACCGGCGTGCTTGCGGTGTTGACCGCGGCGGGGACGATCGCGTTCCCGGCCGCGGCCTTCGCCGCGGGCGACCCGTGCGGGGCCGGTTCCAATCCGATCGTGTGCGAGAACTCGAAACCCGGCACACCGGTCGACGATTGGTACAGCGAACAATCATGGGGCGACATAGAGGGCTTCACCACGAAGACCAGCGTGCAGCCGGGCGAGAACCTGCAGATGAAGGTGCAGTCGCCCACGACCTTCACGGTGACCATCTTCCGCCTGGGCTACTACGGCGGTGACGGCGCCCGGAGGATGCCCACCTCCCCGACCACCACCTTCGCGGCCAAGACCCAGCCGTCCTGCCTGCACGACACGGCGACCGGCCTGGTGGACTGCGGAAACTGGACCGCCAACGTCTCCTGGCAGGTGCCGTCCGACGCGGTGTCCGGCGTGTACATCGCCGCACTCGACCAGGGCAACGGCATCGGCTTCATGCCGTACCCGTTCGTCGTGGCCAACGACAGCAGCCACTCCGACATCCTGGTGCAGACCTCCGACCAGACCTGGCAGGCCTACAACGAGTGGGGCGGCCAGAGTCTCTACTACGGCGGCGGCCCGGCGCTCGACGGACGTGCCTACAAGGTGAGCTACAACCGTCCCCTGTCCATCGCCGGCGACAACGGCGTGCTCTCCAGCGAGTACCCGATGATCCAGTGGCTGGAGCGCAACGGGTACGACGTCAGCTACACCAGCGGCGTCGACGTGTCGGCCAAGGCGGCGTCGCTGCTGTCGAACCACAAGGTCTTCATGTCCTCCGGCCACGACGAGTACTGGAACCAGTCCCAGTGGGACAACGTGACCACGGCCAAGAAGGCCGGGGTCAACCTGGCGTTCTTCAGCGGCAACGAGGTCTTCTGGCGCACCCGCCTGGAGCCCTCCATCTCCGGCGACGCCACCGCCAACCGCACCCTCGTCTGCTACAAGATGACCAAGATGAGCCAGACGCCGGTCAACGGCGTGGCCGACCCGAGCGGGCAGTGGACCGGCACCTGGATGGACCCCGCCGGCGCCGGGAAGGGCGGCAACAAGCCGCAGAACCAGCTGACCGGCACGTTGTTCACGGTGAACGGGTACCGGCAGGACGCGATCACCGTCGCGGCACAGTTCAAGAACATGCGGCTGTGGCGCAACATCAGCGGTATCCAGAACCTGGGCACCGGCCAGGTCGCGACGTTCCCGGTCGGCACGCTCGGCTACGAGTGGGACTCCGACGTGGAGAACAGCGCCCGGCCGGCGGGCGCGGTCAAGTTCTCCTCCACCACGCTGAACATCACCGACGGCACGCTCCTGCTCGACCAGGGCAACGAGTACGGCAACGGCAGCGCGACCCACAACATCGTCGAGTACCGTGACCCGACCTCGAACGCGCTGGTCTTCGGCGCCGGCACCGTGCAGTGGGCGTGGGGCCTGAGCGCCTTCCACTCCGGCCCGGCCAGCACCGAGGACGCCCGGATGCAGCAGGCCACGCTGAACCTGCTGGCCGACATGGGCGTCCAGCCGCTGACCAAGCAGCCGAACCTGATCGCCACCACCAAGTCGACCGACGTGACCGGCCCGGCCGTGACCATCACCGCCCCCACGGCGAACGCGACGGTTCCGGTGCGCAGCCCGCTGACCATCACGGGTACGGCGTCCGACGCGGCCGGCCAGCTGGGCCGGATCGAGGTCTCCACCGACGGCGGCACCACCTGGAAGCCGGCCACCGGCCTGGCCAGCTGGTCGTACACGTGGACGCCGACCACGCAGGGTGCCGCCACCATCAAGGTGCGGGGCATCGACGACAGCGTCAACATCGGCACGCCGGCCTCGGTGACCGTCACCGTCGGCCAGGAGGAGTGCCCCTGCTCGACGTTCACCGGCAACGACGAACCGGCCAACGTCGACTCGCACGACGCCACGCCGAACGAGCTGGGTGCGAAGTTCCGGGTCACCACGGCCGCGCAGGTCACCGGCGTGAAGTTCTACAAGGCGCCGACGAACACCGGCACCCACATCGGCAAGCTGTGGAACACCTCCGGGCAGCTGCTGGCGCAGGGCACTTTCTCCGGCGAGTCGGCCAGTGGCTGGCAGACCATGAACTTCGCCAGCCCGGTGTCGATCGCGGCCAACACCACCTTCATCGTGTCGTACTACGCGCCGAACGGGCACTACTCGTACGACAGCGGGTACTTCACGGCGAAGGGGGCGGGTCAGGGCGTCGTCAAGCAGCTCCAGTCCGGGGTGAGCGGACCCAACGGCGTCTTCAGGGACGGCGCCGGCGGCTTCCCGAACTCCAGCTGGAACGACACCAACTACTGGGTCGACGCCATCGTCCAGACGGGCACGCCGAGCAGCACGAATCCCCCGGCGGTCACCGCCACCGTGCCGGCCGGCAACGCCACCGGGGTGTCGCTCAACCAGAACGTGACGGCGACCTTCGACCACCTCATCGACGACAGCACGCTCGAGTTCACCCTGAAGACCGGGTCGACCACGGTGCCGGCCTCGGTCACCTACAGCGACACCACGATGAAGGCCACGCTCGAGCCGGTCAACCCGCTGGCGGCGAACACGACGTACACGGCCTCGGTCAAGGCGACCGACCCGTGGGGCAACGCCATGGCGTCGGCGCGGACGTGGACGTTCACCACGGGCGCCGACGTCACCTGCCCGTGCTCGCTGTGGCCGAACTCGGCCACGCCGGACAACACGAGCGCGAACGACTCGACCAACCTCGAGCTCGGCATGCGGTTCACCTCGTCGGCGGCCGGCTACGTGACCGGTGTCCGGTTCTACAAGGGCGCCGGGAACACCGGCACGCACACCGGCACGCTGTGGTCCGCCACCGGTGAGCAGCTCGCCACCGGCGAGTTCCAGAACGAGAGCGCGTCGGGCTGGCAGACCCTCCAGTTCGCCCAGCCGGTGCCGATCCTGGCGAACACCCAGTACGTGGTCTCGTACCACGCCCCGGTCGGGCACTACGCGTACAACGCGCAGTACTTCGCCCAGGCGCGGACGAACGGCCCGATCACCGCGGTCGCCGATTCGGCGTCCGGGCACAACGGGTTGTTCGCCCAGGGCACGGCGACGACGTTCCCGAACTCCACCTGGAACGCGAACAACTACTGGGTCGACGTCATCTTCATGACCGGCCTGTAAGTCATCGGTGCCCCGCGCCGCCCGGCGCGGGGCACCCCTGCTCGTCACGAGGGAGGCAACAGTGAGTTCGGTCAGCGTCGTGATCCCGTGCTACAAGTACGGCGACTACCTGCCGGCCAGCGTGGGCAGCGCGCTCGACAACCAGCCGGGCGTCGACGTGCGTGTGCTGATCATCGACGACGCGTCCCCGGACGACTCGGCCGACAAGGCCCGCGCCCTGGCCGAGACCGATCCCCGCATCGAGGTCTGGGTGCACCCGCGCAACCGCGGGCACATCGCCACGTACAACGAGGGCCTGCTGGAGTGGGCGGACGGCGACTACGTCGCCCTGCTCTCGGCCGACGACATGCTCACGCCGGGCGCCCTGACCCGGGCTGCCGCGCTGCTCGACGCTCATCCGGACGTCGGCTTCGCATACGGCCATCCGGTCCACTTCACCCACCCCGGACCGCCGCCGCCGGCCCGCACCGAGAGCCGCGGCACGTCGGTCTGGGACGGGCACTGGTGGCTCGAGCGGCGCTTCCGCGAGGCCACCGGCTGCATCACCTCGCCCGAGGTGGTGGTGCGCACCACGATGCAGCGCAAGGTCGGCGGGTACGACCCCGAGTTGCCGCACGCCGGCGACATCGAGATGTGGATGCGGCTGGCGGCCCAGTCCGACGTCGGCTACGTGAAGGCCGATCAGGCCTACTACCGGCTGCACAGCGCGAACATGTCGGCGACCGACTTCGCCGGGCAGCTCGACGATCTGCGCCAACGGCGTACGGCGTACGAGTCGGTGATCGAGAAATGCCGGCCGCTGCTGCCCGAGGCCGACCGCTGGGACGCGATGGTGCACCGCAAGCTGGCCCGGGCCGCCCTGCGCCGGGCGGGTCGCGCGTACGACCGTGGCCGCACCGATGTGGTGCCGGTCGAGGACCTGGTGGCCTTCGCCGCCGACTGCTGGCCGGGATACGAGTCGCTGCCGGAGTTCCGCGGCCTCCGGCTGCGCCGCCGGGTGGGCGCCAAGGCCATGCCCTACCTGCAACCGCTCGTCCTCTCGGCGGTCGCCGGCAAGGGCCGTGAGTGGTTGTGGTGGCAGTCCTGGCAGCGCCGCGGCATCTGACCAACGTCCACCGAACCAGCTGGGAGAAGTCACACATGATTCCACTCGTCGACCTGAAAGCCGCGCACGCCGAGATCGCCGGGGAGGTGGCGGCCGGCTTCGAGCGGGTACTGGCCACCACCGGCTTCATCGGCGGCCCCGAGGTCGCGGCCTTCGAGCGCGAGTTCGCCGAGTTCTCCGGCGTCGCTCACTGCGTGGGCGTCGCCAACGGCACCGACGCCGTGGAGCTCGCCCTGCGGGCCGTGGGCGTCGGCCCCGGCGACGAGGTCGTCATGCCCGCCAACACGTTCGTCGCCACCGCGGAGGCCGCCGCTCGGGTGGGTGCCCGCGTGGTGCTCGCCGACATCGACCCGGAGACCCACCTGGCCGACATCTCCGCCATGGTCAAGGCGGTCGGCCCGGCCACCAAGGCGGTCGTGCCGGTCCACCTCTACGGGCAGCTCGCCGAGGTCGAGCGGCTGCACACCGAGCTGGCCGGCAGCGGCGTGGCCGTGGTCGAGGACGCCGCGCAGTGCCAGGGCGCGCTGCGCCACGGCCGGGCGGCGGGTTCCGGCGGCATCGCCGCCACCAGCTTCTATCCGGGCAAGAACCTGGGTGCGTACGGCGATGCCGGCGCCGTGCTGACCGACGATCCCGGGCTCGCCACCACGGTACGGACCATCGCCAGCCACGGCGGGCTCGCCAAGTACGTCCACGAGGTCGTCGGCGTCAACAGCCGGCTGGACGCGCTGCAGGCCGTGGTGCTGCGCGCCAAGCTCGCCCGGCTCGCGGCCTGGAACGAGGCCCGGCGCGCGGCCGCCGCCCGCTACGAGCAGCTGCTGTCCTCCCTAGAGGTGATCCTGCCGGCCACGCTGGCCGGCAACGAGCACGTCTGGCACCTGTACGTGGTGCGCGTCCCCGGCGGCGCCGACCGCCGCGACCGGGTGCTGAGCCGCCTGCACGAGGCCGGGGTGGGCGCGGGCATCCACTACCCGTACCCGGTGCACCGCACCCCCGCGTTCGCCGACCCGCGCTACCCGGCCGGCAGCTTCCCGCTCGCCGAGCAGGTCGCCGACGAGATCATCTCCATCCCGCTGTACCCGCAGATCACCGTCGAGCAGCAGGAGACCACGGCGACGGCGCTCGCCGCCGCCCTCCGAGACTGAGGTCCATCCCTTGTACGTCACCATCCGCGATCGGCCGGGGAAGGACGCCGCCCGCGGCCCGTTACCCCGGGTCGCGTCCACCGTCGTCTTGCTCGGCGTGGTCAGCCTGCTGACCGACGTCTCGTCCGAGATGGTCGCCGCCGTCCTGCCCCTCTACCTCACCGCCGAGCTCGGGCTCAGCCTCATCGCGTACGGCGTGGTGGACGGCCTGTACCAGGGCGTGAGCGCCCTGGTCCGGATCTTCGGCGGCTACCTGAACGACCGGTCGAACCGGCCGAAGTGGATCGCCGCGGCCGGGTACGGCGTCTCGGCGCTGAGCCGGGTAGCCCTGATCCCGGCGCACGGCCTCGGGGCGATCACCGCCGTCGTCACCGCCGACCGGCTGGGCAAGGGCTTCCGGACCGCCCCGCGCGACGCGCTGATCGCCGACGCGTCCGACCCGCGCATGCTGGGCCGCTCGTTCGGCGTGCACCGCACGCTGGACACGATCGGCGCGGCGCTCGGCCCGCTGGCCGCTTTCGGGCTGCTGCTGATGGTGCCGGGCAACTACACGTCGGTGTTCGTGGCGTCGTTCGCGTTCGCCCTGGTCGGCGTCGCGGTGCTCGTGCTGTTCGTGCCGGACCGGCGCACCTCCGGCGGCGGTGGTCTCAGGCTGCGCCGGCTGCTCACCGAGCTGACCGCGCCGCGGCTGCGCCGCCCGCTGGCCGCCGCCGCGGTGCTCGGCCTGCTGACCGTCGGCGACGGCTTCCTGTATCTGTCGTTGCAGGAGCGCGACGACTTCGCGGCCCGCTGGTTCCCGCTGATGTACGTCGGCACGAACGTCATCTACCTGCTGCTCGCCATCCCGCTGGGCCGGCTGGCCGACCGGGCCGGCCGGGCGAAGGTGTTCCTCGGCGGCCACGGCGCGCTGCTCGCCGTCTACCTGGTGGCCGCCGCGCCGCACGGTGGCCTCTACGCCACGCTGCTGGCGCTGGGCCTGCTGGGCGCGTACTACGCGGCCACCGACGGGGTGCTGCCCGCGCTGATCAGCCGCCGGGTGCCGGCCGAGGCCCGGGGCAGCGGCATCGCCGCCGCGCAGACCGTCGTGGTGGTGGCCCGGTTCGCGGTGTCGCTGGTCTTCGCCGCGCTGTGGCAGACGCTGGGCCGGTCGAACGCACTGCTTCTGGCCGCTGTTCTGCTGGCCGCCGGCATCGTGGCGGCCGGGTTGCTGCTCCGGGGCGTCGACGCCCCCGATCTCGAGGAAACCGCGTGAACGTCCGGGTCCGCTTGCTCGCCCTCGCCGCCGTCGTGGTCCTGGCTCTGACCGGCACCGCCGTCTACATCGCCAACGCCCGGGCCGACCAGCGGAAGGCGGTCGAGTCGGCGCCGCCGGTGGCGGTCGCCGACCTGGCGGCCCTGACGGCGAAGCCGCACATCGTCTTCCGGAGCACCGCGGTCGGCGACGATTACGGCCGGGTGGCCGTCGTCGGGCTGGACGCGCCGTCCGGCCCGCGGGCGTTCGCCCCGGTCACCTGCGACCGCGTGTACGCCCGCAACGCCGAGGCGGTCTGCCTCTACGCCAAGCCCGGCCTGGTCACGAAGTACCGCGCCGAGGTGCTGGGCACCGACTGGTCGGTCAAGCAGTCGCTGCCGCTGTCCGGCGTGCCGAGCCGGGCCCGGATCTCCCCGGACAGCAGCCTGGTCGCCACCACCACCTTCGTCACCGGGCACGACTACTCGTCGCCCGGCCAGTTCTCCACCGAGACCCTGGTGACCCGGATCGGTACCAAGCAGAGCATCAACCTCGAGGACTTCGCGCTGACCGTGGACGGCAGGCGCGTCACCGCCGCCGACCGCAACATGTGGGGCGTCACGTTCGCCGACGACGACACCTTCTACGCCACCGCCGCCTCGGGCGACAAGACGTGGCTGATCAGGGGCAGCCTCGCGGCGCGGACGATGACCGCCCTGCGGGAGGACGCCGAATGCCCGTCGATCTCGCCGGACCACACCCGGATCGCGTTCAAGACCCGCGGCGGGCAGGCGAATGGCCAGTGGCACATCGCCGTCTACGACATCGCCGGCGGCCGGTCGACCGTGCTGAGCGAGCAGAACAGCGTGGACGACCAGATCGAATGGCTGGACGACCGGCAGGTTCTCTACGGGCTGCCGCGCGCCGGCAACGGGCCGTCGGCCAGCGACGTGTGGACCGCGAAGGCCGACGGGACCGGCACGCCGCAGCTGTTCATCTCGGATGCGTGGTCGCCCGCGGTGGTTCGCTGACCGCCGTTTCGCGCAGCAGGCGGGCCGGGTTGCCGGCCCAGACCTGTCCGGCGGGGACGTCGTGCAGCACGACCGAGCCCATCCCGACCAGGGACCAGGCGCCCACGGTGACGCCCTCCCGGACCAGGGCGCCGGCCCCCACGTACGCGCCCCGCCGAAGCACCGCCCCGCCGCCCAGCCGGACGCCCGACGCGACGGTCGCGTAGTCGTCCACCACGTCGTCGTGGGTGAGCACCACCTGCGGCATCACCGCCACGTGCGCGCCCACGGTGACGTCCGCGGTGAGCACCGTGCCGGCCAGCAGCACGCTGCCCGGCCCGACGACGCTGCCGGCGCCGATCGCCACGGACGGGTGGACCACCGTGGCGTACCGGTCCGCCGGCAGGCCGAGGCGTTCCACGATGCGGCGCCGGGCCCGGTAGTTGCGCGGGTTGCCGACGCAGACCACCACCGCGGCGTCCAGGCCGGCCGCGCTGTCCACCGGGCCGAGGATCGGCAGCCCGCGACGGCTGGTACCGAGCAGGGCCGGATCGTCGTCGACGAAGCCGAGGACGTTCCACGCCGGGCCGGCGGCCGCCGCGGTCTCCCGCGCGAAGCCGCCGGCGCCGACGATGACGAGGTCTCTCACCCGCGGGCCAGATCGCGCAGGACGCCGACGATGTGGTCCTGGTCGTCGGGGGTGAGCGCGTGGTGCAGCGGCAGGATCAGCGAGTTCCGGGTCAGCCGCTCGGTCACCGGCAGCGGGGCCGGCTTCACGTCGGCATACGCCGGTTCCCGATGCGACGCCATGATGCCGCGCCGGGCGGACACGCCCCGGGCGGCCAGCTCGGCCAGCACCTCGTCGCGGCCGGCCGGGAAACCGTCGAGCAGCACCCAGAACGACTGGTAGTTCGTCTGCCCGTACGCGGGGTCGCGCACCGGCACCAGACCGTCGATACCGGACACCAGCTCCTGGTACCGGGCGGCCAGCCCCCGGCGCTGCGCCACCAGACCGGCGAGCCGGCCCAGCTGCACCAGCCCGACGGCGGCCTGGATGTCGGTCATCCGGTAGTTGAAGGCGGTCTCCAGGTACGCCTCGAGCACCGGCTGCGCGCTGGCGTGCCGGTCGGCGGCCGAGACGTTCATGCCGTGCTCGCGCAGCCGCCGCAGCCGCTGCGCCGAGGACGCGTCGTCGAGGGTCACCATGCCGCCCTCGCCGGTCGTGATGACCTTGCGCGGGTGGAAGGACCAGGCGGCGATCGCCGCGCCGGCACCCACCGGTTCCCCGTACGCCGTGGATGCCGCCGCACAGGCGGCATCCTCCACCAGAGCGACTCCCCAGCCGTCCGCCGCCTTGCGCAGGGCGGCCGTGTCGAACGGGACGCCGCCCTGATGCACCGCGACGACCGCCCGCGTGTGCGGGGTGCGAACGGCGTCGATCGTTTCCACGGTCAGGTTTCCGGTGGCGAGGTCGACGTCCGCGAAGACCGGGGTCGCCCCGACGTACCGCACCGCGTTGGCGGTGGCGATGAACGACAGCGACGGCACGATCACCTCGTCGCCCGGCCCGATCCCGAGCAGCACCATCGAGAGGTGCAGCCCGGTGGTGCAGGAGCTGACCGCGACGCCGTGCCCGGCGCCGACCGTGGCCGCGAACTCCTGCTCGAAACGGGCGACCCGCGGGCCCTGGGCGACCCAGCCGGAGCGGACGGCCTCCGCCGCGGCCTGCGCCTCCTCCTCCCCGAGCATGGGGACCATGACCGGGATCCTGCGCTCGGTCATCGCGACGCCCGCCACCAGTCGACCAGGCCCTGCAGGCCCTCGCGCAGGCCGATCTCGGCGCGGAAACCGAGCTTGTCCGCGGCAGCGCCGGTGTCGGCCAGGCGGCGGGTGACACCGTTGACCGCGCGGGCCGGGCCGTGCTCCGGCGGCAGGTCGGACTTCATCACGTCGCTGAGCGCCTGGGCCAGCTCGGTGAGGCTGGTCTCGGTGCCGCTGGCCACGTTGAACACCTCGTCGGTGACGTCGGCGCGGGCGGCCAGGATGTTGGCGCGGGCGATGTCGGCCACGTGCACGAAGTCCATGGTCTGCAGGCCGTCGCCGAGGATCAGCGGCGGGGTGCCCGACTCGATGCGTTCCATCCAGCGGATCAGCACCTCGGTGTAGAGCCCGAAGATGTCCATCCGCGGGCCGTACACGTTGAAGTACCGCAGCGCCACGTAGTCCAGGCCCTGCATGCTGTGGAAGCTGCGCAGGGTGGCCTCGTTGAACGCCTTCGCGGCGCCGTAGAAGGTGTCGTTGTTGTACGGGTGGTGCCGCTCGGTGGTCGGGAACTGCTCGGCCAGGCCGTAGACCGAGGCCGACGACGAGGCGACGACCTTCCTCACGCCCTCGGCCGCGGCGGCCTCCACGACGTTGAACGTGCCGTCGACCAGCACCTCGTTGGCCAGTCGCGGCTCCTCGGCGCACTGGGTGATACGGATCGCGGCGAGGTGGAACACCAGATCCTTGCCCGCGGTGGAATCCCGTACCAGAGCCTGGTCTCTGATGTCGCCCTCGACCAGCCGCACCGGACCGTTCGCCAGGGCCCAGGCGAGGTTGTCCCGCCGGCCGCGGACGAAGTTGTCCAGCACCAGGATCTCGCTCGCCCCGCCCTTCACGAGTTCGTCGACGACGTGCGAGCCGATCGTGCCCGCCCCGCCCGTGACGAGGGCGCGCGCGCCCTCGATCTCTACGCCCGTCACGCCATGCGCCCTTCATCGAGCTTGATCATCGTTCCGCCGGCGGCCAGGCTGGCCGAGGCGGCTTGCAGGATTTCGAGCACGCGCAACCCGCTGCGGCCGTCGGTCAGCGCGGGCGTCCCGGTGGTGATGGCGCGCGCGTACTCCTCGACCATCGTGCGCAGCGCCTCCCGCTCGGTCAGCGCCGGGGCGACCATGTCGCCGGAGCGGTAGGACACCAGCATGTCGCGGCGCTGCTCGTCGCCCAGCTCCTCGGGCGAGGCCACGTCGACGCCGCGGTCGTAGACGGCCAGCCGCTGGCTCGGGTTGAGATCGTCCCACACCAGGGTCCGCTTGGAGCCGCCGAAGATGGCCGTGCGGATCTTCACCGGGGACAGCCAGTTGACGTGGACGTGCGCGATGGCGCCGGTGTTGAGCTCCAGCGTCAGGTACGCCACGCAGGCCCGGCCGGCGCCGATGCCGTCGGCGCCGTGCGCGGCCACCGCGATCGGGTGGACGCCGGGCGGGAGGACGAAGTCCAGGATCGACAGGTCGTGCGGCGCGAGGTCCCACACCACGTCGATGTCGCGCTGCACCAGGCCCAGGTTGATCCGCACCGAGTCGAGGAAGTGCAGCTCGCCCAGTTCGCCCGCGTGCAGCAGTTCACGGATCTTCAGGACGGCCGGTGTGTAGCAGTAGGTGTGGTCGCACATCAGCGTGAGGCCGCGGCCCGCGGCCTCGTCGACCAGCTCGCGGCCCTGCTCGTAGGTGGCGGCCAGCGGCTTCTCCACCAGCACGTGCTTGCCGGCACGCAACGCGGCCAGGGCGACCGGCAGGTGCGTGCCGGCCGGGGTGGCGATCGCGACGGCCTGCACGTCCGGGTCGGCGAGGACCTGGTCGAGCTCGGCCGAGACGCCGACGGTGGAGTATCCGCCGAGGACCCGGCGGGCGCGGCCGACGTCGAGGTCGCACAGCCACCGCAGCCGGAACGCGGAGCTGGCCTGGAAGTTGCGGACCAGGTTGGGGCCCCAGTAACCGGCCCCGACGACGGCGATCCCGATCGGTTCGGCAGGCGCAAGCGGCGGAGGAGTCACGGACATCCGTTCGTTCGGCAGGCGGAAACGGGCTTCGACGGCAAGCTATCGATTCCGTCGGCGGGCACGCCAGATGCGCGACGGAAATCCGGCGGAAGCCGCTAGGGCCGCCCGGTACCTTCGGTCGCCGCGTTCCGACCTTCGGTCAGATCCACCCCGGCTCGTCGATTTCCCGACATCGATCGGACGGGGGTGACCGTTATCCTCGCGCCGCCGTTACCCTGGCCGCGGCCCGCTCGCCCGGCGGCCGAAGTGTCTGGAAAGGACCGACATGTTTCGTGACGACGTCACCGTCGCCCCGACCGCCGACGTCGACGAGCGCGCGGAAATCGGTGCGGGCACGCGAATCTGGCATCTTGCCCAGATCCGCGAGGATGCCTCACTGGGCCGCAATTGCACCGTCGGCCGCGGCGCCTATGTGGGTCCGGGCGTCACCGCCGGCGACAACGTGAAGCTCCAGAACTACTCGCTCGTCTACGAACCGGCCCGGCTCGGTGACGGTGTCTTCGTCGGACCGGCCGCGGTACTGACCAATGACGAGTATCCGCGCGCGGTCACCCCGGACGGCCGCCTCAAGTCCGGTGACGACTGGACCGCCGTCGGGGTCACCATCGGTGAGGGCGCGGCCATCGGCGCGCGGGCGGTGTGCGTCGCACCGGTCTTTGTGGGCCGCTGGGCGCTGGTCGCGGCGGGTGCCGTCGTGACCACGGACGTGCCCGACTTCGCGCTGGTCGTGGGCGTGCCGGCCAAGCGGGTCGGCTGGGTCGGCCGGGCCGGTCGTCCGCTGACCGCCAAGGGCGACGGCGTGTGGGTGTGTCCGGCGACCGGCGAGGAGTACACCGAGAGCGACGGGGTCCTGACCGCGAGCTGACGGCCTATGGTTGCGCGGTGACGATCATTCACCGGCCCGCGGACCTGGACCCGGACCTCATCTCGGCGATCGCCCGCGGCCGGCGGATATCGCTGTCCTCCGCGCTGCTGTCGGAGGTGGCCGCGAGCCGGGCGGCGACGCTGCGCGACCTCGCGGGCGATCAGCCGGTGTACGGCGTCAACACCGGCATGGGCGCGTTCTCCGGCGTGCGGCTGGACGCGGCGGCGCAGGCGCGCCATCAGGACACGCTGATGGCGGGGCGCGCGGTGGGCTCGGCGCCCTGGCTGGGGCGCGGCGAGGCGCGGGCGATGCTGGCCGTACGGCTGAGGACCCTGCTGCACCCGGCGGCCGGTGTCTCGCCGCAGCTCTGCCTTCACCTGGCCGCGCTCCTCAACGCGGACATCGTGCCCGCGATCCCGGCCCGGGGCGCCGGCGCGGCCGGGGAGATCATTCAGCTGGCTCACGCGGGCGCGGTCCTTCTCGGCACCGGTCAGGTCCTGGACGCGGCGGGACGGGCGGCCGACGCGGCACCGGCGCTCGCGGCGGCCGGGCTGAGCCCGCGCGGCTTCGAGGCCAAGGAGGGGGTCGCGTTCCTGCAGGGCGTGCCGGGGCTGACCGGGCTGGCGATCCTGTCCGCCCGAGCCGCCCGGACGCTCGTCGACCAGATCGTGGTGATCTCCGGCATCGAGCAGGCCGTGGCGCAGGCCAGCCTCGATCCGCTGCATCCGGCGCTGGGCTCGGGCGACGAGGAGCTCAGTGCGATCCTGGCGGCTCTGCGGGCGGTGCGCGGCGAGGGTCCGGTACGGGCGTTGCAGGCACCCGTCTCGTTCCGCGTCACCGCGCCCGCCCTCGCGGTGGCCGTGCGGGCGGTGAACGGGCTCGAGGCGGCCGCCTCCCGGGCGCTGACCGCGGTGACGGATTCGCCGGCCCACCTGGACGGGCGGTTCGTCGGCACGACGGGCTTCGCGGGCACCGATCTGGCCGCCGCGTGCGATGCGCTGACCGCGGCGCTGGTCCACCTCGCGGAGGTGGGGGCCACGCGCCTGCACCGGCTTCTCGACGACGCGGTCACCGGGCTGCCGCGGCAGCTGTCCGGCTCGCCCGGCCGGTACGCCGGGATGGCGACCGTGCACAAGCGAGCGGCCGGGGTGGCGCACCGGCTGCGCCGCTTCGCGATGCCGGCGCTGATCGGGCCGATGGAGACGTCGCTGGGCCAGGAGGACGTGCAGAGCTTCGGCTTCGAGGCCGCCTCGTCGTTGGGTGAGGCCGTCGCCGGGCTGCGCGACGTCCTCGCCTGTGAGCTGCTCGCCGTGCACCAGGCCCGTCTGCTCGGCGGCACCGTGCCGGCCGGGCAGCTCGGCGCGCTCGACCGGGTGGCCGCGGCCCTGCCGGCCGGCGTCGCGGACCGGCCGTTCGGCCGGGATCTGGACGTCCTGATCGGCCTTCTCGCCGGCAACCTTTTCGGGCGGGACACCGAATAGCGAATTCGGCGACTGTCCGGTCGGCGACCTGCCGTTGTCCGGATTGCGTCAGGACGGTGCTGATCTGTGTGCCGTGGGGGCGACGATGAGCCATTCACTCACGGACCACGGGAGACGAGATGTCTCGTGACGGTGACCTGGAGATCGTACTTCGGTGGAATCGCCGGAACGACAAATTCGAGATCGGCGTACGATTCGACATCCTCGACGACAATGTCGAGGACTGGTTGCCGCCCGGCGAGCCGATAAAAATCGATCTGGAGCGGCTGGCGGAGCTGCGGGCCGATCAGCAGGCGTACGGCGAGGCGCTGACCAGGATGGTGCTGGGCGGTCCGGAGGTCGAGCCCTTCGTGCTGCGGGCGCTGACCCGCGTCGAGGGGCAGGGCCGGCTCCACGTGCGCCTGCACATCGCCGCGCCGCCGCGGTTCCACGCGATCCGGTGGGAGCTGCTGCGCGACCCGCGCAGCGGGCAGCCGCTGGCGACGCGGGCCGACGTGCTGCTCTCGCGGTACCTGAACAGCCCGGACTGGCGGGTCATCCCGGCGCTGGCCGAGCACGAGCTGCGCGCCCTGATCGTGGTGGCCGCCCCGAACAACCTGGGCGAGTGGGAGGAACGGCGGTTCGCCCCGGTCCGGGTCGAGGAGGAGCTGCTGCGGGCGCAGAACGCGCTGCGGCGCGTCCCGCATCTGCAGACGCTCTCCGGCGGCAAGGCCACGCTGACCGATCTGATGAACGCGCTGGAGAACGGCGTGGACATCCTCTACCTGGTGTGTCACGGCTTCCTCAAGGGTGACGTGCCGATGCTGGTCCTGGAGGGGCCGGACGGGTCCGCCGAGGTGGTCGACGGCCGGGTGCTCACCGAGCGGCTGTCCGAGCTGGAGCGCCGCCCGACGATCGCCCTGCTCAGCTCGTGCCAGTCGGCCGGGTCGGAGGCACAGTTCTGGAGCCATGACGACGGCGCGCTCGCGGCGCTGGGCCCGCGGCTGGCCGCGGCCGGGGTGGCCGCGGTGGTCGCCATGCAGGGCGACATCTCGATGGAGACGGCGAACCTGTTCGCGCCGGCGTTCTTCGAGTCGCTCGCCCGCAACGGCCGGGTGCACGAGGCGATGGCGGCCGGCCGGCGCGCGGTGCAGGACCGCCGCGACTGGTGGGCGCCGGTCCTGTTCTCACGGTTGCGGTCCGGGCGCACGTACTACCGGCCCGCCTTCACCGAACGGCAGGAGTCGACCTGGCAGTCGCTGCTGCTCAAGTTGTCGAGCAACGTCCTCACGCCGGTGCTCGGCCCGGGCCTGGCCAGCGAGATCATCGGCAGCCGGCAGGAGATCGCGCGGAGCTGGGTCGAGCAGTGGCAGCTGCCCATCTCCTCGCACGACCAGGGCGACCTGGCCAAGGTCGCCCAGTATCTGCGGGTACGCGGCAACAACGCGGGCGACGTGTGGACCCGGCTGGAGGCGCACCTGCTCAAGGAGATGGTGCAGCGCTGCGCCGAGCACTCGGCCGACCCGAACTGGCGGCTGCCGCCGGAGAAGCTCGCCGGTCCCAGCCCGGTGCCGGCGATCCTCGAGGTCGGCAAGCGGTTGCGCTGGGCCGACCCGGGCGATCCGTACAACGTCATGGCGGACATGGAGGTGCCGATCTACATCACCACGGCGTGGACCGACCTGCTGCAGGAGGCGCTGCGGGAACGCGACCGCAAGCCGACCACCCTGATGTTCCCGTGGAACTACCACATCCAGGCCACCCGGCAGCCGCGGATCGAGCCCACCGTGAAGAACCCGCTCGTCTACCACCTCTACGGCCGCCTCGACCGGCCCGAGACGCTGGTGCTGAACGAGGACGACTATTTCCACTGGATGAATTCGTGGATCGGCGCGCGGAAGAGCATTCCGCCGTCGGTGCAACGCGCGCTGACCTCGTCCTCGCTGCTGTTCCTCGGATACAGCCTCGACGATTGGGACTTCCGGGTCATCTTCCAGGGAATCAAGAGTTTCGGCAGCGGCAAGGCCAACATGCTCAGCCAGAACCAGCACGTCGGCGTCCAGCTGAGCCCGCAGAGCCAGACGATCGAGCCGGAAGCGGCGCAGGAATATCTGGAGTCCTATTTCGGCGAGGACAAGATCTCGATCTATTGGGGTGACGCCCGTCAGTTCCTGGACGATCTGCGGGAGCGGAGGGCGCGGGCATGACGACGATCGACAGCGAGGAAATGGTGATCCGAGCGAATCCCTACGTGGGTCCAAGGCCGTTGCGCCATGGGGAGGACCTGCCGGCCCGCGACCACGAGGTGCGGGACCTGACCGACCTGCTGATCGCCGAGCGCATCGCGTTGCTGCACGCGCCGTCCGGGGCCGGCAAGACGTCGCTGATCCAGGCCGGCGTCATCCCGTTGCTCGAGCGGGAGGGCAAGTTCCTCAGCGAGAAGCCGTTCCGCTGCGTCGGCCCGCTGCGGGTCAACTCGCCGGCCCGCGCGGACGTGAAGCCACCGAACCGGTACCTGCACAGCCTCGCCCTGGAGCTGCTGCCGGACCGCGACGAGGCCGAGCTGGCGCGGATGTCGCTGGCCCAGGTCGTCGACGAGGCGATGCCTTGGACGAGGACCAACACGCCGGTCCTCATCCTGGACCAGTTCGAGGAGATCCTGATCCTCAATCCGACCGACTGGGACGGTCAGGAGGTCTTCTTCAGCGAGCTCGGCGGCGTGCTGCGCGACCGGGACATCTGGGTGCTGTTCGCGATGCGCGAGGACTACATGGGCGGCCTCAACCGCTACCTGCACCACATCCCCGGGTACCTGCAGACCACCTTCCGGCTGGACTTCCTCGACACCGAGGCGGCGAAGCTCGCCATCATCGAGCCGGCCGGCAAGCACGGCGTCAAGGTGACCGAGGAGGCGGCGACCGAGCTGATCAACCAGTTGCGCACGATCCGGGTGCAGAGCCCGGGCAACGAGGTCGAGCTGGTCGAGGGCCCGTACGTGCAGCCGTTCCAGTTGCAGGTGGTGTGCCGCAACCTGTGGCGCACGCTGGACCGGGAGAAGCAGGGACGGTTCAAGGTGATCGACCGCAAGCGGGTGCTGAAGCACGCCGGCGTCGCCGAGTCGATGCGGCAGTACTACCGCGACACCCTCGCCGAGGTCGCCGCGATCGAAGGGGTGGACGAGCGGACGCTGCGCGACTGGTTCGAGACCGAGCTGATCACGGCGCAGGGTTTCCGCAGCCAGACCATGACCCGCCCGGAGGCGGAGACGGAGGACCCGCTGGCGGTCGTCAACGCGTTGCAGGCGGCCTACCTGCTGCGCAGCGACTCCCGGTCCGGCTCGATCTGGTACGAGCTCGCCCACGACCAGCTCATCACGCCGATCCAGCAGGACAACGCCTACTGGCGCGAGGCGCAGCTGGAGGTGTGGCAGCAGCGCGCCCGCGACTGGCAGACCACCCGCGACCGGTCGCTGCTGGTGTCCGGGGCGGACCTCAAGTACGCCCAGCGCCGGGCGAGCATCTGCACGCCGTCGCAGAACGAGCTCGACTTCCTGGAGGAGAGCGCGCTGGCCGAGCAGGATCGCAGCGTGCTCGAGCGCACCCGGGCCTACCTGCTGCAGATGCGCGTGCTGGCCCTGCTGCTCGGCATCGCCGTCGTGGTGCTGACCGTCCTGTTGCTCAGAGGGTGAATCGAGGACACGCCATGGAGAAGACACCGGTCGCCGACATCATCGTGCTGATCCCCGGCATCACCGGCAGCGTGCTGGCCAAGGACGGCAAGGAGGTGTGGGCCCTGTCGGCCGGCGCGATCGGCCAGGGACTGCTCACCATCGGCCGCAGCGTCAAGGACCTGGAGCTGCACGGCGACGACCCGTCGGTGGACGACCTGGGTGACGGCGTCACGGCGCCGCGGGTCATGCCCGACACGCATCTGATCCCCGGCCTCTGGAAGATCGACGGGTACGGGAAGATCGCGCAGACGATCCTCGACGAGTTCGACGTCCAGCGAGGGGTCAACTTCTTCGAGTTCCCGTACGACTGGCGCCGGGACAACCGGGTCGCGGCCCGCCTGCTGGCCCGGCGCAGTCACGAGTGGCTCAGGTCCTGGCGCGAGCGCTCGGGCAATGCGGACGCGAAACTGATCCTGGTCGGTCACTCGATGGGCGGTCTGGTGGCGCGGCACTTCCTCGAGCTGCTCGACGGCCGGCGGGACACGCGCATGCTGATCACCTTCGGTACGCCGTACCGGGGCTCGTTGAACGCCCTCGACTTCATCGCCAACGGCATGCGCAAGAAGCTCGGCCCGGTGACCCTGCTGAACCTCGGCGATCTGGTGCGCTCGTTCACCTCGGTGTACCAGCTGCTGCCGGTGTATCCGTGCGTGCAGCGCGCGGACGGGACGTTCGGCCGGGTCGCGGAGGTCGCCGGCATCCCGCATCTGGACGCCGGCCGGGCGATCGAGGCGCGCGCGTTCCACGAGGAGATCCGCGAGGCGCTGGCCAGCCGGCAGGGGCCGGCGCCGTACGGGACCAGGCCGATCGCCGGCATCTTCCAGCCCACCTCGCAGAGCGCCCGGCTGGACGGCGACCGCCTGGAGATGCTGCGCACCTACGACGGCAAGGACCAGGGCGGCGACGGGACCGTGCCGAGCGTGTCGGCCACCCCGTTCGAGCTGAGCAACTCCGACACCGAGGTGTACGTGCGGGAACGGCACGCCTCGCTGCAGAACGCCGCGTTCGGTCTCGACCAGCTGACCGGCCTGATCCGGCGGCAGCGCGTCGACCAGTCCCGGATGTTCGCGCCGGGCAGCGGCATCAGCCTCGACATCGACGACGCGTACCCGGTCGGCGAGCCGATCACCGTGCGGGCCCTGCCGGAGAACCAGTTCGCCGCGCTCACCGTGCAGGTGCACACCGTCTCCGGCCGGCCGATCGCCGCGACAGCGCTGAAGGAGGGCCCGGACGGCTGGCATCAGGCGGAGGTGAGCGCGCTGCCGGCCGGCGCGTATCGCGTGCGGGTCACCGCCGGGCAGGACGACGTGCACCCGGTCACCGACGTCTTCGTGGTGCTCGACGCCGGCACGGACATCGGGAACTGAGATGGCCGAGGACCGCATCGTCGCCAACGGCATCAACGGGCTCACCGGGGAGTATCTGCTCGCGCCGGTGTCGGCCGCCGACCTGGCGGCCCACGAGGAGCCGGCGCCGGACGTCCACTGGCTGGAGATGCTGCACGCCGCGGCCGGCGACAGCCACTACGGGCTTCCCTTCGACGTACGGGCGGAGGACGTGGCCGCCGCCGGTTGGGGTGTCGTGGTCGGCACCGAGGACGACACCGGCGTGGTCAAGCAGCTGGAACCGTTGTTGCGGCGGCGGCACGAGCAGACCGGCGACCGCTTCAAGATCCTGGAGTACCGGCCGGGCGAGACGTGGCCGCAGTGGCTCTCCCGGCACGGCGTCGGCCCGGGCACCATCGACCCGGACCGGGTCCCCTACTACCTGCTCATCGCGGGCTCGCCGAGCCTGGTGCCGTTCAGCTTCCAGTACCTCCTCGACGTCGAGTACGCCGTGGGCCGCCTGCACTTCGACGACCCCGGCGGCTACCGGCAGTACGCGGAGGGGGTGGTCGCCTACGAGACGGCGGACCGCCCCTCGCACGACGACACCGCGCTGTTCTTCGGGACCAGGCACCCGTTCGACGCCGCCACCGAGTCGTCGGCGGACCATCTGGTCGGTCCCCTGGCCGGGTGTTTCGGGGCGGGCGGCCGCTTCGAGAAGGTCGTGGGCGCCGGGCGATCGCGGGCGGTGGCCGGTGACGCGGCCACGAAACCCGCGCTCTCCGAGATTCTGGACGGGCGGGGACCGTACGGGAAACCGGCCTTGCTCTTCGCGGCGACGCACGGGATGGGCGGCTGGCCGTCGGGGCACCCCGCACAGCGCGCCTCGCACGGGGCTCTGCTGTGTCAGGACTGGCCGGGCTTCGGCCGGATCGCCCCGGCGTACTACTACGCGGGCAGTGACCTGGCGGCGGACGCGAGGCTGCACGGGCTGATCGCGTTCTTCTTCGCGTGCTACGGCGCGGGGACGCCGGACCGCGACCCGTTCGCGCACCGGCCCGGCGAGGCGCCCCCGCTGATCGCCCCGGAGCCGTTCGTGGCCGCGCTGCCGCAGCGTCTGCTGGGCCATGAGGGCGGGGGTGCGCTCGCGGTCATCGGCCACATCGAGCGGGCGTGGGGCTATTCGTTCATCTTCGGCGAGCAGGCGCAGCTGAACCCGTTCCAGAACGCGATCGGCCGCATCCTGACCGGGCAGCCGGTCGGGTACGCCATGAAGGACTTCAACGAGCGGTACGCCGCGCTGTCCGCCAGCCTGACCGGGGTGCTCGAGGACGTGGGCCACGGCCGGACCGCCGCCCTGCCCACGCTGGCCCGCCTGTGGACCGAACGAAACGACGCCCAGAACTACGTCCTGCTGGGCGACCCGGCGGTAAGCTCCCGGCGGTCACCGACGACCTGATCGTCGCGGCCTCATCCGCGACTCCGACACCGCCACCCAGGGAGCCGACGATCCTCTTCTGCCGAGGGCCGGCCCCCCGGTCCGTGCTGGCCGGCTTCCGGGCGCTGCTGCCCGGCGGCGTCCTGCTCACCATGCTGACGATGGCGCTGCGGCCGGTCACCGACGTGTGCGACTGCCCGAACTACGGCGGAAACGGCAATGCCAGCGCCTTACCAGCGGCGCCTGGGATCTGTACTACCCGCTGCTGTTGCTGGGCTGGCTGTGCGCGGTGGTCGTGGAACAGTTGCTTCCGGTCACCTGGAACGGCCGTACGGCGTTAGGTTCTGTCCCCGCGGATCACGGCCGTCGGGGACAGCGCGTCGGCAGTCGAGCATTTCGGCCGAGCAGTGGTTGCGCCGGCTGAAGCCGCGTTCGACCTGATTGCGACGGCGGTAGGCGTTCGGGTCGGACAGCGGCGGGCGTCCGCCTCGGCTGCCCACGGCCGCGTGCTGGTGGGTACGCACGACGGTGGCGTCGACATGCCCGCCCGGTACGGACCTTTCCAGACCGCTTACGGCCGGTTCCGAAAATGGGCCGAGGACGGCACCTGGGCCAGGATCCGCCGTGAGGTCATCGCCATGGCGGAGGCCGAGGGGGACATCGACCGGCACGCGCAGGCCGACTCGACGATCGTGCGGGCTCTTACGCCCCAGGAGCCGGTGATCGGTGCGGGGCTTCCTGAGAGCGGTGCTCAGGTTCGGTGGATAGCGTTGCGGTATGGGCGGCTACGGGTGGCAGATCGTGCTCGTCGTGGTGCTCGTGTTGCTCAACGCGGCGTTCGCGGGCAGCGAGATGGCGTTGATCTCGCTGCGCGACAGCCAGTTGCAGCGCCTCGAGGACCGCTCGCGCGCCGGCCGGACGCTGGCTCGGCTGGCCCGCGACCCGAACCGGTTCCTCGCCACGATCCAGATCGGCATCACGCTCGCCGGGTTCCTGGCGTCGGCGGCGGCCGCGGTGTCGCTGGCGCAGCCGCTGATCGGGCCGCTCGGCTTCCTCGGCGGCGCGGCCGAACCGGCGGCGATCGTGGCGGTCACCATCGTGCTGACGTTCTTCACCCTGGTGGTTGGCGAGCTCGCGCCGAAGCGGATCGCGATGCAGCGGGCCGAGGGCTGGGCGCTGCTGGTGGCCCGGCCGCTGGACATGCTGGCCTCGCTGTCGCGGCCGGTGGTGTGGCTGCTCGGCAAGGCGACCGACCTGGTGGTCCGGCTGTCCGGGGGCGACCCGAACGCCTCGCGCGAGGAGGTGACCCCGGAGGAGATCCGCGACCTGGTCACCCAGCAGCAGGAGTTCTCCCCGGAGCAGCGCACGATCATCAGCGGCGCGTTCGAGATCGCCGACCGGGTGCTGCGCGAGATCCTGGTGCCCCGGCGCGACGTGCTCTTCGTCGAGGCCGGTCTGCCCGCGCACGAGGCGCTGGCCCGGCTGGTCGCGGGCGGCCACTCCCGGGCACCGGTGGTGGGGCCGATGGGCCTGGACGACGTGCTCGGCGTGGTGCACCTGCGCGACCTGATCGACGCCGACGGGCAGGTGCGCCGGCACATGTACGAGCCGCTGCTGCTGCCGGAGAGCCTCAAGGTCTCCGACGCGATGCGGCAGATGCGCCTGGAACGCCAGCAGCTCGCGCTGGTGGTCGACGAGCGCGGCGCGATCGACGGCATCGTCACGATGGAGGACCTGGTCGAGGAGGTGGTCGGCGAGATCTACGACGAGACCGACCGCGACGTGCAGTCGGTGGTGCACGAGGAGGACGGCGCGATGCTGCTGCCCGGCCGGTTCCCGGTGCACGACCTGCCGGACATCGGCGTGGACGTGGAACGCCTGCTCGACGGGGACTACACGACGGTCGCCGGGCTGGTCCTGGCCCGGCTCGGCCACATACCGACGTCGCCCGGCGAGATCGTCGAGGTCGACGGTCACACCGCCGAGGTCACCGAGGTGACCGGCCACGCGATCACCCAGGTCCGGCTGCGCCGGCCGGCCCGCGACGAGCCGTCCGCGCGCGCCTGAGTCACCGCGCCTCGGGGCAGGGGTATTTGTGGTGCTCGCTCGGGGCGGGCGCCTTCACCGGGCTGCCCATCAGCTGCTCGGCTTCGCGGATGCGGGCGACGTAGGCGGCGAAGTCACCGTTGGACAGATCCACCGCCACGTCGTCGAAGTGGGCCCACGGCGTACGGCCGGACTTGACGTGTTTCTCGATCATGCGGGCGCCGGCGGCGACCGCGAGCGCCGACGCCAGCCAGCCGTCGTCGTGACTCGAGTAGCCGGGGATCACGCGCCGGTCCCGCACCGATATCTCGTGGTAATGCCGGACCACCGCCACGTTGCAGTCGCCCGGTGGCGCCGGATACGCGCTCGTACATTGCAGCAGGTAGATGCGTTCGGCCCGGGAGAAGGTCTTCAGGACGAAGCTTTCGTACGCCGCGTCGGTCATCCCCGTGGAGATCACGACCGAGCCCGCATAGTTGCGGGCCACGTACCGGAGAAAATCCGTGTGCCCCGAGATGGTCGACGGCAGCTTGATCATCGATGGCGAGAACTGCTGGACGAAGTCGAACGACGGGCGGTCGAGCACCGACGCGAACCAGCCGATGCCGAGCGTCCGGCAGAGCTTGTCCACGTGTTCGAAATCGGACAGACCGAGTTCCAGCTGCCGCCGGTAGTCGCCGACCGTGGTGCCGAACGGCGAGGCGTACGGCGCCCGCAGCGCGTCTGGCGAGTAGAAGCTCGCGACGTCGCGTTTCTGCAGCTTGACGTAATCGGCACCGGCCGCGTGGGCGGCCCGGATCATCGTCTCGAGCCGGCCCAGGTCGCCGAGGTGATTGGTGGTCAGCTCGGCGACGACGCGCACAGCATCCAGGGAATCCGCCACAACGTTCCGTTCGATCGTCTCAACCGGGAGCACGGACGCGGTCCGCGGCGGGTTCAACGAACCAGCCGCGGACTCGTGGCGTCAAGAACGGATCAGTACGTGGCCCGCCGCACCTCGGTGGCCGGGTTGCCGTCCACCGCCGCCGCCAGCTGCGGCACCAGCTTGTCCAGCAGGAAGGGCAGCGAGAGCGGCGTGACGAACGACGTCGCGGCGCCGCCGAGTTCCTCACTCTCCAGGTAGATGTCGCGGCCCTCGGCCCTGACCTTGAGCTTGGCGTACAGCGGATCGGCCGCGACCTTGGCCCTGTCGGTGTCGTACTCGTCCACCAGCCAGATCAGCACGTCGGTGTCCAGCAGGTCGGTGCGCTCCCGGCTGAGGTTCCCGCCGAATTCCGCGCCGGTGATCCGGGCCAGCCCGTCCGGCAGCCGGAAGCCCAGGTCGGTGAGCAGGCGGCCGCGCGCGTCCTGCGGGCCGTAGACGTAGTAACCCTGGTACGTGGTGGCCATCAGGCCGGTCCGGCCGGCGAACTCGGGGTGCGCGGACCTCGCCGCGGGCGACCTTGCCCTCGACGTCGCCGACCACCTTCTCGGCCCGCTCCGCGCGGCC
Organism: uncultured Actinoplanes sp.; assembly: GCF_934643405.1. Taxonomy (GTDB): domain Bacteria; phylum Actinomycetota; class Actinomycetes; order Mycobacteriales; family Micromonosporaceae; genus Actinoplanes. Next base: position 33,684 of record NZ_CAKUCL010000052.1, read on the forward strand.
CACGGCCTTGCCGACCGTACGGGTGAGGTCCTGCCACGACACGCCGTAGTCCACGGTGTTCTTGGGCGGCGCCACGGTCGGCGCGATCCGCGACAGGGTGGCGTAGTCGTCGGCGGTCAGGCCGGAGTAGAGGCCCAGGATGAGATCCGGGCGCAGGGCCGCGACCTTCTCGAACGGGATGCCGTCGGTGTTGGTGAGCACCTGCGGCCGGGTCGCACCGCCCAGCGCCGCCTCGGCCCACGGCCCGACGGCGCCGGGCTTCTCGCCGAACCACTCGGTGGTCGCGACCGGCTGGCGCAGGGCGCGCCGGCCGAGGTGATGACGGCGGAGCTGGTCGAGCGGGTGTTCGCCATGCCCTGCCGGGTGATGACGGACCCGGAGACCGGCACCCCGATGGTCATCCCGGCCGCCCGGCACCGGCGGCGCGGCGC
>NZ_CAKUCL010000053.1 GCF_934643405.1 uncultured Actinoplanes sp.
ACCAACTGCACCGAGCGTCGCTCGCCGTGGGCGGGCGACGGCCGTGACCGTGAGGGCCAGGCGGGCATGCGAAAGGCTGGCACAGCATGAGCGTTCTCGACCGTCAGGCGCCCAGCGTCGTGATGACGCCGGACAACATCCGGACCCGGAAGCTCCCGCCCGCGATGAACCTCGCCGTCGCCATCGGCGCGCTGGCCGTCTCGGCCGCCGTCGTGCTCGGCGCGAGCATCGGCAACTGGGTGCTCGTCCTCGTTCTCGGCCTGGTCTTCTACCTGGTCGGCATCAGCGTCGTGGCCGGTCGCGTCGAAGGCCGCCGGGCCGCCCGCAACCGCATGTGGAAGGCCTTGATCTACGCCGCCTGTGTGCTGGCCGTCCTGCCGCTCGCCTCGGTCGTCTGGACGCTGGTCTCCAAGGGTGCCGGCCGGCTGGACGGCAACTTCTTCGGCACCTCGATGAACAACATCGGCGCCCGCGATCCCGAGGGTGGCGCCTACCACGCCATCATCGGCACGCTCGAGCAGGTGGGCATCGCCGCCCTGCTGGCCGTGCCGCTGGGCGTGCTCGGCGCGATCTACCTGGTCGAGTACGGCAGGGGCAAGTTCGCCGGCACGGTCCGCTTCTTCGTGGACGTCATGACCGGTATCCCGTCGATCGTCGCGGGTCTGTTCGTGCTGTCCTTCTGGGTGCTGATCGTCAGCCCGTGGTTCAACGACGGGACGCCGCGGTTCTCCGGGTTCGCCGCCTCGCTGGCGCTGACCGTGCTGATGCTGCCGACGATCGTGCGATCCACCGAGGAGATGCTGCGGCTGGTGCCCGGCCCGCTGCGCGAGGGTGCGTACGCCCTCGGAGTCCCGCAGTGGAAGACGATCCTGCGGGTCGTGCTGCCGACCGCCCTGCCCGGCATCGTCACCGGCATCATGCTGTCCATCGCGCGGGCGGCCGGCGAGACGGCGCCGGTGCTGCTGGTCGCGGGCGGCGCCGCCGCGATCAACTTCGACCCGTTCGCCGGCAACCAGCAGTCGCTGTCGCTCTTCGTCTACCAGCAGGCCGCGGACGCGTCGAAGTTCGCACCGGCCCGCGCCTGGACCGCCGCGCTGACCCTGGTCGCGATCGTGCTGATCCTGACGATCGCCGCCAAGCTGCTCGCCCGCCGCACCAGTCTGTCCCGATAAGAGGTAACCCCATGGCCAAGCGCATCGAGGCGAGCAACGTCTCCTCCTACTACGGCTCGTTCAAGGCGATCGACAGCATCTCGATGACCGTCGAGCCGAAGACGATCACCGCTCTGATCGGCCCGTCCGGGTGCGGCAAGTCGACGTTCCTGCGCTCGATCAACCGCATGCACGAGGTGTTGCCGAACGCCCGCATCGAGGGCCGGCTCACCATCGACGACCAGAACATCTACGACGCGGACGTGGACGTCACCGCGGTCCGTCGCATGATCGGCATGGTCTTCCAGCGGCCGAACCCGTTCCCCACGATGTCGATCTACGAGAACGTGGTGGCCGGCCTCAAGCTCAACGGCGTCAAGAAGAAGTCGGTGCTGGACGACGCCGCCGAGCACTCGCTGAAGTCGGCGAACCTGTGGGAAGAGGTCAAGGACCGGCTCAACCGGCCCGGCGCCGGCCTCTCCGGCGGTCAGCAGCAGCGTCTCTGCATCGCGCGCACCATCGCGGTCGAGCCGCAGGTCGTGCTCATGGACGAGCCCTGCTCGGCGCTCGACCCGATCTCCACGCTGGCGATCGAGGACCTGATGTTCAAGCTGAAGGACCGCTTCACGATCATCATCGTCACGCACAACATGCAGCAGGCCGCCCGGGTCAGCGACAAGACCGGGTTCTTCTCGATCGACAAGACCGGCGAGCCCGGCCGCCTGATCGAGTACGACGACACCCAGAAGATCTTCAGCAACCCGGCCGAGAAGAAGACCGAGGACTACATCACCGGCCGCTTCGGCTGAGCCGTCCGTCCGGTGCCCTGCTGCTCACGGGATGTGCAGCAGGGCGCCACCGTCCGCGGTCAATTCCACGCGAGGCATGACGGGCCTCGCGGCATCACGGCGGCTTGCGGCCGCGACCACGTCCGCCATCTCCCCGTACGGCGTCAGTGAGTCCAGTGTGGAGCGCGTCGGCGGGAGCATGGCCAGGCCGTCGGCGGCTGCCGGGCGGACCCAGTGGGTGCCGTCGGCCTCGCCGGACACGTCCCGCGCGGTCTGCCCCTGCGGCAGCAGCGAGACGAAGAACCACGTGTCGAAGCGCTTGGGCTCGAACTCCGGGGTGATCCAGCGCGCCCAGGGCAGCAGCAGATCGTCACGCAACCGCAGGCCACGGCGTTGCAGCAGGGCGGTCATGGTCAGCTCGCGGGCCTGGACGGCGGCCCGGTCCGCCTCCCAGTCGTCGGTGCCGACGTCCCCCACCGTACGGTCCGGCTGGTCGATCGGCCCGGCGAGCAGCACGCCGGACTCCTCGAACAGCTCGCGCGCGGCCGCGCCGACCACTGCCCGGGCCTGCTCCTCCGGCACGCCCAGCAGCTCGGCCCAGTCCGGACGGATCGTCTCGGGGCGGTCGGACGCGTCCACGCCGCCGCCCGGGAACGCGTGCACGCCGCCGAACACCATGGTCGTCGCGCGCCGGAGCACGTAGACCTCGAAGCCCTTGTGTTCAGCCGCGGGACGCAGGAGTGCCACGGTGGCTGCGGGCCGTACGGGAGCCGGTGTGCCGTGGAATTCTCTGGCTCTTTTGACCATGGCGGCGGGCAGCGGTGTCGAAGGGCTCACCGCCCGATCTTCCCACCGTTGCCGGAACGGGGGCTAACGTAGCGATCATGACCGACCAGAAGGTCCGCTGGGGCATCCTCGGCCCCGGCGGAATCGCCGAGAGTTTCGCCGCCGACCTGACCCACGTGGAAGGCGCCGAGCTCGCCGCCGTCGGATCCCGCACGCTGGAGAACGCCACCTCGTTCGCCAAGCGGTTCGGCTTCCGGCGCGCCCACGGCTCCTACGCCGACCTCGCCGCCGATCCCGAGGTGGACGTGGTCTACGTGGCCACCCCGCACGCCTTGCACTACGACGCCGCGCTGCAGTGCATCGAGGCCGGCAAGGCCGTGCTGGTGGAGAAGCCGCTGACGCTGGACCTGGCGTCCGCGGCCCGGCTCATCGCGGCGGCCCGCGACCGGGGCGTCTTCCTGATGGAGGCCATGTGGATGCGCCTCAACCCGGCCATCCGCAAGATCGTCGAGCTGGTCGAGGAGGGCGCAATCGGCTGGGTCAGCTCGGTCAACGCCGACTTCGGCCTGCAGGGCCCGTTCCCGGCCACGCACCGGCTGCGCGCCCGTGAACTGGGCGGCGGCGCGCTGCTCGACCTCGGCGTCTACCCGATCCACCTGGCTCACCTGGTGCTGGGCGCGCCGGCCTCGGTGCAGGCCTGGGCGCACCTGACCCCCGAGCGCGTCGACGAGACCACCGGCATCCTGCTCGGCTGGGAGGCGGGCGCGGTCGCGGCCCTGACGTGCAGCATCAACGGCGAGAGCCGTAACGCCGCGTCGATCACCGGCACCGACGGCCGGATCGACCTGCCGCAGGGTTTCTGGTATCCGCGGTCGTTCGTGCTGAACCGCCCCGGCCGCGAGCCGGAGACCTTCGAGTTCCCGTTCGAGGGCATCGGCTACCAATTCGAGGCCGCCGAGGTGCAGGCCCGCGTGCGGGCGGGCGAGCTGGAGTCCCCGCTGATGTCGCACGCCACCACCCTCGAGGTGACGACGCTGCTGGACGCGATCCGCGACCAGATCGGCGTCGTCTACTAGCGGGTTAGCTGCCGGCCACCGGCCACCGAGACGGTCTCGCCGTTGACGTGGCCGTTGGCGGCCGACCCCAGATAGACCACTGTGGACGCGACGTCCTCAGGCGTGCAGATGCGGCCGGTCGGGGTCTTCGCCGCCTCCGCGTCGATCACCGACTGCCCGAATCCTGGGGCGGTCAGCGCCCGTTCGGTGAGGGTGAAGCCCGGGCGGACCACGTTGGTGAGGATTCCGTACCGGGCCTCGCGGGCGGCGAGCACCCGCGCCGCGGTCTCCAACGCGCCCTTCGCGGCGGGATAGGCCACGCCGGCCGGCATCGGCTGCTTCACCACGTCGGAGGAGATCAGCACGATCCGCCCCCAGCCGTTCGACCGCATCGCCGGCAGTACGGCGTCGATCAGCGCGAGGGTGCCCGCCACGTTCGCGGTGAGGCCGTCGAGCAGCGTGTCCCACGTGTCCGGCTGCCGGGACGGCCAAGCCACCGCGTTGGCGACCAGCACGTCGACCGGCCCGACCGCCCGGACGGCGGTTTGCGCCGAGTGCGGGTCGCGCTGATCCAGCCGTACGGTCGATGCCCGCGCAAACGGTTGGACCGCCTCCCGCGCCCGTTCCTCGTTGCTGTGCCACCCGGCCGCGACTGTCGCTCCTTCGGCGGCGAATGCCCGGGCGACCGCCCGCCCGATCTCGCCCGAAGCGCCGGTGACCAGCGCGACCTTCTCGTCCAGCCCGAGATCCATGCCCTGCTCCTGAAAGTTAGCCGACTATCTTTTAGCCGACTATACAATGTTGTCCGTGGACTCGACCGAAGCGATGCGCGTGAATCGGGCGCTGAACAAGACCGCCCAGCTGTACCGGGCGGCGAAGGCCCGGCGGCTGGCGGCGCTGGGTCTGCATCCCGGCCAGGACGTGCTGCTGTGGCTGTTGTCCCGCGAGCCGGCCGGCCTGACCGTCTCCGAGCTGGCCGCCCGCCTGGGTGTCGAGGTGCCCACCGCCACCCGGAGCCTGTCCCGCCTGGGCGGCGGCGGCTGGTTCCGCCGCGAGCCGGTCCCGGGCGACCGTCGCCAGGTCCGCATCGTCGTCACCGACGCCGGCCGTGCCGTGATCCCCGAGATCGAGCGAGCCTGGGCCGAGCTGGCCGAGGAGGCGATGGGCGATGTCACCGCCGAGGAGCGCGAGGTGGCGCTGTCGGTGCTGGAACGCGCGAGCGCCCACCTACGGACGACGGTGGGGGACGAGCCGCTCGCCGAGGGCTGATGGCGGTCTCCTGACCGCGCGGCCGGATCAGGAGAAGAGAGGGCGGACCAGGAAGTAGGCGACCACCGCGATGAGGCCGGCCGCCGGGAACGTGGTGATCCAGGCGATCACGATGTTGCCGGCCACGTTCCAGCGGACCGCGTTCAGGCGCTTCGTCGCGCCGACGCCCATGATGGCCGACGTGATCGTGTGGGTGGTGGAGATCGGCGCGTGCAGGACCAGGGCGTTGAAGAACAGCACCGAGCTGGCCACCGTCTCCGCGGCGAAACCCTCGGCCGGACCCAGGTCGATGATCTTGCGGCCGAGCGTGCGGATGATCCGCCACCCGCCCGAGTAGGTGCCGGCGGCCAGCACCGCGGCCGAGGTCCAGTAGACCCACCAGGGGATGTGCGACGGGCTGTCCTGGAAGCCGCCGGTGTAGAGCGCCAGCACGATGATGCCCATGGTCTTCGCGGCGTCCTGGGTGCCGTGGCCGATCGACATGGCCGCCGCCGAGACCGTCTGGGCCAGGCGGAAGCCGCGGTTGAGCTTGCCCGGAGTGCCGCGCCGGAAGATCCACATGATGGCGACCATGGCCGCGAAGCCCAGCACCAGGCCGACCACCGGCGAGATCACCATCGGGATCAGCACCTTCTGGATGATGGTGTCCCACTCCACCTCGCCGTGCGTGGCCACGAGCGTGGCGCCGACCAGGCCGCCGAACAGGGCGTGCGACGAGCTGGACGGCAGGCCGAAATACCAGGTGATCAGGTTCCAGGCGATGGCGCCGAGCACACCGGCGAAGACCACACCCAGGCTCTCCACGCCGATCGGGAGCTTGACGAGCCCCTCGCCGACGGTCTTGGCCACCCCGGCGCCGAAGTGGGTGCCGATGAAGTTGCCGACCGCCGCCATGGCCAGCGCGACCCGCGGCGTGAGCGCCCGGGTGCTGACGCTGGTGGCGATGGCGTTCGCGGCGTCGTGGAAGCCGTTGGTGTAGTCGAACGCCATCGCGGCGAGGATGACCGCCAGGGCGGCCAGAAGCTCGACGGACAAGGCCTAGGACTCCTTGACCGCGATGGTCTCGACGGTGTTGGCGACGTGCTCGAAGGCGTCGCAGGCCGCCTCCAGCTCGTCGGCGACCTCCTTCATCTTGAGGACCGTCAACGCGTCGTACTCACCGGAGAACAGCCGGACCAGCAGCATGCGGTAGGACCGGTCGCCGTCGTTCTCCAGGCGGTTGATCTCGATCCAGTACTCGTCCAGGCCCTTCATCGTGCGTAGCTTCGGCATCGCCTCGGCGGTGATCTTGGCTTGCTGGTCGAGCACGTTCACCAGTTCGTGCATCTCGCGCGGCAGCGACGGCAGCTCGGTCAGCCCGTACAGGTAGAGGAGGTTGCCGACCGCCTCGAGGTGGTCCATCACGTCGTCGAGCTGGGAGCCGAGAGAGTAGATGTCGGCGCGGTCGAACGGCGTGATGAAGGTCGAGTTGATCTTCTTGTAGAGCTCGTGGGTGATCTGGTCGCTGTCGTGCTCCACATCGGTCAGCCGGTCGCTGACCGACTGCACGTCCACGCCGGGCAACGCCAGCTCGTTGAGCATCTCCGTGCCCTTGACAAGGTTGGACGCAGCCCTGGTGAAGAGCTCGTAGAAGGCACCCTCGACGGGGCGGAAAGAGAACTTCACGGCGTGGACCTCGATCGACGGACGGAGCTGGATCTCCCGGAATGCTAGCGGTCGCCGCCGATTAACCTCGCGTTCGCCCGGCTAAACCCGCTCCGGACGTCGATCCGGTCGGGGTGCGGTGGGCCGGGGCGACCCGCGCCGTACGGCCTTGGTGGGAAGCGGTTCCCGCGGAACCCACTTGGCCACCGGGTGCCGTCGCAGGTGACGGGCCAGCCCGCGGCGGTCCGTGTCGGCAATCACGTCGACGCCGGCCGCGCCCAGCTCCGACCAGATGGCCTTGCGGGCGCTGCGGGAACCCGAGGGCAGACCCGAGATGCGCACCGTACGGCCGTCCTCGTGCGCCGACCGCACCAGCGCGTGCAGCAGGTGCCGCTCCTCGGCGGGGATCGGTTCGCGCCCGTCCCAGCCGAAACGCCGGGTCCACGGCTCACTGATCATCGGCACCAGCGTGGGCGGCGCCGACTGCGAGCCGATGTCGTCGAACGTGCCGTCCGCGAAGGCGTACCGCACGCTCTGGGTGGCGAGAAGCTCGCGCGCGTCGACGATGCCGGCCACCGACACGGTCACCGCGCCCGGCACGAGCCGTCCGCCGTCGCAGTGGCTGAGCAGCGTCGCGTGGTCGCGCAGCTGCTGGTCGAGCATGCGGTAGGCGCGCAGCAGGGTCTCGGCGTCCCGGTTCGGCCCGGCGAACTCCACCACCAGCCGGAACGGCACCTGCTGGTCGCGTGCGACCCGGCCACCGCCGTTGCGGGCCCGGGCGAACAACGGCGACAGGACCAGACGGCGCAGCGTACGGCCGGGTTGCGGGCCGCCCGGTCCGAGGAACAACTCGCCGTGCGGGCCGGGCACCACCGGGACGGTGAGGCCACCGAGCCCGCGCCGCATCACGTCGGGCAGCGGGTCGGTGTCCTCGCGACCGGCGATCGCGTGAGCCGCGGGCAGGTAGGGTCCGGGCCGCCGCAACAGGATCGTTCCCGCCGCCACCGCCCCGGCCGCTCCCGCGACACCGGCCAGTCCCCCCGCGATCGCCGAGTCGTTCACCCCGTCACCATCCGATTCGCACTAAATGGGCGTTTCTTACTCTGTCACAAGTGCTACCTCCTGCCGGGCAATCTCGCGCAGAATTCCGCCATGGCCCTGGTTGGAGACACCGCCGCCGAGCAGTTCGAGGCCGAACGCCCGCATCTGCTCGCCGTCGCCTACCGCATGCTCGGCAGCACGGCCGAGGCCCAGGACGCCGTGCAGGAGGCCTGGCTGCGATACGCGAAGGTGCGCGATCGCGGCCAGATCCACGACCTGCGCGGCTGGCTGACCACGGTGACCGGGCGCATCTGCCTGGACGTCCTGAAGTCCGCGCGCGTCGCCCGCGAGGCATACCCCGGCCAGTGGCTGCCCGACTTCCACGTCGACCCGGACGGCGACCCGGCCGGACACGTCGAGCGGCGCGACCAGGTCGGCCTGGCCCTGCTCGTGGTGCTGGAGAAGCTCACTCCCGAACAACGCGTGGCGCTGGTCCTGCATGACGCCTTCGGCGTGCCGTTCGATGAGGTGGCCATGGTCCTGAACACGACCGAGGCGACCGCACGGCAGCATGCCTCCCGCGCGCGGCGGGCCATCTCCCAAGGGGGCGTACGGCACACCGCCGCCCCCGCCGAGCAGCGCCGGGTCCTCAGCGCGTTCATCGAGGCGGCGGGCAACGGCGACCTTCAGGCGCTGGCGGCCGTGCTCGCCCCGGACGTGGTGGCGATCGGCGACGCCGGCGGCCTGATCGCCACGGGCCTGCCCATCCATGGTGCGGACCGGGTGGCGCGGTTCTTCCTGGGCATCCTCGCCCGCCGGATCGGCGACATCAGCCTCGCGCCGGTACTGGTCAACGGCGAGCCGGGCGTCCTGGCGCGCGGCACCCTGGCCGACGGGCGGCCGCTGGTCTCGGTGCGCGCGATCACCGTGGACCAGGGCCGGATCACCGGCCTGTTCAACCAGATGAATCCGGCGAAGCTAGTCGGTGACGCGCTGTAGGTACTTGTGGTACTGCGTGGCGTACGGCTCGGCGCCGTCACCCAGCGCGATCAGGAGCCGGCTCGCCGCGGCCCGCGCCTCGGTCACCAGGTCGTCCGGGTACCCGAAACGCGTGCGGTGCTCGTCGAACTCGTCCTCGTCGCGCAGCTCCACCAGGCCGGTCTCGCGGCGGCGCACGACATCCAGATCGAGATCGATGATGTGGACGGTGTCACCCTCCCAGCGCGCCGGAGTGGTGATGTCGCAATACACCTCACTCGTTCGTGGCGGGGGGTTGAACATCCCGGTCCACCAGGCATGATGCGGGATGAGCAGGACGAACGGGATCTGCTCGACGGACGGGCGGCCGTGGTAGACCGACGGCGTACCGCGGGTCACCCCGACCCAGACGCCCAGGTCGTCGGTGTCGAAACGGCGGGCCGGATAGTCCCGGTGGGCCGAACCGTCGTACTTCGTGTAGACGACCCGGACCGTCTCGTTCGGCATGCGGTGACCCTATCGGTGGTCGGCTTCTGTCGGTGGTGGCGGGTACCTTCTCTGCGTGCCCGCAGCTACCCAGAAGAAGGCCGCCGCCTCCGCCGAGAGCCTGCTCGCCGCCGCCGTCGGCGCCGTGCCGGGCGGCGCGTCGCGCCCCGGTCAGGAGTCCATGGTCGCCGCGATCGACAAGGCCATCCGAGATCGTGAGCATCTGCTCGTCCAGGCCGGCACGGGCACCGGCAAATCCCTGGCGTACCTGACGCCGGCGTTGCTGGTGGACGGCCCGGTGGTGGTCTCCACGGCCACGCTGGCCCTGCAGAACCAGCTGGTCGAGCACGACCTGCCCCGGCTGGCCGCCGCGGTCGAGCCGGTGCTCGGGCGCAAGCCCACGTTCGCCGTGCTCAAGGGCCGCCACCACTATCTGTGCATGGCCAAGATGGAACATGCCGACGAGGAGGCGCCGACCGACACGCTGTTCGACGACGCGCCGCCGCGGGCCGCCACCCAGTGGCTGGGGGAGGCGGGCCGGCTCGGCAAGCAGATCCAGCGGCTGCGCGACTGGTCGGAAAAAACGTCCACCGGCGACCGGGACGAGCTGGATCCCGGGGTGGACGACACGGCGTGGCGCCAGGTGTCCATGCCGGCGCGCGACTGCGTCGGCGCGGCCCGATGCCCGTACGGCGCGGAGTGTTTCGCCGAGGCGTCGCGTGCCCGGGCCCGCGAGGCCGACATCGTCGTCACCAACCACAGCCTGCTCGCCGTCGACATGCTCGCCGACCGGCACATCGTCCCGCCGCACAAGCTGCTGATCATCGACGAGGCGCACGAGCTGGCCGACCGCGTCTCGGCCGCCGCCCAGGCCGAGATCACGCCGGACGCGGTGGAGCGTTGCGGCCGTCGCGCGCGCACGCTCATCCCGCAGGCCGCCGGCGAGTCCCTGGCCGAGGCGGCCGACGCGCTGACCGTCGCCCTCGCGGACCTCCCGGCCGGCCGGCTCACCGGTGGCCTGCCGCCTCATCTGCGGCAGGCGATCGCGCTGCTGGAGACGGCCACCCGCGCCGGTCTCACGGCCATCGGGGACATCAAGGCCGACGATCCGGATCCCGTACGCAAGCAGCAGGCCAAGGCCGCGCTGGACGAGCTGAACGACACCGCCCAGCGCCTGCTGGAGGAATCCGACTTCGACGTGGCCTGGGTGGAGAAGTCGGACATGGGCAGCGGCCGGCGCGCCCTGGTCGTCGCGCCCCTGTCGGTGGCCGGCACCCTCGCCCAGGGTCTCTATGCCGACCGTACGGTCGTGGCGACCTCGGCGACCCTCACGCTCGGCGGCCGGTTCGACACGGTGGCCCGCTCGCTGGGCCTGCCCGCGGCCGCCCCCGCGACCCCGTCGCAACGCTCGGCGGTGGCCGAGACGGCCGCGCCCGGCTCGCTGACCGCCGATGCCCCGCCCACCTCCGGCGACGGCTGGACGTCGCTCGACGTCGGCTCCCCGTTCGACTATCCCAAGCAGGGCATCCTGTACGTGGCGGCGCACCTCCCGCGCCCGCAGATGTCCGGCCTGCCCGACGCGGCCGGCGAGGAGCTGCTCCGGCTGGTCGAGGCGCTCGGCGGCCGTACGCTCGGGTTGTTCTCCTCCCGCAAGGCCGCCACCCAGGCCGCCGAGCTGCTGCGCGCCAAGACCGACCTGCCGATCCTGTTGCAGGGCGAGGAATCCTTGCCGGTGCTGGTCCGCAAGTTCCGGGACGACAAGGCGAGCTGCCTGTTCGGCGTGATGTCCCTCTGGCAGGGCGTCGACGTCCCCGGCGACGCGTGCCAGCTGGTCGTCATCGACCGCCTGCCGTTCCCGCGTCCGGACGAGCCGCTGGCCGCGGCCCGCTCCGCCGCGGTCGACGCCGCCGGCGGCTCCGGCTTCGCCTCGGTGAGCGTCCCGATCGCCGCGATCCGCCTGGCGCAGGGCGTGGGCCGGCTGATCCGCTCCACGGGCGACAAGGGCGTGGTGGCGGTCCTGGACTCCCGTTTGGAGACGGCCCGCAGTTACGGCGCCTTCCTGCGGCGCTCGCTGCCCCCGTTCTGGTACACGACCCGCCCCGACGTGGCGGTCGGCGCCCTGCAACGTCTGGCGAAAGGATGACCTCGATGCTGGAGGTGGCGTGCACCTTCCTGGTCGACGCTTCGGGCGCGGTGCTGCTGCAGCTGCGCGACGACAAGGCGCCGTATTACCCGAACGTCTGGGGCCTGCCGGGCGGCGCGGTCGAGCCCGGTGAGACGCCGGCCGAGGCGGCGGTGCGAGAGCTGTGGGAGGAGGCGGCGGTGGGCCCGTCGTCCCCGGTGCGTTTGTTCGCGAGGCAGGAGCTGCCGGCGCAGAACCGCCTGAAAAACTACTTCTATGCCCCCACGGCGGCCAGCCAGTCCGAAGTGGTCCTGGGCGAAGGCGCGGCGATGCTCTTCATCCCGGCGTCCAAGGTCCTGGACCGCCCGTTCACACCGGGCAGCGCCGAGATCATCGAGCGCTTCCTGACCTCACCGGAGTACGCCGCGTTGGCCTAGTCGCGTGCCCGCTTGCCGGGCGCCCTCCCTCGAAAGTGACGTGACATCGGGGCACCTTCGTGGACCTCTAAGGGTGAACCAATCAACCCCTCAGAGAGGACCCCGCAGTGCCCACCCCCGAGGATTCGCGGCCCCGCGATGAAGCCGTTTCCGCCGCTGTTGCCGCGGCCTCCGTGGCGACCGGATCGACGATCGTGACCCTGATCGTTGCCCGCGCCGCGGTGGCCGCTCCGATCGTGGTGCGTGACCGTGGTTGACAGCGTGACAGGAAACTCCGATGTCGACCCGTCAGTCATGGCTCGTCCCGACTCGATCGTGCCGCCGCCCGAGCCTTTCGAGGAATTCTTCCACGCCCACTATCCCAGGCTGGTGACGCAGGCGAGGTACGTCGGGGCGTCCCGGGAGGAGGCCGAGGACGCTGCGTCCGAGGCGATGACCGACGCGTACCGGAACTGGGATCGACTCGATGATCCGCGCGCCTGGACCCGTCAGGCCGTCGTCCGGTTCTACGTCAAGGAAAAGACTCGCGGCCTCGATCGAACGCGCGCTCGATCTCGCCGGCAGCCCGCCACCTCGTCGAGCGACGGCGATCTGACGAATTGGGAGGAGTGGCAGTGGATCAAGCAATTGCTGGTGGACTGCGTGACCCCCGAACAGCGTCAGGTCATAGCGCTCGCCATGGACGGGTACGGGCCCACCGACATCGCGGCGGCGCTCGGTCTGACGCCGGGCGTGGTTCGGCAGCGGCTTCTCAACGGGCGCAAGTCGCTCAAGCTCTTCTGGGGTGCAGCCAGGGAACGGGGAGATCAGGAGTGAATCGCGACGCTGCCACTGGATCGATGCCGGAGGAGGAGACGATTGAGGCGATCGAGGCCGAAGCCGACGCGATGACCACCGAGCATCTCGCCCGCCGCCTGCACGAGGTGCTGAGTCGTGCGTTCGCCGCGCGGCTCGCCGAGATCGGCCCTCCGGCGGCCGGCCGCTCGGCCGGCTTCGACGATGTGGATCCGGTGGAGGTCGAGGACCTGAAGGCCCTGCTGAGGGCGACACGGGCGCAATTGAAGGCCACCCAGGCGGAGCTGCGCCGGGCCCGGTCGCGACGCGATGACCTCCTGCGACAGGTGGCCGCCGCGGAGGAGCGCATGGCGAACGCGCGCAGGAGGGTGGCCGGTGCCGTGCCGGACGACGACCCTTATATCCGCACGGTACTGGAGGTGAGTGACGAGATCCTGCGCAACGCCCGGGCCATGGCTCGTCGGATCGTGGAGGAGGCGAAGGTTGATGCGAGGGACATCCGGATCGCGGCGGGGTATTGCGCCGAATTGAGCGTGCGGCACGTGAACGCCGGGCCCCGGCGCTGAGGGGGGTGCCGCGTCGTTCGCCTCGTGGAGCGCGGCGCCGGCCGGCATGGAAGTGATCGACATGTCGCTGCGGGTGGCGCTCGCGCTCTGAGGCGTTCGTGTCACCATGGCTCCCGTGATGGGGGCCGGGACCGACTACGTGCCGTCGGCCGAGCCGGACCGGCCGCGGCGACGCGGGTGGGTCATCGCCGTCGTCGCGCTCTGGATCGTTGTGGTTGCGGGGCTCGCGTTCTGGTCGGTCGGGCATGAGCGCGCCACCGTCCCCGAGCAGCGCGACATCAACCAAGCCGTGCCAGACGTGCAGAGGGCGGCCGGAGTGGTGTTCGCGGCCTCGGGCGGGCCCGGGCGCGCGGTGACGCTCGGAGAGTTGACCATTTCGACGAACTGCAGAGTCACTCCCGTACGGGCGGGGGTTGCGGCCACCCGCGACATCTCCCTTCAGGTCCGGGCCGGCGAAGCGCGTGCCGCCCTCGAAGCGATCGCCACCGCGCTGCCGGCGAACTACCGGGCCGACGTGGCGGTCGGGCGCGGCGGCACCCGGTTCTCGCTGCACGCGGACGCGGGGAACTTCGTCGCGATCGACTCCGACTCGGATGCGGGCGCACGCGACCTGACCGTGCGCGTCTCCAGCGGCTGCCGGCCGCACGGCCCGCAAGCGCCGCCGTCCGGCGATCCGTCGCCGATCCCGAGCCCGCCGCCGGTTCTGGACGCGGTCCTGCGGGCGTTGAACAGCAGCGGCAAGCCGGACGTACGGACGATCACGTGCCCGGACGGCGGAACGGCCGGCACGTACGTCGTCGAGGACATCCCCGCGCCCGCCGACCTGCCCGGACGGCTGCGGTTCCTCGGCGTCACCGACGTCGTCCGCGACGATGACGACGTCCGCGCGTACCGCACCGGAACCGACTCGGTGGTCGTGACGCCGGAGGAGAACCGGCTGCGCGTTGCCGTCAGCACCGCCTGCTGAGGCGCTAGTAGACCAACGCCTGCGCACCGTCGGCGAGGATCTCCTCCACGAAGACGGCGGCGCCCGCGATGCGGATGCCGGGAAGCACGTCCTCCTCGGTGATCGCCCGGCGGGCCGCGCACTGGGTGCAGAGCGTGACCTGGCCGTTCGCCAGCAGGAGGTCGAGCAGGTCGGGCAAGGGAGCGGAGTGCGGCAGCTCGAACCGCGCCGCGCGGCCGGGCAGCGCGAACCACGCCGACTCGCCGGTCAGCCAGAACGACACGTCGACGCCGGAGGCCGCGGCCGTGCTGGCCACGGTGAAGGCCTGGGAACAGCGTTCCGGGGCGTCGGCCCCGGCGGTTGTCTTGACGACCAGAGAGCGCGCCATGAGGGCCAGCATAAGATGGGCCGGTCATGGTTACGGAGATCGGGTTCGTGAGCCTGCTGGTCGCCGGTCTGGGTGCGCTGGCGGGCGGCTTCGGTTATCTGGCTATTCGTGTGTCGAGGGGGCGTTGGTGAGCGGCGAGACGGAGAACCCACTGGGCCCACCGCCGTGGCTGAACGCCCCGCCGGTCGAGGCCTATCCCTATGAGGACACGCACGACCTGCGCGTCGGGCCGGATCTGCATCCGGCGCTGCTCGGGTTGCTGCCGTTCGTGGGGTTGTGGCGCGGTCGCGGGCAGGGCGGTTTCCCGGCGGAGGAGGACTACAACTTCGCCCAGGAGATCCGGATCAGCCACGACGGGCGGCCGTTCCTGCGGTTCGAGTCGCGGTCCTGGCTGCTCGACGACGACTCGAAGCCGATCGGCGAGTGGATCACCGAGTCGGGGTTCTGGCGCCCGGTCCTGAACGACGGCCGCGCCACCGACGAGATGGAAGCCACGATCATCAACCCGGACGGCGTGGCCGAGATCTACCTGGGCAAGACCATCGGCACCACCCGCCTGGAGATCGAGGCGGACGCGGTCGCGTACACGCCGTCGGGCCAGCACGTGACCGGCGCCCAGCGGCTCTACGGCATCGTCGAGGGCGCGCTGCTGTACGCCCACGAGATGGCGATCGACGACAGCGGCCTGCTGCCGCACATGTCCGCCCGCCTCCTGCGCATCGGCGGATAGGACCGAAAAATCGGGCGCCTGCCGCCGCGGCGCGGCGAGCGCGGCTGTGGTGCGGTTTGCACGGCGCGATGTGTGCGGGGCGGTGGATGGTGCGGTGAGCGCGGCGCGGTGGGTGCGGCGGCGCGTGTTGCTGGGGCGGCGGGCCCGCCTAGTAGCCCAGCGCCGTGAGCAAGCGCGAGGTCCACGCGGACCTCGCGCGCTGCACCCCGTCCAGGGCGACCACCTCGGCCAGCCCGCGCAACGACGACGCCAGCCAGATCGCCTCGGCCTGGTGCAGGTCCGCGAGCCGGATCAGCCGGGAGGCGGCGGTCAGGCCGAGCGCCGGCGCGAGCGTCAGCAACCGGGCGGCCGTCGTGCCGGGGAGGATGTCCGCCTCGTCCGGCGGGACCGTGCACAACTGGCCGTCCGCGAGCCACACCAGTGAAGCAGTCGGCGACTCCACGGCGTACCCATCAAGCGAAACCCACAACAGGTCGTCCGCCCCGCGGTGCCGCGCCCACCGCCTGGCCGCGAAGTGGGGTCCGTAGGACAGCGACTTCGCGCCGGCGAGCGTCCACGCCGGCCGGCGCCCGAGTTCGTGGCCCACGTCCGCGCTGATCACCCGGACGCCCGATCGGCGCTCACGGAGGGCGGCCGACGGTATCTCCGACACGGTCACGTACAGCGCTTCGCGCGTGCAGAGGATCCGGAGCGCCCCTTCGGCAGCGGCCGGCATCTCCGCGGCCGCCACCCGGGCCAGGATCTCGGCGCGCGGCGGCAGCTCGAGGTCGAGCAGAGACGCCGATCGCGCCAGCCGATCGAGATGCTCGTCCAGGAGCCACGGCCGGCCCGACCGCACGTGCACCGTCTCGAAGACGCCGTCACCGAAGAGTTCCGACGGGGAAACGAGCAAGCGGCCGGCCACCAGCGGAGCGTAACCTTCGTTACGTGTCCGCCACTTCGCTAGCCGCCATGCTCCGGGAGCGCGGCCTGCGGCTCACCCCGCAGCGCCAGCTCATTCTGGAAGCGGTCCATGAGCTCGGTCACGCCACACCCGAGCAGGTGCACACCGCGGTACGCGAACGGGTCGCCGGCGTCAACATCACCACCGTCTATCGCACTCTCGAGCTGCTGGAAGAGCTCGGGCTGGTCAACCACACCCACCTGTCGCACGGGTCGCCGACCTATCACACCGCGGGTGAGGATCAGCACGTTCACCTGGTCTGCCGTGGATGTGGGTCGATCAGTGAGGTAGACCCGTCAGTGATGCAACCGGTGACCGACCGGCTGCTGGCGGAGCGAGGCTTCCGGGTCGATGTCGGCCACGTCTCGCTCTTCGGCGTCTGCGGGGACTGCAAGGAGCTGTGAGATGACCGTCGTGATGGTCGAGGACCTGGACCCCACATCCGCCGACGCGGGCGTTCCGGCGCACTACGGCGACCCGATGCGCGAGCAGCGCACCCTGGACACCGCCGTGGGCCTGGTCGACCGCTCGAACCGGGACGTGATCGCGGTCCCCGGTGACGAGCGCGCGTCCTGGCTCCACACCCTGACAACGCAGCATCTGTCCGACCTGTCCAAGCACCAGGGCAGCGAGCTCCTCGTCCTGTCTCCGCACGGCCACGTGGAACAGCACGCGTACGTGACCGAGGACGGCACCACCGCCTGGCTGGACACCGAGCCGGGCGCGGGCGCCGGACTGCTGAAGTACCTCGAGATGATGCGTTTCTTCACCCGCGTCGAGCCCCGCGACGCCACCAGCGAGATGGCCGTCCTCTCCCTGGTCGGCCCGGGTGCTGCTGATCTCTTCCCCGATCTGGCGGCACCCCGGCTGGGGGAGGTGCCGGGTCCGAAGTTCGCCGCCGGGTCGGTGCCCGCGCACGCCACGAGCCTTTACGCGGTACGTGAGTACGAGGGTGGGCTGGCCCGTCGCGTACCCCTGGGAGTTGATCTTCTGGTTCCGCGCGAGAAGAAGACGGCGATCATCGAGAGCCTCGGTGTGCCACTCGCGGGGCTGTGGGCGTACGAAGCAATCCGGGTGGAGAAGAGGATCCCGCGGCTGGGTTGGGAGACCGATCACCGTACGATCCCCGCCGAGGCCGAGTTCGTCGCGCCGGCCGTGCACCTGGACAAGGGCTGCTATCGCGGCCAGGAGACGGTGGCCCGCGTGCATCACCTGGGCCGTCCGCCGCGTCGCCTGGTGCTGCTGCACCTGGACGGCATCGCCACCGACCAGCCGCCGGCGAAGGGCACCCCGGTCCTGGCCGGCGACCGCGAGGTGGGCTTCGTCGGCACCGCCGTCCGGCATCACGAGCTGGGCCTGGTCGCGCTCGCCGTGGTCAAGCGCAACGTGGCCGACGACGCCGAGCTGAAGGTGGGGGAGTCGGTCGCCGCCGTCGATGCCGCCTGAATTAACGTTCAGGGCATGACCGGGACCGTGATCACCGTCGCGCCCACGGGCGCGGAGAGCAGCAAGGCGTCCGCGCCGGCCCTGCCCGTCACGCTCGACGAGCTGGTGACGACCGCCAAGGAGTGCGAGGCGCTCGGCGCTTCGATCATCCACGTGCACATCCGCGACGACCGCGCCGAGCCGACGCTCGACCAGGGCCGGCTGCGCGCGACGGTGGCCGCCCTGCGCGAGTCCACCGACCTGATCATCCAGCTGTCGTCCGGCGGCGCGGTCACCGATCCCGAGTCCGACCGGCTCGCCGTGCTCGACGCGGGTCCCGAGATGGCCTCCTGCACGATGGGCACGGTCAACTTCGGCGACGGCGTCTTCCTGAACCGCTGGGAGTTCATCGTCGACCTGCACACCCGCATGCAGGAGCGCGGCATCGTCCCGGAGTACGAGATCTTCGATCTCGGCCAGCTCACCTCACTGCAGCGTCTGCTGGGCAAGCACGGGCTTCCGTACGGCGGACATGTGCACGTGGATCTCGTCATGGGTGTGCCCGGTGGGATGCCGGGCACCGCGGCGGCCCTGGTGGCGTGCGAGCAGGCGATCCGCGATCTGCCGGACGGCACCACGTTCTCCGCGACCGGCGTCGGCCGCAGCACCATCCCGGTCATCCTGGCGTCGCTCTCGGCGGGCGGCCATCTGCGGGTCGGCATGGAGGACACGCTCACGTACGCCAAGGGCCGCCCGGTCGAGTCGAACATGCAGCTCGTGGCGCGGGCCGTTGGTTTCGCCCGGCTCGCCGAGCGGCCGCCGCTGACCACCGCCGAGACACGCGCTCTGCTCGGCGTCCCATCCCGTTGAGCCTCATCCCCCACGATTGGACGGGAACCAAATGATCATCGCGGAGGTGGTCCGGTCCGGCTTCGTCGAGAGCGTGCACCACGGAT
Source organism: uncultured Actinoplanes sp. (assembly GCF_934643405.1). Taxonomy (GTDB): domain Bacteria; phylum Actinomycetota; class Actinomycetes; order Mycobacteriales; family Micromonosporaceae; genus Actinoplanes. The sequence goes on from NZ_CAKUCL010000053.1 coordinate 18,507, forward strand.
CGGTCGCCGTGCTGGGCGGCACCAGCCGGGGCGACGTGACGAGCCCGATCTTCCCCCGGTCGTCGAACAAGCCCCTGCAGACCGTCGGGATGCTGCGAGCCGGTCTGGTACCGCGCGACGACGCCGACCTCGCTCTGATCAGCGGCAGCCACTTCGGCGAGATGCTGCACGTACGGCGTGTCCGCGACATCCTCGAGGCGGCCGGCCTGGAACCGGGCGCGCTGCGCTGCCCCGCCTCGCTGCCGCTCTCCCCCGTCGCGCGCGACGCGTGGTTGCGGGCCCAGGGCGGCCCCGAGCCGATCCTGATGAACTGCTCCGGCAAGCACGCCGGCATGCTCGCTACCTGCGTCGCCAACGACTGGCCGCTCGACTCGTACCTCGATCCCAAGCACCCGCTGCAGGTCGCGATCGCCGACGCGGTGAGCGACCTCGCGGGCGAGCGGATCGCCGCCGTCGGCATCGACGGGTGCGGGGCGCCGGTGCTCGCTCTGTCGCTGACCGCGCTGGCCCGTGCCTTCGCGAAGCTGGTGGCCGCCCCGCCGGGCACCTTCGAACGGCGGGTGGCGGACGAGATGCGGGCGCATCCAGAACTGGTCGCGGGCACCGGAGCCGACGATACGGTGCTGATGTCGGCGGTGCCCGGGCTGCTGGCCAAGGGCGGCGCCGAGGGTGTCGTGGCGGTCGCGGTACCGGACCGGGGTGCGGTGGCCATCAAGATCGAAGACGGGGCGATGCGAGCCCGTACGCCCGTGCTCCTCGACGAATTGCGAAGGCTCGGTGTCCCGGTGCCGTCCATGACGGAGCTGATCCTGGGTGGGGGAGAGCCGGTCGGCGAGGTTCGCGCCGTTCGGTGACCTGTTTCACGCTAGCTGTTGTTAGCATTCTGCTTGCAAGAGCTAGCACCACGCGTTAGTTTCGGATGCATGGCCACGCCCAAGGATCTGCCTCAGGACATCGGCACGTTCATTCGTGACCTGCGGCAGACCGCGAAGATCTCGCTGCGCCAGCTCGCCGACCGGGCCGGCGTCAGCAACCCGTACCTCAGCCAGATCGAGCGTGGCCTGCGCAAGCCCAGTGCCGAGGTGCTCCAGCAGATCGCCAGCGCGCTGCGGGTGTCGACGCCCGCGATGTACCTGCGGGCCGGCCTGCTGGACAGCGACGGTCAGCCCGGCGTGCTGGGGGCGATCGCCGCCGACCCCGAGTTGACGATGGCGCAGAAGCAGTCGCTGTCGCAGATCTACGAGACGTTCCGGAACGAGAACGCCCGCAGCCGCCCGGACGAGCCGGCCGAGAGCCACCCGGATGGCTTCGTCAACGAGACCCGTGCCGAGGCGTCGAGCGGCCTCAGCGATGAGGACCGTCCCGACGTGTCGAGCGGCTTCGTCAACGAGAGCCACCCCCGCGCCGCGGCCGGCGCTCGCCCCGGCACCTCCGGCGGCGCGGAGAACGACGGCCGCCCTGGTTCCTTCGGCGGCGCGGAGAACGACGGCCGCCCTGGTTCCTTCGGCGGCGCCCAGAACGACGGCCGCCCCGGCGGCCCGGAGAAGGACAGTCGCCCCGGCACCGAGGGGTGACTCGGACGACGACAACGCCCGAAGTGCGTCCCGAACCTGAGCGTGCTTCTGACAAATCCGAAATTTCGGATTTGAATGCTGTGGGCGACACTGACGATTCCCGAGGAGACAGCATGACCGACCAGACCAAGACCCGTTTCCCCGCTCCGCTGTACGCCGCCGCCGGCGCCGGTGACCTGGCCTACCAGCAGCTGCGCAAGCTGCCGGCCGTCGTCTCCGAGCTGAGCGAGCGCGCCGCCGCCTCGCTGAAGATCTACAACGAGCAGGCCGGAGCGAAGGCCGCCGAGCTGCGGTCGAAGGCCACCACCACCGACTTCGACGCCCTCCGTGGCAACGCCGCCAGCGTCGCCACGACCCTGGCCCAGCTGGCCCAGGACCGCGCCGTGACCGCGTACACCGCCCTGGTGGCCCGCGGCGAGCGCGTCGTCGGCAGCGGTGTGGTCGGCGCGGCCGACGTGGTCAACGCCGACCTGGAGACCACCGAGGAGCCCAAGGCCGTGGAGGCCGCGACCGCCGAGGCCGTCAAGCCGGCGACCCCCGAGGCCGTCAAGGCGACCGCGAAGCCCCGCAAGCGCGCCACCAAGCCCGCCGCCGAGTAATTCCCGCGCACCGAGCGGCCCGGCCTCCTGGAAGGCCGGGCCGCTGCCGTACCCGGCCAGTAACGACATGATCGCGGGCCTCGGCGGACAGCGGGCCCCGCGGCATAGACTTCGCATCATGGCCTCATCCGCGCCGCTGTTTCACCACGCTGTCGCCAGCTATATCAACCTGCTCATCTTCATCCTGTCCTTGATCATTCAGGCGGTGGCGCTGATTCACTGCCTGACGCAGCGAGGCGACGGATTCCAGGCCATCGGCACCTTGCCCAAGGGCGCCTGGGCGGGCATTCTCGCCGTCTGCATCGTGCTGACACTTCTGCTCAGCGGCCCGACCGGCATCTTCAGCCTGATCGGCATAGCCGCGGCGCTGATCTACCTGCTCGACGTCCGCCCGGGCCTGAAGGATCTCTCGGACGGCAAAGGCTTCTGGTGAGGCGGTTCGGCCCGCCGCCACCCGACGGCGGCCCCCGCCTCCAGCGCCCCGACCCGACCGGCCCCCGCTCCGGACGCCCCACGCTGCCGACCCCGCCCACCGAGATCATCACAACCCCTTCCGGTGTACGGCTGGAGCAGCTCGTCACCGGCGTGGGTGACCCGGTCACGGTCTTCGCCCACGGTCTGGGCGGCGACATCGCCGGCACCCGGCCGCTGGGCTCCGGGGTTACCGGCCGGCGCGTCTTCTTCCACTTCCGCGGCCACGGCAGATCCGATGCCCCCGCGGCTCCCTGGTCGTTCGCCGACCTGGCCGACGAGCTACGGGCCGTGGCCGACCTGTCCGGCGCCACCCGGGCCCTGGGCGTAAGCATGGGCGCCGGCGCCCTGGCGCGGGTCCTGGCCGACACCCCGGAGCGGTTCGAGCGCGTCGTCTTCTACCTGCCGCCCCCGTTGGACGGCACCAGACCGGCTCCCGCCGAGGCCCGTGCCGAGCGTCTGCTGGCGGCGGTCGAATCCGGCGAGGCCGCCTCCATCGCCGCCGCCGTCGAGCCCGAGCTGCCCGCCGCGGTCCGCAACACACCGGCGGGCTGGGCATACCTGCGTCAGCGCGTGGAGCAACTGCAGCGGGACGGCCTGGCCGCCGAGCTGACCACCCTGTGGCGCGCCCCGGCCGTCGCGGACCAGCAGAGGCTGGCGCGGTTCCGCGGCCGGGCTCTGGTCCTGGGCGCGGCGGGGGACGAGATCCATCCCGTGGGCTGGGCCGAACGCCTGGCCGCTCTCCTGCCGGACGCGGAGCTTCACGTCTACGAACACCCGTCGATGATCTGGACCAACCGCCGCGAACTACGAGACCGGATCTCCGCGTTCCTCAACGCCTGAGCATGTCGATCCTGAGCCCGGCCGTAACCTCGGCCCGGGCTCGGCCGGTAGTCCCACCGTGCGGTTATCCCCTAAATCCATCTTTTTCGGACTCGTGGCGTTCGGCCTGCCGTTCGCCGTCACCATCGGCTGGACGCTGGCCGGCCCGGCCCGGCGCACCGCCGAGGCGAGCCTGCCCGGCGGAGCCGGTGGGATCGGAGCCGCCCCCGAGCGCCCCGGCACCTCACAGCCGGTGACCAACGTCCGCTACCAGGCCCGCCCCACCCGAGCACCGTCCGCGTCCCCCTCGGCCTCCGCGGCGCCGTCGCCCAGCGTGACGACGAGCGGCACGGTAACCATCACGACTTCGGCCGCGCCCACCCCGTCCGTGTCCACGACGCCACCGCCTCCGCTGACGGTCCCCCCGGTCCCCACGCCAACGGAGATCACCAGCGAGCCCAGCGCGTCGACCTCGGCATCCGCCGGGCCCACCGCCACCCCGGAGTTCTCCACCCAGCCATAACGTTTGCCGCCGGCCCCGGCTTCGCCCAGATCCGCGCCGCCCGCCCGATCACCGACGCGTTCAGACGGCGGCGAAGAGGCGGCGGAGGACGAGGGCCGGAAGAGCGGCGGAGAGCGGCGGCCGGAAGAGCGGCGGAGGGCGGCTGCGGAAGAGCGGCGGAGGGCGGCGGCCGGAAGAGCGGCGGAGGGCGGCGGCCGGAAGAGCGGCGGAGGGCGGCCGCAAGGGCGCTGCGGAAGGCGGAGGCGGAAGGCGGCGCCTCGAAGCCGCAACGCCGTCGGGAGCGGCACCCCGCCGCGGGAAAGGGTGGCCGCCGCTGAGCGCGGCGTGCGCGAGGGCCCTATGCTCGCGGATCGTGGAGCCGGACATCAGCAGACCCCTGACCGCCGCGAAGCGGTTCGTCCTCGGCGCCGGGCTCCTGGGCCGCGGCCTGGGCATCGTCCTCAGCAGCCCCAAACTGCTGGTCCTCGGCCTCATCCCGGCGGTGATCTCGGGAGCGCTCTACCTCGCCGGGCTCATCGTCCTGATCGACTTCCTGCCGGGGCTGTCCCAGGCGGTCACCTGGTTCGCCGACGACTGGGCCGAGGGGTGGCGCGATCTCCTCCAGGTCCTGGCCGGCGCCAGCATCCTCGGGCTCGCCGTCCTGCTCGGCATCCTCACCTTCACGGCGGTGACCCTCCTGATCGGAGACCCGTTCTACGAGAGGATCTCCGAGCTCGTCGAGGACCGGTACGGCGGCGTCCCGAACGAGGTCGAGGTCGGCTTCTGGCGATCGCTCCGGCGCAGCCTCGCCGACTCGATCCGGCTCATCTCGCTGTCCGTCCTGGTCGGCATCCCGCTGTTCGTCCTCGGGTTCGTGCCGGTCGTCGGGCAGACCGTGGTCCCGGTCATCGGCGGGGCCGTCGGTGGCTGGCTGCTCGCCCTCGAGCTGACCGGTGTGCCGTTCCAGCGACGCGGGCAACGCCTGCGGCACCGCCGTCAGGTTCTGGCCCGGAACAAGGCAGCCACCCTCGGCTTCGGCGTCGCGGTCTTCTGCTCGTTCCTCATCCCGCTCGGCGCGATCCTGCTGATGCCGGCCGCCATCGCGGGCGCGAGCCTGCTGAGCCGCCAGGTGCTCGGCGCCGCCGTCACGCCGACTCGCGTACCACTAGCTCGGTAGGCAGCACGACCGCCGACGGCAGCACCGAGGAGCCGCCGATCAGGCCCAGCAACTGACGGGCGAGCGTACGGCCGGCCTCGACGATCGGCTGGCGGACGGTGGTCAGCGGCGGGTCGCTGTAGCGGCTGATCTCGAAGTCGTCGAAGCCGATCACCGCCACGTCGTCGGGGACGCGGCGGCCGGCCTCCTTCAGCGCGACCAGCGCGCCGTGCGCCATCATGTCGGACGCGGCGAACACCGCGTCCAGGTCGGGGGCGCGGGCCAGCAGCGAGCGCATCGAGACGATCCCGGATTCGCGGGTGAAGTCGCCGATCGCGACCAGCGGCGGCAACCCCAGCTCGTCGAGGGTTGAGTGGTATCCGGCCAGCCGGTCGATCCCGGCCACCATGTCCTGCGGTCCGGCAATCGTGGCGATCCGGCGCCGGCCGGTGGAAACCAGGTGCCGTACGGCGTCGGCCACCCCGCCGAAGTGATCGACGTCCACATAGGGCACCGAGGCCGGACCGATGGGACGGCCACTGCACACGACCGGGACGCCGAGACGGACCAGCGTGCCCGGCAGCGGATCAGCCCCGTGCATCGAGGCGAACATGACACCGTCCACGTGACCGGCCGCGGCGTACCTCTCCACCCGGTCGTGGCTTTTCGCGGAGCCGGTCATCATGAGCACCAGCTGTTTGTCGGCCGCTTCGAGTTCGGCCCCGACGCCGCGGATGATCGCCGGGAAGAAGAGGTCGTCGGAGAAGACCCGGTTGGCCGTCTCCGGCACGATCAGCGCGATCGACTCGGTCCGTTGCGTGACCAGGCTGCGGGCCGCCTGGTTCGGGACGTAGCCGAGCTCCTCGACCGCCCGGGTGACCGCCTCGCGGATGGAGGCGGCCACCGATGTGGAACCGTTGACGACGCGGGAGACGGTCGCCCGGGACACCCCGGCGCGCCGGGCCACTGCTTCCAGGGTCGGCCGCTCCCGCGTCACCACCGTGTCACCCCTCGGTCTCACCCGGCTCGATGCCGTTGCGCCGGATCACCTGCCGGTACCACTTCGCGCTGTCCTTGAGCACCCGCTTCTGGGTCGCGTAGTCGACGTGCACGATCCCGAAGCGCTTCGCGTACCCCTCGGCCCACTCGAAGTTGTCCATCAGCGACCAGACGAAGTACCCGCGCAGATCGACTCCGGCCGCCAACGCATCATGGCAGGCGCGCAGGTGGCCGTCGAGGTACTCGATGCGCCGGCGGTCGTGGACCTCGCCGTCGGCGGACGGGCCCTCCGGGTACGCCGCACCGTTCTCGGTGATCATCATGGCGACGCCCGGGTAGTCGGTGTGGATCCGCTTGAGCAGGTGGGTCAGCCCGGACGGCTCGATCAGCCAGTTCATGTCGGTGACCGGGCCGTGCGGCGGCCGGGTCGCGATGCCGTAGCTGCCCGGCTGGTCGAGCGTGCCGGGAGCGCCGGGCCTCGCCGACACGTACGAGGGCTGGTAGAAGTTGATGCCCAGCACGTCGAGCGGGGCGTTGATGGCCGCCAGGTCCCCGTCGTGGATGTAGGACAGGTCGGTGAACTGGGCCATGTGCTGCAGGATGTCCACCGGGTACTGGCCCTTGAACAGCGGGTCCAGGAAGATCCGGTTGGACAGGCCGTCGAGCAGCCGCACCGCCGCCTGGTCGGCCGCGCTGTCCGGGTCGACCGGGAAGACGACCGACGGGTTCAGCGTGATGCTGATGCTCTTCGCGCCCGCCTCGCGCAGCGCGCGCGCCGCGAGACCGTGGCCGAGCAGCAGGTGGTGCACCGCGGCGAAGGCGGCGGCCGGGTCCTGCTTGCCCGGGGCGTGCACCCCGCTGCCGTAACCCAGGTACGCCGAGCACCACGGCTCGTTCAGCGTGGTGAAGGTGTCGACCCGGTCACCGAGCCGGGCGTGCACGATCCGGGCGTACTCGGCGAAAGCCTCGGCGGTCTCCCGGTTGGCCCAGCCACCGCGGTCCTCCAGGGTCTGGGGCAGATCCCAGTGGTAGAGCGTGACGACCGGGTCGATGCCCTTGCCGAGCAGCTCGTCGGTGAGCCGGTCGTAGAAGTCCAGCCCGCGGCTGTTCACCGGGCCGGTGCCGTCCGGCTGGATCCGCGGCCAGGCGATCGAGTACCGGTACGACTTGAGGCCCAGACCGGCCATCAGCGCCACGTCGTCGACGTAACGGTGGTAGTGGTCGCAGGCCACGTCCCCGGTGTGCCCGGCGAAGACCTTTCCCGGCGTACGGCTGAAGGTGTCCCAGATGGACGGGCCCCGGCCGTCCTCCCGCGCCGCGCCCTCGATCTGGTACGACGCGGTGGCCGCGCCCCAGATGAAGCCGTCGGGGAAGCTGATCGAGGCGAGAGCCGGCTGCGCCGACGTGGACGTGACGGTTGCCGTCATGCGTTCCCCGCTTCCTGCGTGGTTCGAAAAGACGCACTTAACCGGTTAATCATAGGGTTGAGAACGACCCCGGGATCCCTCGGTAAGACGAATTTAAGCGGGTCAGCCCGTGCGCAGGGAGTCGATCAGACGAGGATCACCGGTCACCACCAGGCGATCCGTGCGCTGACGACCCATCAGAGTGAGCAACAGATCACTCGCCGTGCCGGTCGCCCCGGCCCGCGGGTGATGGTCGTCGGTGTCCAGGATCGTCCCGGTATCGAGCAGTGCGACACCCGGGCCGCGCAGCCGGACGAACCACTCGTACCCGGCGTCGCTGGCGGTCAGGTGCACCACGCCGCGGAGGTCGGTCGGGCCCTTGCGCTTGCCGGCCGGCAGCCAGCTGTCGAGCACCTCGCTCACGCCGTCGGCGGCCAGCTTGGTCTCGATCGGGGTGGGCCGGCCGGCCGCGGCCTCGGCGTCCCAGCGGTGCACCGACACCTCGTGCGCCATCCGGCGGTGCCAGAAACCGGCCTTCTTGGCCTGCGGTGCCCAGTTCCACGCGGGGAAGTCGGCGTCCAGCGCCTCGAGCGTCTCGATCGTGCCGGTGAGCTCGCGGCGCAGCCCGTCGAGCGCCTCCGGCCATTCCACCTCGGGAGGCGCGGCGACCTCGGAGCCGTCCGGACGGGTGGTCACGCCGCGGGGAGCGGTCTGCCGCACCCAATTGAGGGTGAATGTCAGATGTTTCACCAGATCGGCGACTGTCCAATCCGGGCAGGACGGCACCGCGGCCTCCGGTCCGGCCTGCGCCACCGCGTCCTGCAGCGCGGGGCTGTCCGCCCGCAACGCGGCAAGCCAGAAGTCCTTCGTGGCATGCAGCCTGTTCATCGCGCTTCTCTCCGCTCCACCGGACCGCCGATGAGGTGCCCAGAACCGTCAGCCTAGGGTTGAGGCCGTGCCTGACGTTAGTGCCGCAACGCAACCTGACACCCCTCCGTCGAGTGACGGTCCGCTGTCGGCGTACACGACGCTACGCCTTGGCGGCCCCGCCGGCACGTTGACTGTCGCCACCGAAACGGACCAAGTGGTGACTACGGTGCGTAACGCCGCGGCGGCCGGAAAGCCGGTGCTGGTGCTCGCCGGCGGCAGCAACGTGGTGATCGGCGACGCCGGTTTCCCCGGTCCGGTGGTGCTGGTGCGCACCCGCGGCATCCGGGTGGCCGAGACGCATGCCGACAGCGTGGTGCTGCGGGTTGCCGCGGGCGAGGACTGGGACGCTTTCGTCGAGTACGCCGTGACCAACGGTTACTCGGGTGTGGAGTGCCTGTCCGGCATCCCCGGTTCGGCCGGCGCCACCCCGATCCAGAACGTCGGCGCGTACGGCCAGGAGGTCGCGCACACGATCGTCGCCGTGCACGTCTACGACCGCGAGCACGACACGATCCGGATCATGCCGCCGGCCGACTGCGCGTTCGCGTACCGCCGCAGTGTCTTCAAGAACAACGACCGCTACGTGGTGCTCGAGGTCGACTTCCGGCTCGCGCGCTCCGACGAGTCCGCGCCCATCCGGTACGCCGAGCTGGCCCGCACGCTCGGGGTCGAGGCGGGCGAGCGGGTGCCGCTGCGGCAGGCCCGCGACACGGTGCTCAAGCTGCGCGCCGGCAAGGGCATGGTGCTCGACCCGGACGACCGGGACACGTGGTCGGTGGGTTCGTTCTTCACCAACCCGGTGCTGCCCGTCGCCGAGTGGGAGCGCCTCGCCCTGGACGCTCCGCACTGGCCGGGCGACGACGGCACGGTGAAGGTCCCCGCGGCCTGGCTGATCGAGCACGCCGGCTTCCCGAAGGGCTTCGCCGGCGACGGCGTCGCGATCTCCAGCAAGCACACGCTCGCGCTGACCAACCGCGGCGCCGGCACCACGATCGCGCTGCTGGACCTGGCCCGCGCGATCCGCGACGGCGTGCGCGACCGGTTCGGCATCGACCTGCACCCCGAACCGGTTCTGATCAACTGCGCGCTCTGAACCCCGCCCTCACCGGTATCCGAAGACCTGGGTGTAGTACGGGACGCCGTTCCAGCCGTAGACGACGCCGGTGCCGATCGAGTGCGCCGAGCAGTTCAGGATGTTCGCGCGGTGGCTCGGGCTGGCCATCCACGCCGCGATCACCTCGTCCGCGGTCTGGTACCCCCAGGCGATGTTCTCGCCCGACGGCTGGCGGTACCCGGCCGCGCGGGATCGGGCCACGAACGTGGTGCCGTCGCGCCACACGTGGCTGAACAGTCCGGTGCGGGCCATGTAGAGGCTCTGCCGCACCGACGCGACGGTCAGCTCACGGTCCACCGCGAGCTGCGGGCAGCCGTTGCGATGCCGCTGCTGGTTGGTGCGGGTGACGACCTCGGACATCAGGGTGCGCGGCGGGACCGCGTCGCGCTCGGCGGCCGGCGGGAGCGGCGGGACCGGTACCCCGGCGTGCGCCGGCGTCGCCAGGACGGCCAGGGCTGGCGCGACCGTCAGCAGGGCGAGACGTCGAACCACTTGATCGAGCACGGGTGCCTCCGCGTTCCACGGCGGGCAGAGTCGCCCACCAGGGATATCGCATCCCTTTCTCGGGCGTACGTCCCTTTTTTGCCGGAAACAGGCAACGGCGTACCGGGGAGATGTCAATCTTGGGGGATGGCCGCCGCGGGTGACCGATGGGACCGCGCGAGCTTTCGCTTTTCCGCGCGAGACGACGGCAAATAATCCCTAAACTGTCACTGTCCGTAAATAGACCGTGACATCACGCTATCGTGGCTTTGCGCGGTTGATTCCGTTGCCCGCGGTCGAGCGGGGGACGCCGAAGAAGACGCTGACCAGGCCCGCCGTCGGGTGCGGCCGGAAGAAGGTCGTCCTGGCGGACCGGAGCGCAAGCGAGGGGTGGGGGCAGGGTGAGCACAGCATGAGTCGCCTTCTCGTCGTCGAGGACGACCCGGACATCGCTCTCGCCCTGCGGTTGCTGTTCAGCCGCGCGGGCTACGAGGTGGCGCACGCCGGCGACGGCCGCACCGGGCTCAAGGAGGCCTACGCCGAGCATCCCGACCTCGTCGTGCTCGACGTCGGCCTGCCCGAGATGGACGGCTGGCAGGTGCTCGAACGGCTGCGCGACGTCTCGGACGTGCCGGTGCTGGTGCTGACCGCGCACGGCCAGGAGGCGGAGAAGGTCCGCGGCCTGCGTGGTGGCGCCGACGACTACCTGACCAAGCCGTTCGCCAACAACGAGCTGCTGGCCCGGGTCGAGGCGCTGCTGCGGCGCTCGTCCAGCGGGCAGAACAGCTGGGCCAGCCAGGTCTACGACGACGGGCTGGTGCACCTCGATCCGACCAAGCGCCGGGTCTACGTCAAGGGCGACGAGAAGCGCCTCACGCCGACCGAGTTCCGGCTGCTCAACGCGCTGGTCCGGCACGCCGGGGCGGTGCTCAGCCCGAATCAGCTGCTGACCCAGGCGTGGGACGACCCGACCGGGATCGGCCAGGAGCGGGTGAAGTTCGCCGTCCTGCGCCTGCGCCGCAAGCTCGGCTGGTCCGACCCCGACGAATCGCCCATCGAGTCCGTCCGCGGATTCGGCTACCGCTACCGCCGGCCCGGCGGAGAGGCCTGAGCCGTAGCGACCGCCTCGGCGGCAGCAACCGCCTCAGCGAGCAGGAGGTAAGCGTGGAAGACCTTGGTGAGATCGTTGGCGAATTCCTCATGGAGAGCCACGAGAACCTCGATCAGATCGACCGCGACCTGGTCTCCCTGGAGCAGGAGAAGGACTCGCGCGACCTGATCTCCCGCATCTTCCGGGCGATCCACACGATCAAGGGCACCAGCGGCTTCCTGGCGTTCAGCCGGCTGGAGACGCTCGCGCACGCCGGTGAGTCGTTGCTCTCCAAGCTTCGCGACGGCGTCCAGCCGGTCACACCGGAGACGATCACGGTGCTGCTGGCGACGATCGACGGCGTACGGTCGCTGCTGACCGCGATCGAGGAGACCGGCAGCGAGAGCGACGTCGACGTGGACAGCATCATCACCCAGGTCCACGCCCAGATGAACGTCGGCGAGGCCGCGCCACCGGCCGCCCAGGCGCCCGCGGAGGCGGCTGCCGAGGCGCCGGCCGCTGCGGAGGCCGAGACGCCGGTGCCGCTCGAGGAGGTGCCGGCGCGCCCGGCACCCGAGCCGGTGGAGAACCAGCGCCGGCCGATCGGCGAGATGCTCGTCGAGTCCGGCGCGGCGCACCCCAGCGACGTCGGATCCGCGCTCCAGCAACAGATCGAGGGCGACGAGCGCAAGCTCGGCACGATCCTGCTGGACGAGGGCAAGGCCCAGCCGGCCGCGGTCAACGAGGCGTTGCAGGCCCAGTCGCCCAAGCGCAGCATCGCGGACAGCGCCATCCGGGTCGACGTGGACCTGCTCGACACCCTGATGAACATGGTGGGTGAGCTGGTGCTTGCCCGCAATCAGCTGGTCCGCGGCGTGATGGAGATCGGCGACGCCACTCTGGTGCGCAGCGCCCAGCGGCTCGGCATGATCACCAGTGAGCTGCAAGAGGGCATCATGAAGACCCGGATGCAGCCCATCGAGCACATCTGGTCCAAGTTGCCCCGAGTCGTGCGGGACCTGAGCAACTCGCTCAACAAGCAGGTCCAGCTGGTCATGCAGGGCAAGGAGACCGAGCTCGACCGCAGCCTGCTGGAGGCGGTCAAGGATCCGCTGACCCACCTGGTGCGCAACGCGGTCGACCACGGCATCGAGGAGCCCGCCCAGCGGATCGCCAGCGGCAAGTCGCCCGAGGGCACGCTCACCCTGCGCGCCTACCACGAGGGCGGCCACGTGGCAGTCGAGGTCGCCGACGACGGCGCCGGCCTCAACGTCGAGCGCATCGCGCAGAAGGCGGTCGAGAACGGCCTGCTGCGGCCGGAGCAGATCCCCAACATGGACCGCCGCGACATCATGGCGATGGTCTTCGCGCCCGGTTTCTCCACCGCCGCCAAGGTCACCAACGTCTCCGGCCGCGGTGTCGGCATGGACGTCGTCAAGACCAACATCGAGAACATCGGCGGCGCGGTCAGCGTCGACTCGACGCCCGGCGAGGGCACGGTCTGGCGGCTCACCATCCCGCTGACCCTGGCGATCATCCAGGCGCTCACCGTCGACTGCGGCGATCAGCGGTACGTGGTCCCGCAGGTCGCGGTGCTGGAACTGGTCTTCATCGACGGCCAGTCCACGAAGATCGAGTACGCCTCGGGTGCGCCCGTCTACCGGCTGCGGGGCAAGCTGCTCCCGCTCGTGCGGCTGGACCGGGCGCTCGGTCTCGACGCCGGCGGCGACCAGGGCGTCTACATCATGGTGCTGCAGGCCGACGGCCGCCGCTTCGGGCTCATCGTGGACCGCGTCCTGAACACCGAGGAGGTCGTGGTGAAGGCCCTCAACTCCAGGTTCAAGGACATCGGCCTGTACGCGGGCGCGACCATCCTCGGCGACGGAAAGGTCGGCCTGATCCTCGACGTCTCGTCGCTGGCCCGCCGCAGTCACCTCGCCGCCGACGCGGAACGGCAGAACATGGAGGCGTCGGCCCGGGCCTCGGGGGCCGGGGGCAGCGGCGAACGGCTGCTGGTCACCGCGGTCGGCGAGCGGCGGGTCGCGATCCCGCTGGACACGGTCACCCGGCTCGAGGAGTTTCCGCGCGAACGGATCGAGCACGCCGGGTCGCGCGAGGTCGTCCAGTACCGCGGCCAGATCCTGCCGTTGGTGCGGTTGTCGCATCTGCTCGGGGCGTACGGGGAGGAGCCGGAGGGAGACACCGTCTCGGTGGTCGTCTACAGCGAGGGCGCGCGCAGCGTCGCCCTGGTCGTGGACCGGATCGTCGACATCGCCGAGAACTCCACCACCGCCCGCCGCGACGCGGAGGAGGACGGCCTGGTCGGCACGGCGGTCATCCAGCAGCGGGTGACCGAGCTGCTGGACGTGCGCCGCGCGATCCTCGCCGCCGACCCGAACTTCTACACCGACCTGGAGAACGACGAAATGCTGGTGGAGGCCTGAGATGGCGAGCCGACAGTTCGCCACGTTCGAGGTGGCCGACCAGTTCTTCGGTGTCGAGGTGCACACGGTGCAGGAGGTGCTCTCGTACAACGAGTACACGCCCGTGCCGCTGGCGCCGCCGGCCGTCGGGGGACTGTTCAACCTGCGCGGCCAGGTCATCGCCGCGGTCGACCTGCGGGTCCAGCTGGGACTGGCGCGCAAGGCGTTGCAGGGCCCGGTGATGAACGTGATCCTGCGCGGTGACGGCGAACCGGTCAGCCTGCTGGTCGACAAGATCGGTGAAGTGGTCGACCTGGACGACGACACATTCGAGCCGCCGCCGGACACGCTGAGCGGCCCGACCCGGGAACTTGTGGTGGGAACGTTCAAGCTGGACGGGCGGCTGATGCTGGCCCTCGACGTCAACCAGGCCGTCGACACGTACCGCGCCACCACCTGATGTACAGCCTCGTCAGCGCGCCGGTCCTCGGCTTCGACCTGACCCGCCTGTCCGGCGGGTCGGCCACGGCCGAGGTGTTCCTGCGAGCCCTGCGCCTGCAGACCTCGGACCTGCCGGTACTGGCCGAGCGGCTGCCGGACGAGGGGGTTCGGGGGCCGCTGTGGGTCGAGGTGGAGAGCGCGGCCCGCCGGATGCCCTCGCTCAAGGGTGTGTCCACCGACGACCCCGCCGGCAGCCTCGCCCTCGTCGAGCGCGCGCCGATCGGCTCGGTCGACGCGCTGCTCACCTGCCTGCGCTACGACGTGATGTCGTGGACGTGGCAGGGCGCCGGCCGCGACGCGCAGCAGAGCGAGACCGCCGCGGCGGCGACCGCACTGCTCTGCGACGCCGCGGTCGCCAGCTACCTGCGCGAGGTGCTCGACGCGGAGAGCCGCCGGCGGCTGGGCGCGGGCTGGGTCTCGGCCATGCGCAAGCTGCCCACCGGCGCCCCGATCGACCTCGGGCCGCACCACTACGCGGTGTCGGCGCTGCTCGACCGGCTGCGCTCGCTGCGCTCGACCGATCTGACCCGCCTGGCCGCCTCGGCCGACGACGCCCGTCGCAACACCGGCGGCTGGTCACCGGCGGTGCATTCCGCCTCGTGGGCCGCGTATCTCTCGGATCGCGTCCGCACCGCCGCGGCGGCGCAGATGCTGTTGGTGCAGGCCGTCGATACGGCCGCCATTCCGCTGGCCGACCGGGCCGGCGGGGTGTGGAACATGCTCAGCGGTGCGGTGCAGGCGCTGGTGGTGCGTGACCTTCTGGACACGTCCACGGCGCATCGCCTGCTCTCACCGGTTGTCGCCGCACTCGGCCCGGCGTGGCTCGGGTGAAGGGGGTGTTCGGATGATCTCGGTGCTCGTGGTCGACGACTCCGTGGTGGTGCGTCGGCTTATCGTGGACGCCCTCGGTGAGGCCGAGAACATCGAGGTCGTCGGCACGGCGTCGAACGGGCTGCTGGCCCAAGCGAAGATCGACCAGTTGATGCCGGACGTCATCACGATGGACATCGAGATGCCGCAGATGGACGGCATCGAGGCGGTACGGGAGTTGCGTAAGCGCCACAAGCAGATCCCGGTGATCATGTTCAGCACGCTCTCCGCCGCGGGTGCCAGCGCGACGCTGGAGGCGCTGGCCGCGGGCGCCACCGACTACGTCACCAAACCGAGCAACGTCGGGTCGGTGTCCGAGTCGATCGCCGCGGTCCGCCAGCAGCTGGTCCCGAAGATCCACGCGCTCGGCGGCCGGCGTCGCCCGGCCGGTCCGCTGTCCCGGCCGCCGGCCACGCCTGCCCGGCCCGCGGCGCCGCCCCGCGCGGGGCTGGCG
>NZ_CAKUCL010000054.1 GCF_934643405.1 uncultured Actinoplanes sp.
TGCCCCGGTGCTTCAGCTCCAGAAGCCGATGGAGGCTGCACAGCAGTCGTTTCCTGCGGCGCTGCGGCGGGCCCGGCCGGCTTGTCACTTGTCGACGGACTTCTCGATTTCCTGCACCGCGGCGGTCGCCTGCTGGGCCGCCTTCTCCGGCGTTCCGCCGTTGACCATGTCGTTGATGGCCTTGGGCACCGGCAGCTCACCCTGGGTGGCGCCGACCAGCGCGCCCTTGCCCTGGGCGAAGCCCCACCGGTCGAACTTGTCCGCCCCGTTGACGATGGTGTTGATGACGTCGGCCGAGTAGACGCTGCTCAGCGGCGCCTTCTTGTCCACACCCGCGGACAGGCCGCTCCAGGCCTTGAGGTACTTCTGCGGGTCGTCGGTGGTGCCCTTGCGGGTCGGGACCTTGCCCTCGGGGGCAAGGGCGAGCCAGTCGGTGTAGGCGTCGCTCATCATGTACTCGACGAACTGCTTGGCCGCCGGCTTGTTGGCGTCGTGGGTGATCGCCCAGGAGACGACCTGCCCGAACTGCGTCGGCCGGCCGCTCGGCCCGCTGACCGGCCCGATGACGCCGGTGTTCTTGGCCAGGTAGGCGGGGTCCTTCTTGCACTCGGGGCAGGTCGGCAGGGCGTCGCTGCGCAGCCCGGCCAGCTCGTCGAGCAGGAACGACGACCAGACGACCATGCCCGCCTTGCCGGCGAAGTAGTTGGCCCGGGTGGTGTCGACGTCCTGGTTGCCCTTGAACGAGTACTTGGTGGCCAGGTCGTTGTAGAAGCGGAACGTGTCCACGCACTGCGGGCTGTTCAGCTGGATCTTGCCGGAGGTGTCCACCAGCTGGCAGCCGTTGCCGAGCCCGAAGTACTCGAACGACTGGTGGGTGAACGCGTCACCGGGAGTGGTGGACAGCGCGATGCCCGCGTTGCCGCCGGTGGTGAGCTTCTGCGCGGCCGCGGTGATCTTGGCCATCGTGTCGGGCTTGTCCAGGCCGGCCTTGGCGAACAGGTCCTTGCGGTAGAACAGCAGCTGGGTCCAGGCGTCGCTGGGCACGGCGAGCTGTTTGCCGTCCGGGTTCTGGGTCAGCTTGAGGGCGGCCGGCGAGAATGTGTCGGCGCCCAGATCCTTGACGATCTCGCCGGGGGTCGTGGTGTCCAGCAGGTCGTTGACCGCCAGCGACTGCACGCCCTCCGGCTGGAGCGCAGCCACCAGGTCGGGCAGCTTCCCCTCGGCCGCGGCCGAGGTCATGACCTGGTCGAACTGGTCCTCCGCGACCGCCACCACGTTGACCTTGATGCCCTTGGCCGACTCGAACTTGGCGGCGATCTTCTTCATCGCCTCGACCCGGTCCTGGACGTCCTCGGTGGTCCACATGGTGAGGGTCTTGCCGTCGCCCTTGCCTCCGCCACCGTCCTCGTTGGCGTCCGGACCGCTCGTGGTGCAGGCGGCGAGGGACGCGACGAGGGCGCCGGCGACGAGCATGTATCTCGCGCGCATCTGCACCCTTTCCTTAGTCAAAATTTGCAAATTCCGCCGTGGCGGCGCGTTGTTCGGCTACAGAACAACGCAACTTCTGTCTGAGCGCAAGACGTAACTCGGGAAAGATTTCACGCGTGTTTCGCGTCGGGCAGCGCCGCGGCCGCCGCCGCCCGGAGGTTCTCCCGGGCCAGCAGGATGCCCTTCCGGGTGGCCTCGACGCTGCCGCTGTGCACCGGGTCCTCGTGCTCGATGGACAGCACCCCGTCGAAGCCGCCGGCCACGAGCGCGCCCACCACGCCGGTCCAGTCGACCACGCCCAGCCCCGGCAGGCGATAGCGCCACCAGGCGTGATCCCACGCATCCGACCGGTCGACGGCGTTGCCGAGAAAGCCCGTCCGGTCGATGCGCCCGGGCAGGATCTCCACGTCCTTGGCCTGCGCGTGCAACACCTTCCCCACGTACGGGACGAGGGCCGCGACCGGGTCGATGCCGATGCCGACCAGATGCGACGGGTCGTAGTTCAGCGACAGGCCCAGCTCGAACATCCACTCCCAGAGCTCGGGCGAGTACGCGAGATTGGCCGCGTAGCCGTCCGGGTGCCAGCCGGACATCAGGCAGTTCTCGATGACGATCTCCACACCGTTGCCTCGGGCAAGGCCGACGAACTCGCCGAAGATCTGCTCGGCCTGGCGCAGGCTGTCCTCGACCGTCGTGCTGATGTCGCGGCCGACGAAGGTGCCGACCGTCGGGACGTTCAGCGCGGCCGCGGCATCGATGCACGCCCGCAGGTGGTCGTGCCGGGCGGCCCGCTCGCGGGGGTCGGCGTGCAGGTGATTCTCGTAGTAGGCGATAGACGAGATCCTCACGCCGGCCTCGCCCAGCTGCTCGGTCAGCCGACGTACGGCCCGGTCGTCGAGGCGGCGCACGTCGAGGTGGGCGGGGTTCAGGCGCCGAGGGTCGTCGATCGGCCAGGCGGCCACCTCGATGGCGGGGAAGTTCGCCCGGCCGGCCCACTCGATGATCTCGGGCAGCTCCTGGTCGCGGAGCGCCGCGGTCAGAAAACCGATCTGCACAATGCCTCCTACACTTATGCCCTGTGACATGCGCAACTTGACTGATCAAGAAGAGGGTTTAGTCTAACGGTTAGTCAAAAGTGGAGGCGTGATGCATCAGGTGGTGGAGTTCACCGGCCCGCGGGAGGTGCGGCTGGTTCCCGAGGAGCCGCAGCCGCTCAAGCCCGGCACGATGCGGGTGCGGACCTGGTACTCCGGCATATCCGCGGGCACCGAACTGACCGCGTACCGAGGCACGAACCCGTATCTGACCAAGACCTGGGACCCGGTCCGGCGGCTGTTCGCCGACGGTGCGCCCACCTTCGGGTACCCGGTCCGCGGATGGGGCTACGAGGAGGTCGGTCAGGTCGTCGAGGTCGCGGACGACGTCACCGCGTACCGGGCCGGTCAGCTCGTGGCCGGCATCTGGGGGCACCGGTCCGAGGCCGTGATCGACGCGTCCGCACCGATCCACCGCCCGCTGCCCGCCGGGCTCGACCCGATGTACGGCATCTTCGCCCGGCCCGGCGCCATCGCCCTCAACGCGGTGCTCGCCGCCGACGTGCGCCTCGGGGAGACCGTCGCGGTGTTCGGCCAAGGCGTGATCGGCCTGCTCGCCACGCAGCTGGCCGCGCTCTCCGGCGGTCAGGTGACCGCGGTCGACGCGATCGAGGGCCGCCTCGAGCTGGCCGAGAAGCTGGGCGCGGCGGACACCGTGTCGGCCCTGCATCCGGCCGGGTCCGGCGACGAGATCCGCAAGCGCACCGGCGGGGGCACCGACTCGGCCATCGAGCTGTCCGGCAGCTACCGGGCGCTGCACGAGGCGATCCGCAGCGTCCAGGCCGAGGGCAGGGTCGCCGCGGCCGGCTTCTACCAGGGCGACGGCCTCGGGCTGCGGCTCGGCGAGGAGTTCCACCACAACCGGGTGCAGATCGTCGCCAGCCAGATCTCCGGCACCCCCATCCCGCTGGGCCGCCGCTGGGACCAGCCGCGGCTGGTCCGCACGTTCCTCGACCAGGTGGCGGCCGGCCGGCTGTCGGTCGCCCCGCTGATCAGCCACGTCGTCGACGCGGTCGACGTGGCCGACGCCTTCGCGCTGCTCGACCAGCAGCCCGCTGACGCGTTGCAGGTGGTGCTGCGCTTCCCCGCCTCCGTGTCGTCATCCGCGATGCCGTCCACGTCCGTGTCGTCATCCTCCGTGCCGCCGTCCACCGTGCCGTCGTCGTCCGTGCCGCCGTCCACCACCGTGCCGCCGTCCGCCGTGCCGTCATCCTCTGAAGGAATCGCCTGATGTCTGAGCTCGTGAACCGCATCTCGTGCCAGGAACAGCTGCTTCCCGGCGACACCCTGCAGGAGAAGTGGGACTTCGCCCAGCGGGCCGGGTTCGCCGCGATCGAGCTGCGCGGCAAGGGTGATCTCGCGTTCGCCGCGCGGCTGCCGGAACTGCGCCGGGCGGTGGCCGACGGCGTCGTCATGCCGACGGTCTGCGTCGAGATGCTGCACTTCATCGGCGACTTCGACGCCGACCGGCGCCGGGACGCGATCAACCAGATGCGCTCCCAGCTGTCGGTGATCGGCGAGATCGGCGGCGTGCTGGCGATGACCCCCGCGTCGTACGGTCAGTTCTCCCTGCGGCTGCCGCCCTTCGTGCCGCCGCGCACGCCGCAGCAGGACCGTGAGGTCCTGCTCGAGGGCCTCACCGAACTCGGTGAGCACGCCGCGCGCGAGGGCGTGACGATCGGTCTCGAGCCGCTGAACCGGTACGAGAACCACATGGTGCACACGCTGGCCGACGCGGTCTCGCTGTGCGCCGAGATCGGGCTGCCGTCGGTGAAGGTCGCCGCGGACACCTACCACATGAACATCGAGGAGGCCGACCCCGCCGCGTCGCTGGTGTCGGCCGCGCCGTGGATCGGGCACGTGCAGGTCTCCGACTCCAACCGGCTGGAGCCGGGCGCCGGGCACATCGACTGGGCCCTCACCCTGGGCACGCTCGACGCCATCGGCTACCCGGGCACGCTCGCCTTCGAGTGCCGGTTGTCCGGCCCGGCCGACGAGGTGCTGCCGCGGGCCGTGGCCAAGCTGCGGGGTTCGGCGCTGTGAGCAACTCATCGGCCACCGTGGAGGCGGCGTCGGCACAATCGTTGCGCCGGGACGCCGTACGCACCCTGATCGGGAATTGGCGTGGCAATTCCACCGTGCCCACCGCCTCGCTGTACCCGCATCAGTGGAGCTGGGACTCGGCCTTCAACGCGATCGGGTGGGCGCACGTCGCGCCGCGGCGGGCCCGGGCCGAGCTGTCCGGCCTGCTCGGCGCGCAGTGGGGCGACGGGCGGGTGCCGCAGATCGTGTTCGACCCGGCCGTGCCCGAGGACGCCTACTTCCCCGGGCCCTGGTACTGGCGGCCGATGCCGCCGTCCGGTCCCCCGCCGGGCCTGAAGACCAGCGGCATCGTGCAGCCGCCGATGCACGCGGTCGCGGCGCTCGCGGTGGCCGGGCGCGACGCGTCGGCGCTGGCCCGGCTCTATCCGCGGCTGGTGCGCTGGCACGACTACCTGTGGCAGCGCCGGCTCGTCGCGGAGTACGGGCTGATCGCGATCGTGCACCCGTGGGAGTCCGGGCTGGACAACAGCCCCGCCTGGGACGCGCCGCTGCGGGCGGTGCCGGCCGTCGACGTCGAGGTGATCGCCGGGCAGCGGCGGGACCTGCGGCACTCCTGGTCGGCGCATCGGCCCACTAACGACGACTACGCCCGGTACACGTTGCTGGTGCGCGAGTACCGCGACGGCGGGTACGCCGACCGGCTGCGCTCGCTGCGGTTCTGCGTGCTCGACCCGCTGATGAACTCGGTGTACGCGTGGGCGTCGCTCGCGCTCGCCGAGATCGCCGCCCGGGTCGGCGAGGACCCCACCCCCCATCGTGTACGGGCCGCCCAGTTGACCGACGCCATCCAGGAACACCTCTGGTCGCCCGCGCTCGGGACGTTCGCGGCGCTGGACGTGCACACCGGCGCCCTGCAGCCGGTTCGCACGGTCGGCGGGTTCATGCCGCTGCTGCTGCCCGGGTTGTCCGCCGCGGACGCGCTGGTCGCGACGCTCACCGGGCCGGCGTTCCGGCTCGGGGCCGGCTCGATCGGCGTGCCGAGCTACGACCTGACCGCGCCCGACCTGGACCTGTCCCGCTATTGGCGGGGGCCGACCTGGGCCAGCACGAACTGGCTGGTCTGGAAGGGTCTGCGGGCACAGGGCCGCGACGACCTGGCGCGGGTGCTGGCGTCGGACATGGTCGACCTGGTGGCCGGCGCGGGCCTGCGCGAGTACTTCGATCCCACCACGGGCGAGGGCCTGGGCGGAGCCGACTTCACCTGGACGGCGGCGCTGCTGCTGGACGTGCTGTCCGCTTGAGCGCGGGCGCGGCCCCGATGAGCCGCGCCCGCGACGCACACCGCCGGAGGTCAGGGCAGGGCCGTGCCGATCAGCAGACCGAGGCACATCTCGTCGGCGGTGCCGTCGCCCCACACCACGTAGCGCGGGGGAAGCCGGCGAAGCTGCGGCAACAGCTTGCGCAGCCCGGCGTCGTGCGAGCAGGTCACCCGCAGGACATCGCCGGGGTTGAGGCGTACGGGGGAAGGCAGCGGCCGCAGGGCCTGGTCGTCGAAGTTGTACTGCGGGATGTCCAGCAGCGTCCGGGCACCGGCGGTTCCCGGGTTCAGCTCGATCTTGATGGACCGGCCGAGCAGGTGCATGTGGCCGGCCGCGGCGTACACGGTGGCTTCGCCCGGCATCGGATAGTCGCAGTGCTGGACGTTGCCCGGGGCCGGCCGGCCGGCGCTGCAGTGCTCGAGGAGTCCCTGCGCGGTGCCGCCGACCTCCGGGCCGAAGCGACGGCCGACGTCCTTGACCGCGGCGGCCCGGTCGCACAGCGGGCCGCTCTCCTCGGCGGTGCAGGGCAGCTCGATCGGCGCCGCCAGCTGGAACGTCTCCAGCTTGGTCATCGCCGCGGACGTTCCGGCGAGGCGCAGCCGGATGCCCGACTGGTCGGTGGCGCCGGGCTTCCCGCCGGTGGCCAACAGGTTGTAGTGCACCTGCATGACCAGCTGGCTGCCGGGCTGCATCTCGTATCCCAGGTGCTCACCGAGCAGCACCTCGTTCGCGCCGGGCGCCCAGTGGGCCACCCACGCGTCACCCGGGACGCCGGAGTCGCCGAAGCACTGCCAGCCTTCGCCGGGGCTCTTCTCGTCGAGCGCGCGGGCCCGGCCGATGCCCTCCGGCGGGATCTGGAAGAAGATCGCGTGGTGGACGATGTCCGCGTTCTGCGGCAGGAACTGGCTGCCGGTCAGGTAGGTCGTGCCGGTGATCCGCGGATCGACCAGGAAACAGCGGTATTCGTCGGTGCCACCGCCGGGGGCGACCGGCTGGTACGGCTGGGGCAGCGTCAGCGTCCGGAACGTCTCACCGGCTCGCAGCGGCGCCGCCGCCAGTGATCTCTGCTGGTGGCCGCTGTGCGCCGACGAGCTCGGGGGTGGCGCGGCCGCCGGTTCGCCGCCGCCGCACGCCGCGCTCGCTGCGACCACCGCCAGCACGGCTGCCACGGCCACGATCCGCCTGCTTGTCCTGGTTGCGCGTCCCACCCGTGCCTCCCTCGCCGTCGGCCCGCGCCCGGCGCGATCGCCGGACATCGGGCGGCTCGAGACGACGCTCGCCGCGTCCCCTCCGGCGATTCTCTCCGGCGCCGGGCCGGGGCACATCCGGGTTTCTCCCGGTACCGGGGACGCCGGGCCGTTCGGTCACAGCGGTGACGGGTCGTCGCGCAGCCGGCTGTAGAGCCACCCGTCGCGCCAGGCGCCGGCCCGGAACTCGCAGGCCCGCAGGACCCCCTCCAGCTGGAAGCCGGCCTTCTCCAGCGACCGCTGCTCGGCGACGTTCTCGGCGTGGGTGCCGGCCTGGATGCGCTGCGCCGGGGTGTGGCTGAACAGGTAGTCGCAGAGCAACGCCTGGGCGCGCCAGCCGATGCCCTGGCCGCGCCACTCGGGCAGCAGCACGATGCCGATCTCCCAGTAGGGCGCCCGACCACCGTACTGGCCCTGGAGATAGCTCAGGTAGCCCGCCCGGGCGTCCGCCGCCGGCTCGACCTGCACGATCAGGCCGCCGGTCCGCTCGCCGAGATAGCCGTCCTCGGCGAAGCGGCGGGCGGGCGCGGCGGCGTCCCGGAAGCCGGCCCAGTCGAGCCCGATCAGCCCGGGTTCGACCGCGAACCGGCGCAACATCGCCAGATCGTCCTCGGCCACCGGGCGCAGCCGGACGGTCGAGCCGGGCACCTGGTGCACGATGCCGGCCACCGGCGGAGGGGAACTGTCCATCCTCCGCACCGTAGTGACGGGCCGGGCCGCGCGCTGCCCCGGACCGGCGGCCCAGACCGGGGCACGGCCCTAGTCGGCGGCGAACGTGCCGGTGGTCAGCTCGCCGGCCGGCTGGTAGGTGGCGATCAGGACTCCGGTCGTGGCGGTCACGCAGTCGGTCAGTTTCAGCGTCGCGGGGACCGTGCCCCCGGCGAACAGGCGCTTGCCGGTGCCGATCAGGACCGGGAAGGTCCACACCCGGTACTCGTCGACCAGGCCGTTGCGGGTCAGGGTCTGCAGCAGGTCGGCACTGCCGTGCACTTGCAGGTCGGGGCCGCCGGTCTGTTTCAACGCGGCGACCGCGTCGGCGGCGTCACCCTCCAGCAGGACCGACTTCTCCCAGCTCAGGTCGGGTTTGCCGCGCGACGCCACGTACTTGGTCGCGCGGTTCAGCGGCCCCGCGCCCTCCTCCTCGCTCGCCTGCGGCCAGTAGGCGGCGAAGATGTCGTACGTCTTGCGGCCCAGCACCAGGTCGAACGGCGTGGACATGAAGTCGGACATCACCTGCCCCATCCGCTCGTCCCAGTGGTGGACGGACCATCCGCCGTACGGGAAACCCTGGTCCTCGTCCTCGCCGGGGCCGCCCGGCGCCTGGATCACCCCGTCCAGGCTGGTGAACATCGTGGCGGTCAGCTTGCGCATCAGTCACCTCCGAGTACGTCGTGGATCTGTGCCATGGCCGAAAGCGTGCCCTGCTCGACGCCCATCGCGAGCGTCTTCTCCAGATGGTCGAGGTCGGCGAACCGGGTCACCGTGGTCATCCGGGTGCCGCCGTCGATCGGTGTCAGCGTCACCACCGAATGGGTCGAGGGCAGCGAGTTGTCCGCGAAACCGTCGTCGAACTCCAGGCGGTGCGGCGCGTCGATCGCGGTGATCCGCCACCAGCCGCCGGATCTCTCGCCGGCCGGGCCGGTCATGAAGTAACGGGCCTCGCCGCCGGGCCGGAAGTCGAAATGCTCGAACGTCGCGGGCCATTGCGGCGGGCCCCACCAGCGTTCCAGCTGCCGCGGATCGGCCCATACCTGCCACAGCCGGTCCACGTCCGCGGCGAACTCCGCGACGAAGGTCAGGGTCAGCCTCTCGGCATCCTGGTGCGAGCTGATCACGCGATCTCCTCGGACAGGATCCGGTCGATGGCGCGGGCGCGGTGACGCCACAGTTGCTCGTACGCGTCGAGCAAGCGCGCCGCCCGCCGGACGGCCGTCAGGTCGGCATGCACGATCTGCTCGCGACCGCGGCGCTGTTTCGTGACGAGGTCGGCCCGTTCCAGGACGGCGACGTGTTTCTGCACGGCGGCGAAACTCATCGGGTAGTGCTGCGCGAGCCCTGACACGGACTCCTCGTCCCGGATCACCCGAGCCAGGATGTCACGGCGCGTCGCGTCGGCGAGCGCGTGGAACACCCGGTCGTCCTGAGCAGCATCTACAACCATGCGGTTGTACGTTAGTCGCGCCGCGCGCGCGCCGCAAGGTAGCTCAGCGCGGTGGGCTACGTCCGCCGCTGCGTCCGTGCGCCTCGTGGCCCGCGGGGCGCCGCATCCGCCACGTCCCCGGGGTGTGCGCGGCCGGCACGCCGGGTGGATAGCCGATGCCGGGGAGCCCGCCGCCGGCGAGCGGCCACCGACTCCCCCATGAGCGGCACGGGACGGGGTTAAGTCATCCGGCCGGGCAGCCGATCACTGGTTGTGAGGTTCGTTCGCTTCTTGCTGATCCCGGGCGCGGTGGGCGGGTTGCTCGCCGGCGCCGCAACGGTCACCGCCACGGCCGGCAGCCCCGCCACGGCCGATGTCGTAGCCGGTGCTGGTGGTGCCGCCGCCGGCGTCCGCGCCGGGGACGGTCGTCCCGTTCCGTTGCGGGTCATGCCTCTCGGTGACTCGATCACCATGGGGATCGGGTCGCAGACCACGAGCTCGTACCGCATCAACCTGCAGATGCGGCTGCAGGCCGCCGGCCTCGCCGCCGACTTCGTGGGCTCGCAGCGCGACGGCAGCCCGGCCACGGCCGACCTCGACCACGAAGGTCACTCCGGGTGGACCATCGCGCGGATCGCGGAGCAGGTCGACACCTGGGTAGCGGCCGCCCGGCCCGACGCCGTCCTGCTCCAAGCCGGGACGAATGACATGCGCACCGACGCCGGGTCGGTGGGTGCGGCGGTCCGGCTGTCGGCCCTGGTCGACCGGGTCCGAGCGGACGCCCCGGCGGCCGAGGTCTTCGTCGCCAAGATCACCGGCACCCGCACGGGGAACGCCGCGCCGCAGCAGAGACGGACCGACGCGTACAACGCGGTCATCACGTCCCTGCTGGCGCGCAAGGGCCCGCGGGTGCACCTCGTCGATCAGAGCAGCGTGCGCGGTCTGGACATCCGCGACGGTCTGCACCCGAACGACTTCGGCTATCTCAAAATGGCGTGGAACTGGTTCACGGCGATGGAGAAGGTCTACAACCACAGCGGTTCCCGGTGGCGGGCGCTCGCGAATCCTTATCGGGCGAACAAGGCATACCTCTGCCACCTCGCGGACGCCGATCCGGGACCGCCCTGGGTTCCGTTCTACGACTGCCGGTGGTGGGTACGGCGTACGGTCGTGTCCGGCACGCGGAAAGTCACGCGATGGGTGTCAACTCCGCGTTCCCAGGCCGGCCATGAACGCTGACGGATAACGGTCGCCCCGGGCCGCGCCGGCCGGCACCGCCTTCTCGATCTGCGCGAGCTCGTCCGCGGTGAGGCGCAGGCCGGCGGCGGGCAGCGCCTCGGCCAGGCGTTCGCGGGTGCGGGCCCCGACCAGCGGCACGATGTCCCGGCCCTGGGCCGCCACCCAGGCGATGGCCAGCTGCCCGACCGTGCACCCCTTCGCCTCCGCGATCGGGCGCAACCCCTCCACCAGGGCCAGGTTGTGCTCGACGTTCCCGCGAGCGAACCGCTGGCTGCGACTGCGGAAGTCACCGGGCGCGCCGGCCCGGCCGGCGCTCCAATGCCCGGAGAGCAGACCACGACCCAGGACCCCGTACGCCGTGAGCCCGATGCCCAGCTCACGCAGCGTGGGCAGAATGTCGTCCTCGACCGCGCGCGACAACAACGAGTACTCGATCTGCAGATCGCTGACCGGGTGCACCCGATGGGCGCGCCGAATGGTGTCCGCGTCGACCTCGGAAAGACCGGCACGGCGTACGAAACCCACGTTTATCATTTCTTTGATCGCGCCCATCGTGTCCTCGATCGGCACATCCGGGTCCAGCCGCGCCGGGCGGTAGATGTCGATGTGGTCGACGCCGAGCCGGGTCAGCGAATAGGCCAGGAAATTGCGCACCGCCTCGGGCCGGCTGTCCTGGCCGCCGAAGGTGTCGCCCGGACCGCGCAGCTGGCCGAATTTGACACTGAGCAGGTAGCTGTCGCGGGGCCGGCCCTTCAGCGCCTCGGCCAGCAGGAGCTCGTTGTGGCCCATGGCGTAGAAGTCGGCGGTGTCGATCAGCGTGACGCCGGCGTCCAGCGCGGCGTGCACCGTGGCGACGGCTTCGGCGCGGTCGGACAGGCCGTAGGCGCCGCCCGACATGCCCATGGCGCCGAGTCCCAGGGCGGACGTGGCCGGGCCGTGATGACCGAGGGTTCGTGTCTGCATGTCACCGAGCGTGCGCCAGGTGCCCGCTGACCGGGAGCGGAGCGTCGATCGTGGGAGCGCGGCTCCCTGGATGGGCAGGCTTCCGGCGAGCAGCATGGACCTGTGCAACGTGATCAGCTCGCCGACTTCCTGCGCCGCCGTCGCGCGGCGATCCGGCCCGCCGAGGTCGGGCTGGCCGACGGCCCGCGCCGCCGCACGGCCGGTCTGCGCGACGAGGAGGTGGCGATGCTGGCCGGCATGTCGGTCGACTACGTGGTGCGGCTCGAGCAGGGGCGCAGCAGTCAGCCGTCGACGCAGTTGCTCGGGGCGCTGGCGCGGGCGTTGCGGTTGTCCGACGACGAGCGCACGCACCTGTTCCACCTGGCCGGGCATCAGCCGCTGCCGGCGGACGGGGTGGCGCGGCCGGCGCGAGCCGGGTTGCTGCGGATGCTGGACCTGCTCGGCGACACGCCGGCCATGGTGCTCTCCGACCTCGGCGAGGTCCTGGCGCAGAACCGCGCGTCGGTCCTGCTGGCCGGCGATCACACCGGCTTCACCGGGGACCGGCGCTACCGGGTGTACCGGTGGTTCACCGAGCCGGCCGCCCGCGCGGTGACCCCGCCCGCGGAACGCCGGCGGCACGCGCGTCAGCTGGTCGCGGACCTGCGCGCGGCCGCCGGTCGCCGATCGGGTGATCCGGTCGTGGAGGGGCTGGTCGCGCGGTTGCGGGCGGCGAGCCCCGAGTTCGGGCAGTTGTGGGCCGAGCACGAGGTGGCGGTGCGGCGCTCCGACCGCAAGACGCTGATGCATCCGCGGGTGGGCAGGGTGGTGATGGACTGCGAGACGCTGGTGACGCCGGATCTGGGCCAGGAGTTGCTGGTGCTGACGCCGGCGGACGCGGAGGCGCGGGAGCGTCTGGCGTTGCTGCGGGTGCTGGGCACCGAGGAGTTCCCGGCGGATGCTGCGGGCCGGTGAGCGGCGGCCACTGTGGAGGGCGGCCTCGCCACCGGTGCCGGCGAGGCCGCGACGCTGCCGGTCAGCCGCGCGAGCGCGGCAGGCAGCACTTCTTGTACTTGAGGCCGGAACCGCACCAGCAGGCGGCGTTACGCTCGGGCGGCCAGCCGATGTGGTCGGTGCCGGAGTTCAGCTGGGCCGCGTAGCCGGAGCGGGTCTGGGCGGCGGCCGGGTCGCCGCCGGCGCCCGCGAACGCGGTCAGGCCGGCCACCGAGCCGCGCAGCAGGAACAGGCCGGTACGGCCGGCGCCGGCCAGCCGGACCAGTTCCTTCTCCAGGCGGGCCCGGTGGTCGTCCCAGTTCGCGCCGTAGTCCTCGGACAGGGCCGGCCACTGCTGCAGGACGCGGTCGAACTCGGGCTGCGGCCAGAACAGCAGGTCGTAGGCCGGCTCGGCGGCGGCGCGGGCGGCCGAGTTGGCGAGCCGGGTCTCCAGCCGGTCGGCGAGGTTGTCGTTCGCGTCGTGCGACAGGCCCAGCGAGTGCCGGATCCGGTGCCGCTGCTGCAGCAGGAAGAACAGGGTGCCGGCCTCCTCGGCGGTGGCCGGCTCGGCGGACTTGCCGGGGGCGGCGGCGCGCTCGGACAGCGCGGTCCTCACCGCCTCGGTCAGCCACTGCTCGGCGACCTGGTTGCGGCGGCCGACGGCGAGGGCGGCGCTGATGTACGCGGCGGCGTCCGGGTACCGGGTGAGCAGCGGGCGCAGACCCTCCAGCTCGGTCATCGCCTCGTCGGCGCGGCCGGCCCGGAACAGCAGCCGGGCGCGCAGGGCGCGGGCGGCGGCGGTCTGGTTGTCCTCGCGTGTGCCGTTCGCCTCGACGGCGCGGTCCGCGTACCGCAGGGCGGCGTCGAGCTTCGACCGGCTCTCGGCGATCTCGGCGGCGAGGGCGAGGGCGTACCCGGCGTCGTCCTTGTCGGCCAGGCGGCCGGCATCCACGGCGTCGGCCAGCTCGGCGGCAACGCCCAACGGGTCGGCCGCGCCGAGCGCGGACTGCCGGATCTCAGTAAGGTCGTCGCTGGTCAGGTCGGCTTTGAGAGACACGCCGATACGGTACTGCGGCGCGCGGACGCATGGCTGTTGATCTGAGTCTCACTTTCCGGACAGGACAGCCGGCATCCGGGCCTCCACCGAGGCCGGCCGGCAAGGCGACGACCACGGGCATCCGCGCAGCGTAGGGCGCGCCGGGTCTGGCTGGCGGACCCGGCGCTGTGGAAGTATTCAGGTCGCGGCGCTCACGACAAACAGGGGGCATGCTCATGGCGCCTGGTCCGGGGCTGCGCGGGAGGCGCGGGGAGCGCCACGCGCTCGACCGCGTGGTCGATCACGTCCAGGCCGGGCACAGTCGCGTCCTGGTGCTCCGTGGCGAGGCGGGCATCGGCAAGAGCGCACTGCTCGACTACGTGGCGGGGCGGGCCACGCGGTGCCGGGTGATGCGGGCGGCCGGGGTCGAGTCGGAGATGGAGCTGGCGTTCGCGGGGCTGCATCAGCTGTGCGTGCCGATGCTCGATCACCTCGATCGGCTGCCGGGGCCGCAGCGGGAGGCGCTGTCCACCATCTTCGGGCTGAGCGCGGGGCCGGCGCCCGACCGGTTCCTCATCGGGCTCGCGGTGCTGAGCCTGTTCGCCGAGGTGGCCGAGGAGCAGCCGCTGATCTGCCTGGTCGACGACGCGCAATGGCTGGACCGGGCGTCGGCGCAGACCCTGGCCTTCGTGGCGCGCCGGATGCTGGCCGAGCCGGTCGGTTTGATCTTCGCGGAGAGGAGCGAGCACGGGGAGCCCGGCGACCGGGGCAAGCGCAGCGAGCCGAGGTTCGGCGCCGACCAGCCCGAACTGGTCATCGGCGGCCTGGCGGACAACGACGCGCGCGCCGTCCTGACCACCGCCCTGCACGGCCCGATCGACTCCGCCGTCCGCGACCGGATCGTCGCGGAGAGCCGCGGCAACCCCCTCGCGCTGGTGGAACTGCCGCGCACGTGGTCGGCCGGCGAGCTGGCCGGCGGCTTCGGGCTGCCGGAGACGACGCAGCTGGCCAACCGCATAGAGCAGAGCTACCTGACCCGCCTGCGCGAGCTGTCCGCCGAGACGCAGCAGGCCGTGCTGACCGCCGCCGCCGAGCCGGTCGGGGACGTCACGCTGCTGTGGCGGGCGTTGCAGCGGCAGGGCATCGCCGCGGCCGCGGCGTCGGCGGCCGAGGCGGCGGGACTGATCGACCTGGGCACGCAGGTCCGGTTCCGTCATCCGCTGGTGCGCTCCGCGGTCTACGGCGCGGCCTCCCCCCACGATCGGCGGCAGGCGCACCGGGCGCTGGCCGAGGTGACCGACCCGCAGCTCGACCCGGACCGCCGGGCCTGGCACCTCGCGCACGCCACCGCGGGACTGGACGAGGGGGTCGCCGCCGAGCTGGAACGGTCCGCGGGGCGAGCGCGGGCGCGCGGCGGGCTGGCCGCGGCGGCCGCCTTCCTGGACCGGGCCGCCGGGCTGACCGCCGACCCGCAGCGACGCGCCGATCGGTTGATGACCGCCGCCCAGTTCAACGTGCAGACCGGCGCCTTCGAGACCGCGCTCGGGCTGCTCACCGCGGCCGAGGCCGGCGCGCTCAACGAGTTCGGCCGGGCCCGGGTCGATCTGCTGCGCGGCCGGGTCGCCTCCGCGTCCGCCGACGGGCGGGACGCACCGGCGCTGCTGCTCAAGGCGGCCCGCCGGCTGGAACCGCTGGACCTGCGGCTGGCCCGGGAGACGTATTTCGACGCGTGGGGCGCCGCCCTGTTCGCCGGCAACCTGGCCACCTCCAGCGACCTGACCGAGGTGTCCTGGGCGGCGAAGCTGGTCGCGCCCGGCGAGCGCTCCCCCGACCTGCTGCTCGACGGCCTGGCCGTGCTGGTCACCGAGGGCCGCGCGAAGGCGGCCCCTCAGCTGCGACGAGCCATCGACGCGTTTCACCATGAGGACATCGCCGACGGGAACGGCCTGCAATGGGCGGTGATGGCCTCCACGGCCGCGGTGACGATGTGGGACCTGGACAGCTGGGACACGTTCATCACCCGGCAGACCGAGGTGTCCCGGGCGTCCGGGGCGCTCGCCCAGCTGTCCATCGCGCTGTCCGGCCGCGCTCTGATGGTGGCCTGGACCGGCGACCCGGAGCAGGCGGCCACGGTGGTGGCCGAGGGGCAGGCGGTCACCGAGGCGACCGGGACCCGGGTCGCGCCGTACGGCGGGATGCTGCTGGCCGCCCTGCGCGGGCGGGAGGCGGAGGCGACCACGCTGATCGACAGCGCGACCGCCGACGCCACGGCCGGCGGCGAGGGCATGGGCGTGCAGTTCGGGCACTTCGCCCGGGCGGTGCTGTTCAACGGCCTCGGCCGGTACGAGGACGCGCTGCTGGCCGCCGGCCGGGCCGCCGGGGAGGAGCCGCAGCTGTTCCTGTCCGCGTGGGCGCTGCCCGAGCTGATCGAGGCCGCCGTCCGTTCCGGCAACGGCGAGGTGGCCGCGGACGCGCTGGTGCGGCTGCTGCAGGCCACCGACGTGGGCGGCACCGACTGGTCGGCGGGCGTCGCGGCCCGCTGCCAGGCGCTGCTGGCCGAGGGCGCCGAGGCCGACCGGCTGTACCGGGCGGCGATCGAGCACCTGAGCAGGACACGCCTGCGGCCCGAGCTGGCCCGCGCCCATCTGCTGCACGGCGAGTGGCTGCGCCGGCGCAACCAGCGCGGCCAGGCCCGCGAATCACTGCGTACGGCGTACGACATGTTCGCCGCGATGGGCGCCGAGGGTTTCGCCGACCGCGCCCGGCACGAGCTGTCCGCGACCGGCGAGACGGTCCGTAAGCGACGCGGGGCCAGCCGGGCGGCGCTCACCCCGCAGGAGGAGCTGATCGCCAGGCTGGCCCGCGACGGGCAGACCAACCCGGAGATCGGTGCCGAACTGTTCATCAGCGCCCGCACGGTGGAATGGCACCTCCGGAAGATCTTCAGCAAGCTCGGGGTCAGCTCCCGGCGGCAGCTTCGAGCCGCACTGGCGGCGCAGTCCGCCGCTCCGATGTGATCGGTCGGCGCCCGGCGGGCTGCGGGGGGCGCGGCAGCGGGGCGACGCGCGGGGTGATCCGTACGGTGATCGGCTCCCCCGCCTTCACCTCGAGTGGCTCGCCCGCGTGCCGCAGCGGCACCGAACCCTCGCCGACCATGTAGGTCACCTCCTCGTGGGTGACCGAGACCCGCAGCCGCGAGCCGCACCAGCGGATCGCGAAGCGCAGCCGGTCGATGCCGGGCGGCAGGGCCGGATCCAGCCACAGCTCGCCGCAGTAGTCCCGCAGGCCGCCGAAGCCGCCGACCAGCGCGATCCACGCCCCGGCCAGCGAGGCCATGTGCAGCCCGTCGCGGGTGTTGTGGTTGAGGTCGCGCAGGTCCACCGAGGCGGCCTCGACCGCGTAGTCGTGCGCCAGCTCGAGCTGCCCCACCTCGGCGGCCATCACGGCCTGGGTGCAGGCCGACAACGAGGAGTCCCGGACCGTACGGCGTTCGTAGTAATCGACGTTGCGGACCTTCTCCTCGGCCGTGAACCGGTCGCCGCACCAGTGCATGGCCAGCACCAGATCCGCCTGTTTGATCACCTGACGCCGGTAGAGGTCGAAGTACGGCGTGGTCAGCAGCAGCGGATAGCGGTCCCGGGACGCCTCGAAGTCCCACTCCTGGAACCGGGTGAAGCCCTCGGACTGCTGATGCACCCCCAGTTCCTTGTCGTACGGGACATGCACCGCGTCCGCCGCCGCCCGCCAGGCCCGGATCTCGTCGCCGGTCACCTCGAACCGGGCGCGCAGCGCGTCGTTGCGTTCCATCGCGTCGGCCGCCGACCGCAGATTCCGGGCCGCCATCAGGTTGGTGAACACGTTGTCGTTGGCCAGCGCGCTGTACTCGTCCGGGCCGGTCACCCCGTCGACGTGCCACCGGCCGTGGTGGTCGTGGAAGCCCAGCGACGACCACAGCCGGGCGGTCTCGACCAGGATCTCGGCGCCGCAGTCCTCGTCGACCGTCTCGTCGCCGGTGACCGTGCGGTACCGCACCACGGCGTCGGCGATGTCCGCGTTGACGTGGAACGCCGCCGTCCCGGCCGGCCAGTACCCGGAACACTCCTGGCCGCGGATCGTCCGCCACGGGAAGGTGGCGCCGCGCAGCCCCAGCGCCTTCGCCCGGTCCCGGGCCATGTCGAGGGTCGAGTGCCGCCACCGGATCGCGTCCGCCGCGGCCGCCGGGTGGGTGTAGGTGAGCACCGGCAGCACGAATCCCTCGGTGTCCCAGAACGTGTGCCCGTCGTAGCCCGGCCCGGTCAGTCCCTTGGCGGCGATGCACCGCCCCTCGGCCCGGGCGCCGGACTGCAGCACGTGGAACAGCCCGAAACGGACCGCCTGCTGCAGCTCCGGGTCGCCGTCGACCTCGACGTCGGCGTTGTCCCAGAACTCGTCCAGGTAGGCGCGCTGTTCGGCGAGCAGCCCGTCGAAGCCGGTGTACCGGGCGCCGGTGAGGGCCGCGGCGACCTGGTCGCGCAACGACGGCAGGGTGCGCCGGCTGCTCCAGCCGTACGCGATGAACTTGACGACCCGCAGCGTCTCGCCCGGACGCAGCAGCGAGGTGACGTTGGCCCGGGCCCAGTCGGGCTGGCAGCCGATCTCGAACTCGACCCGGCCGGGCCCCTCGACGAGGTGGCTCATGCCGGCCACCATCAGCAGGCCGCTCGCCCGGGTGCGGTGCGCGACCAGCGCGTTCTTCTCCTCGGTGACGTGCTCGACGGACACCAGCGGCCGGTCCAGCATCGCGGCGACGCGGGGGTCGGCGGAGGTGGCCGGCTGGTCCTCGTTGGCGACCAGCTCGGACTGCACGATGACCCGGACGGCGGTGTCGACGGCCTGCACCTCGTACTCGATCGCGGCGACCGCCCGGTGGGTGAACGAGACCAGCCGCCGGGACCGGATCCGGATGCGGCGGGCGCCCGGCGAGGTCCAGTCCGCGGTCCGGGTGAGCACCCCGGCCCGCATGTCGAGCACCCGCTCGTGCGAGTGCAGCGTCCCGTACCGCACGTCGAGCGGCTCGTCGTCGACCATCAGCCGGATGATCTTGCCGTTGGTCACATTGATCAGGGTCTGGCCGGATTCCGGGAACCCGTAACCCGCCTCCGCGTACGGCAGGGGCCGGCTCTCGTAGAACGAGTTGAGGTACGTGCCGGGAATGCCCAGCGGCTCCCCCTCGTCGAGGTTCGCGCGCAGGCCGATGTGGCCGTTGGACAGGGCGAACACGCTCTCCCACTGGGCGATCCGGTTCAGGTCCAGACCGCTCTCCCGCACGCTCCACGGCTCGACCATCGGCTCCGTCATGACCTTCAGGGTGCCCCTCGCACGAGCGCGTTCGCGCCCGTGCGTCTCCCTGGCCGCCGACGCCAGGGAGTAGGCCAGGGGGTTCCCCGGTGCGATCCGCGCCGCCGGGCTGCGAGCGTGAACCGGACGACGGACACCGGAGGGGATCGGAATGAGCAGCGATTACGACGTCATCGTGGTCGGCGGTGGATCACCCGGCGAGCACACCGCGGGGGCTCTGGCCGACGGCGGCCTGCGGGTGGCCGTCGTCGAACGGGAACTGGTGGGCGGCGAGTGCTCCTACTACGCCTGCATCCCGTCGAAGACGTTGCTGCGGCCGGGCGAAGCGGTGCACGGCGCCCGGGAGGCCGCGGCCACCGCCGAGCTGGACGTGGCGGCCGCGCTGGCGTGGCGCGACTTCATGGTCTCCGGCTACTCCGACACCGGCCAGGAGAGCTGGCTCGAGAGCAAGAAGATCGACCTGATCCGCGGCTCCGGCAGACTGGCCGGGACCGGGGCGGTCGAGGTCGGCGGGCAGCGGTACACGGCCGGGAACGTCGTGCTGGCCACCGGCGCCGACCCGATCATCCCGCCGGTGCCGGGACTGCGCGAGCTCGACGGCATCTGGACCAACCGCGAGGCCACCGCCATGACGGCGGTGCCGCGGCGGCTGCTGATCCTGGGCGCCGGGCCGGTCGGGGTGGAGATGGCCCAGGCGGTGCGCCGGCTGGGCGGCGAGGTCGCGCTGGTCGGCGGCCCGGCCCACGTGCTGCCGAAGGAGCCGGCGCCGCTGGGCGAGGCGGTGGGCGAGGTGCTGCGGCGCGACGGCATCGAGCTGCGTCTGGGCGTACGGGCGAAGGCCGCGCGCCGCGACGGTGACGACTATGTCGTGGTCCTCGACGACGGCACCGAGCTGCGCGGCGACCGGCTGCTCGTGGCCACCGGCCGCCGGCCCCGCACCGAGGGCCTCGGCCTGGAGACCGTGGGCGTCACCGCCGGGCCGGGCGGCATCGCCACCGACGAGTACCTGCGGGCCGCCGACCGGCTCTGGGTCGTCGGCGACGCCACCGGCAAGTACCTGCTCACCCACGTCGGCAAGTACCAGGGCCGGGTGGTGGCGGCGAACATCCTCGGCGAGCCGCGCCCGGCCGACTACCGCGCGGTGCCGCGGGTGACCTACACCGACCCGCAGGCCTGCGCGGTCGGCGCCACCGAGGCCCGCTTCTCCTCGACGGTGGCGCTGTCCGGGGTCGCGAAGACGGCCACCTACACCCGCGCCTACGCCGAGTCGAACGGCTTCCTCACGCTGCTCAGCGACGGCGACAAGCTGACCGGGGCGTACGCGCTGGGGCCGGAGGCCGGGGAATGGCTGCAGCAGGCCACCGTGGCGATCCGGGCGGACGTGCCGCTGGACATCCTGCGGGACACCATCCAGCCGTTCCCGACCTTCTCCGAGATCTACGTCGAAACGCTCACGATCCTGCACCACCAGGTGCGTAACGGAAAGGCAATGGTCTGATGCGAGCTGACATCGTGCCCGGCGGGATCTTCCCGGACTACTCGCTGCCCGACCACACCAGCACGATGCGGTCGCTCAGCGAGATCCAGGGCGACGACCCGATGATCCTGACGCTGGCCCGCGGACACTACTGCCCGAAGGAGCACCAGCAGCTTCTCGAGCTCGCCGCCAACTACCCGAAGATCGCCGTGTCGTACACGCAGATCGCCACCATCTCCACCGACGAGCACCACACCTCGCAGGAGTTCCGGGCGTCGGTCGGCGCGCAGTGGCCGTTCCTGGAGGATCCGGGCCGGATCGTGCAGCGGGACCTCGGCATCCAGGAGTACACCGACCCGGACAACGACCCGATGATCCCGCACACGTTCGTGCTCAAGCCGGGCCTGATCATCCACAGCGTCTACAACGGCTACTGGTTCTGGGGCCGGCCGTCCTTCGCCGACCTGTGGCGCGACCTGCGCGCGGCGACCGCCGAGGTGCGCCCGGACTGGGATCTCGCCACGCCGGGGCTGCGCGAGCAGTGGGACACCGGCGAGCACAAGTCCTTCCACGGCTGGGACAAGCGCCCGCCGATCGCCGTGCCCCGGGTGTCGAGCTGAGCCGCCGCCGCGCCGCCGGATGTGCTTTTCTGCTGTGGTGGCCCATCCCATCATGTTCGACGACGCGGACCCGCTGCTGGGACGGCTGCGGGCGCTCGCCCTGGCCTTCCCGGACGCGGCCGAGAAGATCTCCCACGGGCACCCCGCCTTCTTCACCACCAAGGTCTTCGCCTACTACGGCGGCTCGGTGAAGGTCGACGGCGTGTACCGGCAGCACGAACATTCGGTCCTCGTGCTGATCGAGCCGGAGGAACGCGCGGCGCTGACCCGGGAGGGCCGCTGCTATGTGCCGGCCTACCTCGGCGCCTCCGGATGGATCGGCGTCGACCTCGACGACGACACCGACTGGGGTGAGATCGAGGAGCTGCTCGATGCCAGCTACCGGCGTACGGCCGGCCCGCGACGGGTGGCGGCGCTCGACTCGCGCCGCCGCCGATCCTGACGCGGTGCCGCTCCGGACCGGCACCGCTGCCGCGGCCCGCCCGTTACGCTGGCGTCATGCCCCTGGCCGACCAGATCGTCCGCAGCCGGTACGTGAGCCTGACGACCTACCGCAAGGACGGCACGCCGGTGGCCACGCCGGTCTGGCACGTGCCGCGGGGTGACCAGCTCTGGATCGTGACCGAGGCGCGGTCCGGCAAGGTCAAGCGGATCCGCAACAACCCCCGGGTGCGGGTGGAGCCGTGCTCCCTGCGCGGGGCGGTGCCACCGGACGCGCCGAGCGTGACCGGAACGGCCCGGTTGCTGGACGACGACGGGACGGCGCAGGCCCGCAGGCTGCTGGGCCGCCGGTACCTCACGTCGCGAGTGGGCAACTGGTTCGCCCGCCTGCTGCGGCTGCGCCGCCCGCCGATGGTCGGCATCGTCGTCTCGTTCTGAGCGCCGTCCCCGTACGTCGTTCAACGGCTGGGCGGCGCCACGGCGATCAGCGCATCGGAGCTGTCCGCCGGGTACAGAGCCCAGCGCCGGGCCCGGCGGGCCTGCGCCAGGAAGGCGCCGATCCGGTTCGGCCTGATCGACTGGTACCGGAGCGCGCCGGAGTCGGCGTCCTGCGGGAACCCGTGGTAGGCGTCGGCGGGGCGCGGGGTGAAGCCCTTCGTCTCGGTCGCCGAGGGCGGCTCGGGGTACGCCGTCACGGCCGCGCCGGCAGCGATCGCCGCGCGCACCGCGCTGACGCCGGGTGTCCCGGCGGATCGGGGACCGGCCGGATCATTGGCGAAGCGGACCATGAAGGACGCGGCGAGCGCGACGTACCATCTCTTCCACGGCCGCAGATCGTGACAGCCGCCGATCCGGTGCGCTGCCCCGACTCCCCGGACGCCGGCCCGGCGCGGTGGCACGTCGCCGCCGGGAAGGGCAGGGTGGGGACATGGACGCACGGCTTCGCAGCGCGGTCGACGCGAGCGTGGGATGGTACGACGACCTGTGCGCGCTGCACGGGGTCGGCTCGACGCTGACCGACGGGCTCTGGAGCGCGCTCGGCCCTCCGCCGCCGCTGCACTCGGACGCGGTGGTCGTCGAGCCCGAGGTGAGCGCGGACGCGGTTCTCGCCCGCCTCGACGGCCGGGACCGCTGCGGGGTGAAGGACAGCTTCGCCACGATGGACCTGTCCGGCGAGGGCATGAGCCTGCTGTTCTCGGCCACCTGGATCCACCGCGAGGCCGGGCCGGACCGGCGGCCCGGCGCTTGCGCCGCGTGGCTCCCGGTGACCGGCGCCGGCGAGCTTGCCGAGTGGACCGCCCGGCACGACACCCGTGACGTGCTGTTGCCGCCGCTGCTGCGCCGCGCGCACTTCCGCATCCTGGCCCGGCGCGCCGGCGGCCGCATCGTGGCCGGCGCGGTCGCCCGGCTGGGCAGCGGCGTCGTCGACGTGTCGAATGTGTACGCCGTACCCGGGCATCGCGTCGACTGGGCCGAGCTGGCCGGGGCCGTCGGCGCGTTCTTCCCGGGCCGCCCGCTGGTGGGCTACGAGCGCGGGGATGCCCTCGCGGCCGCGGTGGACGGCGGTTTCGCACCCGTCGGCGACCTGCGGGTCTGGGTCCGCGGGCCACAGTGAGGCGCACAGGCCATAGTGGACGGCAAGCTTGGCGCGGGCCGCGTAGGATGCGCATCGATCGACGCAGTCCACCTCGCCGAAGGACGTCGCAGATGACCGAGCCCAAGCTTGACGAGACCCGGCCGAGCAGTGCCAGAGTCTGGAACTACCTGCTCGGCGGCAAGGACAACTTCGAGATCGACCGCCAGGTGGCCGAGCAGATCCGGGCCACCTTCCCGGCGATCGTGGTGGTGGCGCAGGAACAGCGCAGATTCCTCCAGCGAGGGGTGACCTACCTGGCCGGCACGGCGGGCATCAGGCAGTTCCTCGACATCGGCACCGGGCTGCCGACCGCCGACAACACGCACGAGGTGGCCCAGCGGGTGGCCCCCGATGCGCGCGTCGTCTACGTCGACAACGACCCGCTCGTGCTGGTCCACGCCCGCGCCCTGCTCACCGGCACGCCGGAGGGAAGGACCGCCTACGTCGACGCCGACGTCGAGGACCCCGAGAAGATCCTCCAGGCCGCGGCCCGCACGCTGGACTTCAGCGAGCCGATCGCGCTGACGATGCTCGGCATCCTGGGCAACGTCGCCGATTACGCCGAGGCGCGATCCATCGTGAAGCGCCTGATCGACGCGGTGCCGTCCGGCAGCTACCTGATGATCTGCGACGGCACGAACACCAGCGACGAGATCGTCGAAGGCCAGCGGATCGCCAACCAGAGCGGCCACCCCTACCACCTGCGCAGCCCCGAGCAGATCACCGGATTCTTCGACGGCCTCGAGCTGGTCGAGCCGGGCGTGGTCTCCATCCCGCACTGGCGGCCCGGCACCGGCGAGGTCCCGCCCGCGATGGACGGCTTCTGCGGCATCGGCCGCAAGCACTAAGGCGTGTTGCCGACGTTCGTGGTTTGTCCGAAGGTCACGGCGTGGCGGTGATCGATCGCTGAAGAGGTCTCCGGTGTCTGGTTCTGCGACCAAGCAGGAACCTCATACCGGAGACCTCGTGGCCACCTGCCCACGGTCCATGGACTGTTTCGTCGTCGGCAGCCAGAGGGAACCTGCTCATCGACACGCCACCGACGCCCCCACGGACGGGCACCTGCAGAAGGAACCTCCGGCCGGGTGCATGACGAGCCGGCCGTGTTGCCGGCGTCGGAGTACGGCCCCGAGGGTCATCGCGACCGCGGGCTCAGGTCCAGGCGGAGGCGCAGGGCGGGGCCGAGCTCGGTGGCGGCCTCACCGACCTGGACGAAGCCGACGGCCAGGTAGAAGGCCAGCGCGTGCGGGCCGCCGGTGACCCACAGCCGCGGGCAACCACGGGTGCGTACGGCGTCGGCGACCTGCCGGACCAGGCGGCGCGCTGTGCCGCGGCGTCGCCAGTGCGGGTCCACGAAGAGGTCCTCGAGTTCGGCGTCGTCGCCCGGGCCGGCGGCGACGGTCGCGAACCCGACGATCCGGTCCTCGCCCGGCGGCCCGGCCAGCGCGACCAGGGTGCGGCCCTCGGCGATGCCGTCGCCGGCGAAGACCAGGAACTCGGGCCGGGCCAGCAGCATCGGGGCGTCGCCGGGGTTGGACAGCGACGCGGCCCGGTACAGCCGCTGCAAGGCGGGCAGATCGGCCGCGACCGCGGTGCGGATCACCGGGCCGGACCCGGCGGGATCGTTCATCCGCCCACTGCACCAGCACCGGCGCCGGTCGTCAACGCCGGGTGGTCAGCGCGCCGGGCGCCGCCGAGCCGGCCGGGTCCAGCGGGAACAGGACCTCGACGCGCAGGCCGCCGGCGGGCAGAGCCTGGGCGGTCAGCCGGGCGGCGTGCGCGAGCGCGATGGCCAGCACGATCGACAGGCCCAGGCCGTGGTGACCGTCGTCGGCGACACGGTGCAGCCGCTGGAACGGCTCGAACAGGCGGTCGACCTGGTCGGGGGGCACGACGGTGCCGGTGTTGGCCACGACCAGGCGGACGTGACCGTCGATGCGGCGCACGCTCACCGCCACGGCGCCGCCGGGCTGGTTGTAGTGGACGGCGTTGTCGAGCAGATTCGCCACCAGCCGGGCCAGCAGCATCCGGTCGCCGAAGACGGTGGCCGGGCGGATCACCTCCTCGACGCGCAGGTCGTGCCCCTCGAGCTGGGCGGACCGGTCGGCCAGCGCCGCGGTGACCACGTCGTCGAGGCGGACCGGCTCGCCCTGGTCGCGGGCCGACTCGCTGCCGGCCAGCACCAGCAGTGACTCCAGCAGCGCGCCCCGGTGGCGGTTGACCGCGAGCAGCTGCTCGAAGTTCGCGCGGTACGACTCCACGGTGGCCTCGGGGTCGATGAGCGGCTCCTCCAGCAGGGCATGCTCCACGGTGAGCGGCGTGCGCAGTTCGTGCGCGGCGTTGGCGACGAACCGCTTCTGGCCGTCCAGGGCGGTCTCGAGCCGCCCGAGCAGCCCGTCGATGGTGTCGGCGAGGTCCTTGAACTCGTCGCGGGGACCGGTCACCGCGAGCCGTTCGTGCACGTTGCGGCCGGAGATCCGCTGCAACGACTCGGTCATCGTGCGGATCGGGCGCAGGATGCGGCCGGCGATCAGCC
This sequence comes from uncultured Actinoplanes sp., assembly GCF_934643405.1. Classification (GTDB taxonomy): domain Bacteria; phylum Actinomycetota; class Actinomycetes; order Mycobacteriales; family Micromonosporaceae; genus Actinoplanes. The sequence goes on from NZ_CAKUCL010000054.1 coordinate 25,589, forward strand.
AGCCGAAGCCGAGCGACAACGGCACCATGAGCAGCAGCGCGAAGCCGGGGACGAGAAGCACCTCGTCGGGGAAGCCGGCGGAATCGACGGGCACGACGAAGCGGCCGGGTTGCGGCGCCGCCGGCGCGACCCGGGCGCCGGACAGCGGGAACCGCCCGTCGGACGGCAGGGTGCGGGCCAGGCTGGCGACGAGGATCAGCAGCACCGCGCCGGAGACGAGGGTGACCAGGCTGTACAGCAGCGTCAGCCGCCACCGCAGCCGGTTCGCGGGGCGCACGGGCGTCAGATCCGGTACCCGGCGCGGGCGACCGTCTCGATGAGCGGCGGGTCACCGAGCTTGGCCCGCAGCCGGTTGATGGTCGCCTTGACGGTGGTGGTGAACGGGTCGGCGGCCTCGTCCCAGACCCGGTCGAGCAGCTCCTCGGCGGACACGACCCGGCCCTGGCCGGTCAGCAGGTACTCCAGCACGGCGAACTCCTTCGGGCTCAGCGGCAGGCGCGCGCCGGCCCGGCTGGCGACCCGCTGCGCCGGGTCCAGCCGCAGGTCGCCGTGGACGAGCACGGGCGGCACGGCGGGCCGGGTGCGGCGGCCGACGGCACGGATCCGGGCGACCAGCTCGGCGTAGGCGAACGGCTTGGGCAGGTAGTCGTCGGCGCCCAGCCCGAGCCCCTCGACCCGCTGGGCGACGGTGCCCGAGGCGGTCAGCATGAGCACCCGGCTGGGCGACCGGCGGGCGACGAGCGCGCGGCACACCTCGTCGCCGTGCAGGGTGGGCAGGTCGCGGTCGAGCACGACGACGTCGTAGTCGACGACGTCGGTGCGTTGCAGCGCCGCCGCGCCGTCGTAGGCGACGTCGACGGCCATGCCCTCGCGCCGCAGGACCCGCGCCACCGAGTCGGCGAGCTGCTTCTGGTCCTCGACCACCAGCACCCTCACCGCGCCGAGCTTAGCGGCGGCGCGGTCACAGCCCCGTCACAGTCGCGCGGACCGTGCTGTGACCGCGCGACGTCTACAACTGCCGTCAGCCTCACCAGACGGGAGATCTGTCATGACGGCCGTCATCGAGACGGAACACCTGAGCAAACGGTACGGGCGCAAGACCGCCCTGTCCGGCTGCACGATCGCCGTGCCCGAGGGCCGGATCGTCGGCCTGGTCGGGCCGAACGGGGCCGGCAAGTCCACTCTGCTGTCCCTCACGTGCGGGCTGATCGCGCCGAGCGACGGACGCATCGAGGTGCTCGGCGCTCCCCCGGCCGCCGGCGCCGCGCAGCTGGCGCGGGTCGGCTTCGTCGCGCAGGACGCGCCGGTCTACGCCGGTCTGTCGGTCGCCGAGCACCTGACGCTCGGCGCGCGGCTCAACCCGCGCTGGGACCGGGCGCTGGCCCGGCGGCGCATCGAGCGGCTGGGCCTGGACCCGGCGCAGAAGGCGGGCCGGCTCTCCGGCGGCCAGCGAGCGCAGCTGGCCCTGACGCTCGCCGCGGCCAAGCGCGGCGAGCTGCTGATCCTCGACGAGCCGGTCGCGTCGCTGGACCCCGTCGCGCGCCGGACGTTCCTGCACGACCTGCTGTCCTTCGCCGACGAGCTCGGGGTGAGCGTCGTGCTCTCCTCGCACCTGCTGAGCGACCTGTCGCAGGTCTGCGACCACCTGATCGTGCTGGCCGGCGGGCAGGTGCAGATCGCCGGCGACACAGCCGGCCTGTTGTCGACGCACCAGCGGGTACGGGTGGACGCCGGGGACCTCGACGGGCGGCTGCCGGCCACCGCACGGGTGGTGCACGCCGAGCGGACCGTCGCGGGAACCACGGCGGTCGTGCGTTCGGCCGACCCGATCCCCGGCGCCGAGCGGGCGGACCTGGAGGACGTGGGCCTGGCCTACATGATGGCGGCGGAGGCGCAGCGATGATCTGGCTCACCTGGCGCCAGCTGCGCACCCAGTTCCTCGTCGCGGCGATCGGGCTGGCCGTGGTCGCGGCCTACCTGATCTTCCTGGGCGTCCGCATCCGCCACGACTACCTCGCCGACGTGATCAACTGCGTGCCCACCGACTGCGGCAACACCCGGCGGCTGTTCACCGACCGCTACGTCGTCCCGGTCTCGCTGCTCGGCATGCTGCTGCTCGCCCTGCCGGGGCTCGTCGGCGCCTTCTGGGGCGCGCCGCTGGTGGCGCGGGAGCTGGAGACCGGGACCGACCGGCTGGTGTGGAACCAGAGCGTCACCCGGGGCCGGTGGCTGGCGGTGAAGCTGGCGCTGGGCGGTGCCGCCGCGGTCGCGGTCACCGCGGCGCTGAGCCTGCTGCTCACCTGGAACGCGAGCCGCTACGACCAGTGGACCGGCAACCGGTTCGCCGCGCTGAGCTTCGGCGCCCGCAATGTCGTCCCGCTGGGCTACGCCGCGTTCGCGTTCGTCCTCGGCGTGCTGGTCGGGTTGCTGGTGCGGCGCACGGTGCCGGCCATGGCGATCACCCTCGGCGTGTTCGCCGTCCTGCAGATCGCGGTGCCCACGATGATCCGCTCGCACATCATGCCGCCGATCACCGGCACCGTGCGGTTCAGCGCCGACGCGATGCAACACGCCCAGGGGTTCGGCATCAGCCCCGACCGCGGGGCCAGCGTCCGGGGCTACGTCATGCCCGGCACGTGGCCGATGCAGTCACTGAGCAGGGTGTACAACGCGGACGGCACGCCCTACACCGCTGCGCAGGCCCGGCAGTGCGTGGCCGGGGACTTCGACAAGGACATGGACTGCATGCAACGGCAGGACCTGCACTTCTCGTACCGGTACCAGCCCGGCAGCCGCTACTGGCCGTTCCAATGGATCGAGCTGTCCGCGTACCTGGTCCTGACCCTGCTCCTGGCCGGTGCCGCCCTCTGGCGGATCCGCCGCCGGACCGGCTGACCGCGGAGCAGGGCCACGACGTCACAGGTGGGCGATGGCGGACACCGGGTTCTCGATGGCGTCCGCCACCGCCCGCATGAAGCCCGCGGCGGTGCCGCCGTCGCAGACCCGGTGGTCGAAGACGAAGCTCATCTGAGCGATCTTGCGGACGCAGAGTTCGCCGTTCACCACCCACGGACGGTCGATGACCCGGCCGAAGCCGAGGATCGCCACCTGCGGGTGGTTGATGATGGCGGCGCTGCCGTCCACCCGGAACGCGCCGTAGTTGTTGAGCGTGAACGTGCCCGCGGTCAGCTCCTCGGTGGTCGCGCGGCCCTCCCGGGCGCTCGCGACGACCCGGCGGATCGCGGTGTCCAGCTCGGCCGTGGTCATCGCCTCGGCGCCCAGCACCGCGGGCACCACCAGGCCACGCTCGCTCTGGACGGCGATGCCCAGGTTGATCCGGTCCAGCTCGACGATCTCGTTGCGTTCGGTGTCCAGCCGGGCGTTGAGGACCGGGTAGCGGCGCAGGGCGGCGACCACGAAACGGGACAGGTAGGCCATCAGGCCGGGCCCGGACTCCTGCGCCCGCAGCTGCCACAGGAGCGTGAAGTCGACGTCCACCCAGACGGTCGCCTCGGGGATCTCGGAGCGGCTGCGCGACAGGCCGGCGGAGACGGCCTTGCGGAAGCCGGACAGCGGGATGCGGCGCTCACCGGCAGCGGCGACGGCGGCCGGAGCGGCGGGCGCGGCAGCGGCGGCGGGCGGAAGAAGCCGCTCCACGTCGGCACGGACGATCACGCCGCCGGCCCCGGTCGGGCGGATCGTGCGCAGGTCGATGCGGTGCTGCTTCGCCAGCCGCCGCACCAACGGCGAAATGACCAGCGGCACGGCGCCGGACGAGGCGGCCGGCGGCGGGGACACCACCGCGGAGCGGGGACGTCGCCGCCTGCCCGTCGCGGCCGCCCCGGAGGTCCCGTAACCGATCAGGACATTGCCGGAACCGGCCCGCTCCTCCTCGCGATAGGTCGCCGCCTCGGGCACCTCCGCCCGGACGGTGAGCAGCGGCTTCCCGACGTCCACCGTCGCGCCTTCGGGGGCGTGCCGGGCCGCGACCCGGCCCGCGTACGGCGACGGAACCTCGACCAGGGACTTGGCCGTCTCCACCTCCACCACCGGCTGGTCGACCTCGACGAGGTCGCCGTCGGCGACCAGCCACCGCACCACCTCCGCCTCGGTGAGGCCCTCCCCCAGGTCCGGCAGGCGGAAGATCTGGTCGGTCATGAGTCCTCCCACTGCAGGTCGTCGACGGCGTCGAGGATGCGGTCCACGCTCGGCAGCTGGAAGTGCTCGAGCTTCGGCGGCGGGAACGGGATGTCGAAGCCGGTGACCCGCCGGATCGGGGCGGCCAGCGAGTGGAAGCAGCGTTCGGTGACGCGCGCGACGATCTCCGAGGCGACGCTGGCGAAGCCCGAGGCCTCGGCGACCACGACGGCCCGGCCGGTGGACCGGACCGCCTCGCCGACGGTCTCGTCGTCGAACGGCACGATCGAGCGCAGGTCGACCACCTGAAGGCTGCGGCCCTCCTGAGCGGCGGCCTCGGCGGCCTCCAGGGCGATCGGGACGCTGGGACCGTACGCAAGGAGCGTCGCGTCGGTCCCCGGCCGCCGGATGACCGCCTTGCCGATGCCCGGCCCGGAGAGCGGAAGCTCGACCTCCTCCTTGCTCCAGTAGAGCTTCTTCGGCTCCATGAAGACCACCGGGTCGGGCGCGGCGATCGCCTCGCGCAGCAGCGTGTACGCGTCGGCGACGGTCGCCGGGGTGACCACCTGCAGGCCCGGCGTGTGCGCGTAGTACGCCTCCGACGAGTCGCAGTGGTGCTCGACCCCGCCGATACCGCCGGCGTACGGGATCCGGATCACCATCGGCAGGGTGACCTTGCCGCGGGTGCGGTTGCGCATCTTCGCGACGTGGCTGACGATCTGCTCGAACGCCGGGTACGCGAACGCGTCGAACTGCATCTCCACCACCGGGCGCATGCCGTTCATCGCCATCCCGACCGCCACGCCGACGATGCCGGACTCGGCGAGCGGCGTGTCGAAACAGCGGTCCGCGCCGAACTGGGCGGTGAGCCCGTCGGTGATCCGGAAGACGCCGCCGAGCGCGCCGACGTCCTCGCCGAAGACCAGCACCGACGGGTCCTCGGCCATGGCGTCGCGCAGCGCCCGGTTGAGTGCCTGGGCCATGGACAGCTTCTCGTGCGTCACAGCGCCGCCTCCCGCTCGAGCTCGTCGGCCAGCATCGCGGCCTGCTCCCGCAACTGCTGGGTCCGCTGCGCGAAAACATCCGCGAACAGGGCGTCCGGGTCCGGTTCCACGTCGCGGTTCAACCCTTCCCGTACGCGCTCGGCCAGCCGATCGGCCGCGACGGTGAACTCCTCGAGCAGTTCCGCGGTCAGTTGCCCGCGGTCGCGCAGATACCTTTCGAGCCGGCTGATCGGGTCGCGCGCGAGCCACGGCGTGACCTCGTCGGCGTCGCGGTAGCGCGTCGCGTCGTCGGCGTTGGTGTGCGCCTGGACCCGGTAGGTGTGCGCCTCGACCAGCTGCGGTCCCTCGCCGTTGCGGGCTCTCCCGACCGCGGCGCCGAGCACCGACAGCAGCGCGGCGGTGTCGTTGCCGTCGACCCGTTCGCCGGGTACGCCGTACCCGATCCCCTTGTGCGCCAGCGAGGGCGCCGCGGTCTGCCGGGCGAGCGGCACGCTGATCGCGTATTCGTTGTTCTGCACGAAGAAGACCACCGGCGCCTGGAACACGGCGGCGAAGTTGAGCGCCTCGTGGAAATCGCCCTCACTGGTCGCGCCGTCGCCGCACATCGCCATGACCACGGTGGGCTCGCCGCGCAGCCGGGCCGCGTGGGCGACGCCGACGGCGTGCGGCAGCTGGGTGGCCAGCGGCGTGGCGTGCGGGGCGACCCGGTGCTCGTTCGGGTCGTAGCCGCAGTGCCAGTCGCCCTTGAGCAGGCTCAGCGCCTCCACCGGGTCGACGCCGCGGACCACCGCGGCGACCGTGTCGCGGTAGGTCGGGAAGAGCCAGTCGCCGTCGGCGAGCACCTGGGCGGCGGCCACCTGGCACGCCTCCTGCCCGTGCGACGACGGGTAGACCGCGAGGCGTCCCTGCCGGACCAGCGCGTACGCCTGATCGTTGAGCCGCCGGGCGGTGACCAGGGCCGCGAAGGCGTGCAGGAGCGCGTCGTCGCCGGGTGGCTCGTGGCCGGGCGCCTCGGCCGCCCGGCCGCTGGGGTCCACCAGCATGACCGGGGCATCCGAGGGGAGAAGGTGGTGCCGATCACCTGTCATGGCGTCATCGTTCTAGGCTTGCCATTCGGACTCCAGAACCTGGGGAAAACCGAGATTATGTACGGCCGGAGCCGCGGATCGACGACCGGAAGTCCAGCGGGAGCCGGTCGTCGGCGGGGAGAGAAAGACAAATGGCCGAGACGCTCGACGACATCGACCGGAAGATCCTGGCCGAGCTGACCGCGGACGGACGGATGTCGATGCGGACCCTCGCCGGGCGCCTGCACATCTCTCGCGCCAACGCGTACGCCCGGGTCGAGCGGCTGCGCTCGGCGAAGGTGATCCGCGGCTTCAAGGCCGACATCGACCCGGTGGCGGCCGGGCTCGGCACGTCGGCCTACGTCACGGTGAACCTGCGGCAGACCGAGTGGCGGGTGGTGCGGGAGAAGCTGCGCGCGCTGCCCGGCGTGGTGCACGTGGCCCTGGTCGGCGGCGAGTTCGACGCGATCCTGCTGGTGCGCACGAGGGACAACGAGGAGCTGGGCCGCCTGGTCCTGAACGTCATCCAGGACATGCCGGGCGTGGTCAACACCCGGACGCTGCTGGTGTTCGAGGAGGCCGAGGCGCCGGCGGTCTGGCACGGATGAGCCGGCCCGCCGGCTCCCCACTCCCGACCGTCCGCAGCCCTGCCCACGGTGGGTGACGGCAGCCGGGAAGAAATGCGACATCACCTGCACGCTGCGTGACATCATCGTCTGTCAAGCGCGGTGCAGGAGATCACCGTTGACCAATCTGTTAACGATAACAATTGCGGTGCTTGCCGCTTAATTGGTCTTGACGCCCGCCCATGAGAGCGTTAACACTGTCGAAACCCGATATGTGCTTGTGGCCTTGATCACGCCACGGTTGAATCTCTCGCTGTCTGGACCACGTCAAGCGCCCCCTTTCCACCGAGGGCGCCACCCTTGCACCTCCCCAGCTGTAGTTGAGAGGAAGACGCGATGCTTCTACGGACCAGGCTCGTCGCCGCGGTGTCCGGCGTGCTGCTCGCCGCCGTGGCCGCGGGCTGCGGTAACGGCAACGACGCGGCCGGCGGTGGCTCCGGCTCGGGCTCCGGCTCGGACAACGGAAAGATCACTCTCGGCTTCTCCCAGGTCGGCGCCGAGAGCGGCTGGCGCACCGCGAACACGAAGTCGATCCAGGAGTCGGCCGCGGCCGCCGGCATCGACCTCAAGTTCGCCGACGCGCAGCAGCAACAGGCGAACCAGATCAAGGCCATCCGGTCGTACATCGCGCAGAAGGTCGACGTGATCGCCTTCTCGCCGGTGGTCGAGACCGGCTGGGACGCGGTCCTGCAGGAGGCCAAGACGGCCGGCATCCCGGTGATCCTCACCGACCGCGCGGTCGACTCGAAGGACACCTCGCTCTACAAGACCTTCCTCGGCTCGGACTTCGTCAAGGAGGGCGAGAAGGCCGGCGACTGGCTGGTCAAGGAGTACCAGGGCAAGAACGACCCGGTGAACATCGTGCAGCTCGAGGGCACCACCGGTTCGGCGCCGGCCAACGACCGCAAGGAAGGCTTCGAGTCGAAGATCAAGGCCGACCCGAAGTTCAAGATCATCGCGTCGCAGACCGGTGAGTTCACCCGCGCCAAGGGCAAGGAGGTCATGGAGGCCTTCCTCAAGGCGAACCCGAAGATCGACGTGCTGTACGCGCACAACGACGACATGGGCCTGGGCGCGATCGAGGCGATCGAGGCGGCCGGCAAGAAGCCCGGCACCGACATCAAGATCATCACGGTGGACGCGGTCCACGACGGCATGCAGGCGCTCGCCGACGGCAAGATCAACTACATCGTCGAGTGCAGCCCGCTCCTCGGCCCACAGCTGATGGACCTGGTCAAGAAGGTCAAGGCCGGCCAGCCGGTCGAGCAGCGGATCCTGACCGAGGAGACCACCTTCACCCAGGAGCAGGCCAAGGCGGCCCTGCCCAACCGCAAGTACTGAGCCGTGCGGGGATTCCCGCCGCCCCAGACGGCGGGACTCCCCACACCACAACGCACCACCTCACGTGTGGGGAGTACAGCCGGCCCCAAGGGCCGGAATCCCCACAC
>NZ_CAKUCL010000055.1 GCF_934643405.1 uncultured Actinoplanes sp.
TCCGCTCGCGTGCCCGATCACCGCGCCCTCGCCCGCGCGCCCGATCACCGCGCCCTCGCCCGCGTGCCCGATCACCGCGCCCCCCGATCAGCACGCCTCCGCTCGCGTGCCCGATCACCGCGCCTCCACTCGCGCGCCCGATCACCGTGCCCCCGCCCGCGGCCGTTGATTGCGCTCACCGCACATCGGGCACACCGCTTAGTTCGGTCCTATCGGGCGGCGTCCCTCGAAAGGGCCCGGACAGTGGGCCGACTTCCGCCGAACGGGCGACGAAGCCCCCCACGGGAGCGCTCCCAATCGTCGAGATCGGAACGCTGAGAGAGCGTTTGCCTACGCAGCGGTAACACCGCACCGCCAGTGCGTCTCCGCAGCTCAGATGGACATTTCGTGGGACCCGTGGGACTGAGTATTATTCGGCGGACCCGCCCGCCATATCGGTGCAGATTGATGAATTCAGATCATCTGCCCCCCGCCTCGTGACCCCCCACGAGACTCGGAGGACCGTTGAGATCGCTCGCCCCGGAAATTCTTTCGTTCGCATTAATCCCCGCCGGGGTCCCCAGCCGTAACACAGGCGAAGGGGAAAGTTCCGGGTGGAGGTATCGATGCATGCGGTGGCCGTTGACCGGCTGGCGCCGGGCGGGGTGTGCCTGATGACACAGCAACGTTCCGGTGGACGCTGGCAGTCAATCGACGGAGGCCGCGGTGTGGACGACGGTGGTTCGGTGATCCCGCGGCAGGCGCCCCGGCACGGCGCGACGGAGCCGGGCAGCAGCGCGAGCCATGAGGACACTCTGGTCCGGATGCTCTACGAGGAGCACGCCGGCCCCCTGCTGATGTTCGTGCTGCGGCTGACCGGCGGCGACCGGCAGCGGGCCGAGGACATCGTGCAGGAGACCCTGCTGCGGGCCTGGCGCAACGCGCACCGGCTCGGCGCGCAGGGCCAGCAGTCGCTGCGTCCGTGGCTGGTCACGGTCGCGCGGCGGATCGCCATCGACGACCACCGCAGCGCCAGTGCCCGCCCGGCCGAGACGTACGACCGTGAGCTGGAGAGCTTCCCCAGCACATCGGACGACACGGATCGGGTTCTCCAGTCCATGACGGTGTCCGACGCGCTGCGCGAGCTCAGCCAGTCGCACCGGGAGATTCTGATCGAGACGTACTTCCGGGGCCGGACCGTCCCGGAGGCGGCGGAGAAGCTCAACCTGCCGTTGGGCACCGCCAAGTCGCGGGTTTATTACGCTCTGCGTGCGCTGCGTACGGCGTTGCAGCAGCGGGGGGTGACGGAATGACCCAGGAAGACCACTTCGATGTCGCGTCGTATGCCTTGGGCGTGCTCGACGAGCGTGACGCGGCCCGCTTCGAGGACCACCTGATCGAGTGTTCGCGCTGCGCGTACGAGCTCGAGTCGTTCGTGGAGGTCGCCGACCTGCTGTCGGAGGTCGACGCGAGCGCGGTCATCGCCGCGGAGGAATCCCGCAAGGACGGCGTCGTCCTGCAGAAGATGATGGGTGAGGTGCGCCACGACCGGCGCCGGGCGAACAGCCGCCGGCTGTACTCGCTGGCCGCCGCGGTCGTCGTCTTCGCGATGCTGTCGATCGGCGCCTTCTTCGTCGGTGGCCAGGTGCGCGGCGGCGACGGCGGCGGGACCCCGGCGAACACCGAGCAGCGCGGCAGCAGCCAGCTCGACCCGCTGCCCGCGACGGGCGGCGGTCCGGGCATCGGTGGCCCCGACCTGACCGGCCAGCGCTACGAGGGCCAGGACCCGCGCACCGGCGTCTCGGCCGCCGTCGGCCTGGAGAAGAAGGACTGGGGCACCCAGATCTCCTTCGCCATCTCGAACATCAAGGGCCCGAAGGTCTGTCGGCTGATCGCGGTGCACACCGACGGCACCTCCGAGCCGCTGGTCTCCTGGACCGTCGGTGACCGGGGCTGGGGCACCGCGGCGAACCCGGAGCCGCTGCTGCTGCAGGCGGTCACCGCGACCCCTCGCGAGGACATCGCCCACGTCCAGGTGCAGGAAGTGACCGCGAACGGCGGCGGCGACACCCTGGTGCGCGTTCCGTAATTGCATTTGTTCGTACCGTAAGGCCCGGCCGATCGGCCGGGCCTTCTTTTACGTACGGGAGTGCCCGGACGGTTCAATGAAAAAAACTGGAAATTGATTGGAGAGATTGTTCAACCGACTCGCCCCCGGCCGCGTACTACAGCCCGGAAACGCCAAGAGCATGAATCAGCTGGAGGGCCAGTGGTACCGCGGAAGCGAAAGTTGATGGTCGCAGGCGCCGGGATCGCCGCGGCGTTCGCGCTGCAAGCTTGTGCCCCGGCGGGAGCCGACTACGGCAACGCCACCGAGCCCGCCGCCGACACGGTCCTCGCCTCGCCCGGCGCCACCGCCGACCCGGCCGCGACGAGCGACCCCAACGCGCAGGTGGATCCGGACGCGACCGCTCCTCCCGGCTCGGACGAGGCCCCCGAGCTGACCGCGGCGCAGACCACCGACAAGCTGACCGGCACCGCGGTGAAGCGGATGGGCCAGGTCATCGAGAACGAGGACGGCTTCGTCCTGTACCGCTTCGACGGTGACAAGAACAAACCGGCCAAGTCCACCTGTGTGGACGACTGCGCGAAGGTGTGGCCGCCGGCCCTGACCAGCAACGGCAAGCCCACGCTCAAGGGCGTCGACGCCAAGCTGGTCGGCACGGTCACCCGCGCCGACGGTTCCAAGCAGCTCACCGTCAAGGGCTGGCCGCTGTACCGCTACATCGGCGACACCAAGCCGGGCGCCTGGAAGGGCCAGAACGTCGGTGGCAAGTGGTTCGTCATCAAGCCGGACGGCGCGAAGAACCTGACCTGTCTCCCGGCCGTCTCCAAGCCGGTGGCGCCGCCGAAGGACGATTCCGATGACAATTCGGGTTCGGACACCGGCGCCGGTAGCGACTACAGCTACTGAGTTAAGCGCAATTTAAGAATTCGCTAAAGAACCGCGGATCCGGAGGTTGAAGAGAATGGTTGCCGCTCGCGCCCTGCGCCCGGGATCGCGCTGGCTGGTGGGCATAACGGCAATGGCACTGGCTTTCCTGCTGGCGCCGGTCGGGCCGGCCCGCGCCGCCGGCGGGGGAGACATCCCGGTTCCGGCCACGACGTTCAAGGACAAGGGCGCGGGCGCCGTCACCGCCGCCGACCGGGACTTCGTGATCAAGGTGCGCCTGGCGGGGCTGTGGGAGATCCCGGCGAGCAACATGGCGATCGACAAGTCGGACGATCCGCGGGTCGTCAACATCGGCAAGTCGATCAGCCAGCAGCACGTCGTCCTCGACCAGCTCGACCGGGACGTGGCCAAGAAGCTCGGCATCGACCTGCCCAACCAGCCGAACAGCGACCAGCAGTTCTGGCTGAGCGAGATGAAGAACGCGGCCACGCCCGCCGCCTTCAACCAGATCTACATCGACCGGCTGCGCGCCGCGCACGGCAAGATCTTCCCGGCGATCGCCACGATTCGCGCGAGCACCCGTAACGACTCGGTCCGGCAGCTTGCCCAGCAGTCGAACCAGTTCGTCATGACGCACATGACGCTGCTGGAGAGCAGCGGCATCGTCGACTACGGCTCGCTGCCCACAGCTCCCGCCCCCGCGGCCGCCAATGCCGGACCGGTCCCCGTGGACGGGCAGATGATCCGTGCCGCCAGCAGCAGCACCGGCGGAATCCCCGGCGTCAACACCACTGTGATCCTCATCGTCCTAGCCGCGGCGCTCGTCGCCGGTGTCATCACGACCATGCGTATCTTCCGGGCGCGGTAGAGCGACGCCCGATCGCATCAGAGAAAGGTTCACCCCAAATGCGAAGGTCAAAGTACCGGCGCGCAACCAGGAACACGGGATGGTTCAGCGGCAAGCGCCGGATCGTCGCGGTGGCAGCCACGCTGGTGGCCTTCGGCGGCATCGTGACCGTCACCCAGGTCTCCAACGCGTCCACCGACAGGAACCAGAAGAAGGCGCTGGCCGCCTGCGAGGACATCGCGACGCCACCGCCGGCGAAGCTCTCGAGCGAGACGCGCAAGGGCACCTGGACGCAGAACGGCGCGACCCAGCACGCGGACGACGGCGCCGGGGACACGGTCACCGCGACCGAGCTGCGCACCCGCTGCCGCAACTGGGTGATGAACCACGTCGGCAACAACCAGAACGGCGGCGGCAAGCCGACGACCAGGCCGGCCACGCCGCCCACCACCACCAAGGCCGCCGACCCGGCCGAGTCGGGCAGCGCCGACCCCAGCGAGTCGGCGAGCACCGACCCGAGCGAGTCGGCGAGCACCGAACCCAGCGAGTCGGCGAGCACCGACCCCAGCGAGTCGGGCAGTGCCGACCCGAGCGAGTCGGCCTCCGCGGAGCCGACCGAGTCGGCGACCGTGGAGCCCACCGAGACCGGCGGCAACGGTGGCGACACGCAGGACCCGGCCCCCACCCCGTCGGACACCGCGACCACCCCGCCGCCCGGCGCCGGCCTCGGCATCCTCACCAACAGCTGTGACACCAGCAACCTGGCGCCGCACACCGGCTTCCAGGAGGGCAACCGCTGCGTCTCCACCGAGTTCGGTGAGGTCGGCGCCGCCGCGAACAACCCGTCGCTGCTGATCACCCGGGCGCCCCGCTCGGTCGCGGTGAACGCCCCGTTCACCCTGTCGGTCAGCACCCGCAACCTGATCCGTGACCGCTTCCTCGCGGCCGGTAAGGGTGGGTACTACGTGGAGAGCTCGGTGCTGCAGAACGGCCTGGTCCGCGGTCACTTCCACACCGCGTGCCGGATGCTGGCCAGCACCAATTCGGCGCCCGCCCCGGACCCGGTCCCGGCGTTCTTCGTGGCCACCGAGGACAGCAAGGGCGGCGCCACCCCGGACACGGTGCAGATCCAGGTCCCGGGTCTGCCGACCGCCGGTACCGCGCAGTGTGCCTCCTGGGCGGGTGACGGTTCGCACCGTATCCCGATGATGGAGCGCGCCAACCAGACGCCGGCGTTCGACGTGGTGCGGATCCAGGTCCGCGCCGGTCGTGGCGGCAACTGAGAGAACGCACCGACGCGGAGCAGCCCAGCAGTATCGGAGCCGACCCGGGTTCGCGGCGGGACCGCCGACACGGTCTCGCCGCGGACCGGGACCCCCCATCGGTCTCCGGTGGTCGCCCTTCCCCCTGATCGACGACCGTGCGGCTGCTCCGGGCGGGACCGGACCACTCGGGTGTCCGGCCGCCCCATGAACCGATGGCCCTGACCGGGAGCGCGGTCAGGGCCATCGGCATGCGCACGCGCGTACAGTGTCCCGGGTGAACGAGACGGTGGTGCGCCGGCTGACCCCGCCGCAGCGGTACCACTTCGGCGCCTCGGTCGGCTCCCTGCTGGTGCCCAAGCACGACCCGTGCGGCTTGCTGCAGGGGGATGACCTCTGGCTCTCCTCCCGTACGCCGTCGGGGCCGGCGACCATTCACCTGACCCGATCGGCGGGGGACCTGGTCGCCACCACCTACGGTCCCGGCCGCCACTGGCTGGCCGAGCGGGCGGACGCGATCGCCGGCCTGCGCGACGATCTCAGCGGTTTTCCCGAGCTCGCCGCCGCGAACCCGCTCGTGCATCGTCTGGCCCGTACCTTCGCCGGTGTCCGGATGCCGGCCACCGGCCTGTTCTTCCACCGCGCCCTGCGGGCCGTGCTGGAGCAGAAGGTCACCGGCAAGGAGGCGCACCGGGCGTACCGGAAGATCTGCCGGCATTTCGGTGAGCCGGCGCCGGGCCCGGCCGGCCTGGTGCTGCCGCCCGACCCCGCCGCCGTGGTAGCCACGCCGTACTGGGTGTTCCACCCGTTCGGGGTCGAGCAGCGCCGCACCCAGGCCCTGCAGCGGGTGGCGCTGGTCGCCGACCGGCTGGAGCGGGCCGGGGATTCCGCCGAGGCGACCCGCCGGATGGTCACCATCTCCGGCATCGGCCCGTGGACGGCCGCCGAAGTGGTCCGCACGGTCTGGGGCGACCCGGACGCGGTCAGCGTCGGCGACTTCCACATCCCGAACACGGTGGCCTGGGCCCTGGCCGGCGAGGAGCGCGGCACCGACGAGCGGATGCTGGAGCTGCTGGAACCGTTTCGCGGTCACCGGGGCCGGGTATGTGACCTGCTCGCCTTCGGTGGCATCGGGGCGCCGAAGTTCGGCCCGCGCATGCCGATCCGCTCCTTCGCCCGGTTCTGACCGGCCAGCCACCGAGCGGACGGCCCCTGCGCCGGATACCTTGGTCCCCTCGTGTCGATTTGTCCCCGGGGGCGTGTGAATGGGTGGCACAGGCGGAGAAATCGTCCTGGTGCTCGTGCTGGTGCTGGTCAACGCCGCGTTCTCGGGCAGTGAGATGGCACTGGTGTCGTTGCGGGAGAGCCAGGTGCAGCGGCTCGAGCGGCAGTCCCGCGGCGGGCGGGTGCTGGCCCGGCTGAGCCGCGACCCGAACCGGTTCCTGGCCACCATCCAGATCGGCATCACGCTGGCCGGCTTCCTGGCGTCGGCGGCCGCCGCGGTGTCGCTGTCCGAGCCGCTGGTCGAGCCGCTCGGCTTCCTCGGCTCCGCGGCCGAGCCGACCGCCATCGTGATCGTCACCATCGCGCTGACCTTCGTCACGCTGGTCATCGGTGAGCTGGCGCCGAAGCGGATCGCGATGCAGCGGCCCGAGGGGTGGGCGCTGGTGGTCGCCCGTCCGCTGGACGTGCTGTCGAAGATCTCCCGGCCCGCGGTGTGGCTGCTCGGGGCGGCCACCAACGTGGTGGTGCGGCTGGCCGGCGGCGACCCGGCGGCCCAGCGCGAGGAGGTGACCACCGAGGAGATCCGCGACATGGTCGCCGCGCAGCAGGACTTCTCCGCCGAGCAGCGCACGATCATCAGCGGCGCGTTCGAGATCGCCGACCGGATCCTGCGCGAGATCCTGGTGCCGCGCCGCGACGTGCTCTCGCTGGCGAGCGGCATGTCGGCCAAGGAGGCGCTGCGGGTGCTGATGGACGGCGGCCACTCGCGGGCGCCGGTGGTGGGCCCGGCCGGGCTGGACGACGTGATCGGGACGGTCCACCTGCGCGACCTGATCGAGGCGGACGCGACGGTGGACGAGCTGTGCCGGCCCGGGTTGTTCCTGCCCGAGACGCTGCGGGTGTCGGACGCGCTGCGGCAGCTGCGGGGCGAGCGGCAACAGCTGGCGCTGGTGGTCGACGAACGCGGCGCGATCGACGGGATCATCACGATGGAGGACCTGGTCGAGGAAATCGTGGGGGAGATCTACGACGAGACGGACCGGGACGTGGCGGCGGTGGTGCGCGAGGCGGACGGCGCGTTGCTGCTGCCCGGCTCGTTCCCGATCCACGACCTGCCGGACATCGGGTTCCACGACGAGTCGGACGCCCACGAGGAGGGTGACTACACGACGGTCGCCGGGATGGTGCTGGCCGTGCTGGGACACATCCCGACCGGGCCGGGCGAGGTGGTGACGTTGCCCGGGTTCACCGCCGAGGTCGTCGAGGTGACCGGGCGGGCCATCACCCGGTTACGGTTGCGGCCGGAGGAGTCCGCCTCAGCCGAGGTGTCGTGAGCGTTGACGGACCGCCTCGTACAGAACCACCGTGCCCGCCGCCGCGGCGTTCAGTGAGCTTGCCGCACCGGTGATGGGGATGCGGACGGTCACGTCGGCTGCTTCGCGCCACGCCTGGCTGAGCCCGTGGGTCTCGTTGCCGACGAGAACGGCGGTGGGCCCGGTCAGGTCGTGATCCGCGACGTCGACCGACCCGTGCTCGTCGGTCGCCACCAGCCTGGTCGTCTCGGGCAGCAGTGCCAGAGCGGCGGCCACGGTGTCGGCGGGGAGAACGGGCAGAGCGAAGAGAGATCCCGTGCTTGCCCGTACGGCGCGGGGGTCGAACGGATCCGCCGCGTGCCCCGTGATGATCACCGCGGAGGCGCCGAACGCGTCCGCCGACCGGATCAGCGTCCCGACGTTGCCGGGCGTGGACGGCCGGTCGAACACCACCACGAGCAGATGGGGATCCGGCGCGATCGTCACCTCGCCGGGCGTCCCCACCACGGCGATGAGCTCGGCGTCCTCCTTGTCGGCCAGCTCGGCCACCAGCTCCGGGGCCATCGCCACCGGTTGCGCGCCGGTGCGGTCCAGCACGTCGCGGGCCCAGCCGGACAGCGCCCGGCGGTCCGGGTAGATCAGGGCCCGGATGTCCCAGCCGTGGTCGACCGCGAGCGAGATGGGCCGTACACCCTGAACCAGGAACTCGCCCGCACGGTGCCGCTTGGTGCGGTTGGTGAGCAGCGCCTGCCACTGTTGAAAATTCGCGTTCCGCGTCGTCACCCGCAAGGCCCTGGCCACCGCAGCGACGATACCGGGTCACAATTACTGTGCGAGGAGGTGACCTCCATGCACACTGGCGGCGTGGCTTTCACCCTGACGATCGACTGTGGCGGCGGCGGCATCAAGGGATCGGTTCTCGACGAGGCCGGGACGATGCGTGCTCATCCGTTGCGCGTGCCCACGCCGTACCCGTTACCTCCCGAACTGTTCGTCAAGACCTTGACGCAGCTCGGCGAGCGCCTGCCGAGTGCCGACCGGATCACCGTCGGCATGCCCGGCATGATCCGCCACGGCGTGGTGGTGGCGACCCCGCACTACGTCACCCGCAGCGGGCCACGCACCCGGGTGGACCCGGAGCTGGTCGACGCCTGGCATGGTTTCGACGCCCGTACCGCCCTGGCCGAGGCGTTCGGCCTGCCCACCTTGGTCCTGAACGACGCCGAGGTGCACGGCGCCGGCGTGGTGGCCGGCACCGGTTGCGAGCTGGTCCTGACGCTCGGCACCGGCCTGGGCTGCGCCCTGTTCGACGGCGGCCGCCTCGCCCCGCACCTGGAGATGTCGCAGGCGCCGGTGCGCTGGGGCATGTCCTACGACACGTACATCGGCGAGCACGAGCGCCGCCGCCTCGGCGACGCCCTCTGGTCGCGCCGTGTCCGCAACGTGGTCGAGGGCCTGCGCCCGGTCTTCCTGTGGGACCGCGTCTACCTGGGCGGCGGCAACTCCCGCCTGATCACCCCCACCCAGCTGGCCCGGATGGGCGACGATGTGGTCGTGGTTCCGAACACCGCCGGCATCGTCGGAGGCGTACGGGCGTGGTCGTTGGACACCGTCCGCTGACATGACCCCGTGCCCGGCCGCCCTGCTCCTCGACTTCGGGGGCGTACTGGCGGACGCGCCCCCGCAGCGTTCCGCGCCGCCCGAGCTGGTGCTGCGCATCTACAACATGGCGCACGGCGCCCTGACCCCCGGCGAGATCCAGCGCTCGCTGACCCGCGGCGCCGAGGCCTACGCCGCGTGGCGGGACGAGGACTGGCCGGACGAGCTGCCGCAGTCGGAGGTGTGGGAGCGCTTCATCCTGCCCGGCTGGCCGCCGGCCGCGCAGGTCCCGGTGCGGGGAGCGGTGAAACGCCTGAGCTACGACTGGGCGTGGCGGCACAATTGGGCGTTGCGCCCGGGAATCATCGAGGCCCTGTCCGAGGCGGCGAGCCGCGAGATCCGGATGGCGGTGGTGAGCAACACGCTGTCCGGCGCCGCGCACCGCGATTTCCTGGCCCAGGTCGGCGTGGGCCATCTCTTCGGCGCCCAGATCTACAGCAACGAGGCAGGCGTCCGGAAGCCGAATCCGCAGATGATCTGGGCGGCCACCGACGAACTGGGCGTTTCCCCCCAGGAGTCCTGGTTCGTGGGCGACACCCGCCGGCGCGACATCGCCTGCGCCCGCCGGGCCGACGTGGCGCGGGCGATCCTGATGCGCTCGCCCCGGACCGACCGGGAGCCGGCGTCACCGTGGTCCCCGGACGTCGAGATAACGACGGGCTACGAGCTGAGGGATCTGCTGAAGGCCTCCGCCGAGCCCCAGCAGTCAAGAAATTCCTGACGTACGCGCCGGACAGGCGCCCCCCCCCCGCGCCCCGCCTCCTCGCGCCGTGGTCAGTGGGGCTGAACCTGCCAGATGGTGGTTCGGCGGATCGGCACGCTCTCCAGCGAGACCTCCACCGGGACGTCGTAGGCGGCCTGGCGGATCATGGCCTCGGTGGGCAGGTACGCGCGGCCCGGGTCGCCGACCAGGACCAGCGCGCCCCGGGCGGCGGCCCGGCGGAGGAAAGGCAGGACCCGCGCGGCCATCTCCCGGCTGTAGAAGACGTCGCCGGCGAGGACCACGCCGTACGGGTCGTCGGTGTCCAGCAGGTCGGCCTCGAGCGGCGTGACGGCGACGTTGTTGATCTCGGCGTTCGCGGTGGCGGCCGCCAGCGAGAGCGGGTCGATGTCGTTGGCCGTCACCGGGCGGGCGCCCGCTTTCGCCGCCGCCACCGCGACCAGGCCGGACCCGGTCGCCAGGTCCAGGACGCTCCGGTCCGCCACCAAGGCGGGGTGGTCGAGGATGTGCCGGGCCAGCGCCTGACCGCCCGCCCAGGCGAAGGCCCAGAACGGCGGCGGCTGCTCCACGCCGGCGGCCTCCGTCTTCTCCCACAGCTCTATCGGCTCATCGGCCTGATGAAGCGTGATCTCGGGGACGAAAGGCACCGGGCGCGGGGTCGTGTTGGTGCGGATGAACTCCAGGAGCACCTTCCGATTGTGCCGGTTTCACTCAGTTGTGGCGTTCGGGGGCCGATGTGAGGACGAACGGGAACGTGGAGGAGGGCAGCATGCCGGCTCGGGTGGCGCCCGCCCTGTTCGCCGGGTGGATCGCACTCCTGGGCGCGGGCATCACCGTCGTGCCCGGCAGCCGGACGGTGTTGGTGCTGGTGGCGGCCCTGTCCGCGGTCGCCGCCGTGATGGCCGGCGTGCGCGGGCACCAGCCGTCGGAGCGCTTGCCGTGGCGCCTGCTGGTGGTGGCGATCGCGGTGACGGCCGTGGGCACGGCCGTGCGGCTGGCCGGGGCGCCGGCTTGGGCGGGGTCGGCGGTGCGGCTGGCGGGGACCATACTGCTGCCGGCGGTCTACCTGCTGCTCGCGGGAGCGCTGCTCATCTTCATCAGGCGGCGGACGGGCGCGGCGAACGGACGCGGCGGGCTGCTGGACGCGCTCGCCCTCACGTCGGGTGCGGCGGTGCTCGTCTGGGCCTTCCTGATCGGTCCGCATCTGCACGACGGGTCACCCTCGGTGATTCTCTTGCCGCTCGGTGACCTGCTGTGTCTCGGGATGGTCACCGGACTCCTGACGACCGCGGGACGACCGCTCACGGCGGGTAGCCTCCTGGCCGCCGGCGTGGCCGCGATGGCCATCGGACATCTCGGAGATCTGCCGGCGGCGGGGTACCTCGCGCTCTGCGCGGCGGCCGGCGCGGCGGCGCTGCACCCGAGCATGCGTGACCTCACGAAGCCGGGCCCTGCCCCGCGACCCGAGCTCACCAAGACCCGCCTCACCCTGCTCGGCCTGGCCGCCATGGCAGCCCCCGCGGTGATCCTGGCCGAGAAGTCGCGGGCGGCGGCCGCCCTCGGCGCCCTCACGCTGGTGCTGATCCTGGTCCGGATGGCCGGCGTCATGGCACACCACCGCCTGGCCCTCACCCGCGAACGAGCCCTGCGCCAAGCCTCCGCCGCGCTGGTCTCCGCGGCCGACACCGACGCGGTCAACGCCGCCGTCCGCACCGCGGTCACCCATCTCCTGCCCCCGGACACCCAGCACACCGTCGTCCTCGCCATGCCCGTACCTCAGGACCGGCCCCTGCCGCCCGAGGCGGCCCAGCAGGCCGCGCACGACCGGGCCGCGGGCACGACCGCCCGCCTGGTGGCCACCCGTGACGTCGACTGGGCCGTATCCGTACGCCTCAAGGACTTCCCGGCCACGCTGCGCTGCCCGATGGTCCTCACCGACCGACCCACCGGCGACCCGCTGGTCGGCGTCCTGCACGTGGCCGCCCCGGCCCACGCCCTACCCGACGTGGCGCGCTCGATCGAGGCCCTCGCCGCCCAGGTCGCGCTGGCCCTGGAACGGATCGGCCTGAGCCGCGAGGTGATCCGGCGCAACAGCGAGACCTACTTCCGGACCCTCGTGCAGAACACCGCCGACGTCATCCTGATCGTCGACGACGAGAACCGGATCCGTTATGCGAGCCCGTCCGCCGCCCCGACCTTCCACGGCGACCCGACCGGCGTGCCCATTTCCCACCTCATCGATCCCGACGACCGGGACCGGCTGGCCGAGGCGCTGGCCGCGGTCCGCGGGGACACGACCGCGGGCCGGGGCACCGGGGGCGTCGACCTGAGAGCGGTCACCGACGTCCTGCTCGAGATGCACTGCCGCGACCTGCGCGCCGACCCCACGGTGGCCGCGCTGGTCATCACGATGCGCGACGTCACCGAGCGTCGCCGCCTCGAGCGGGAACTGACCCACCAGGCGTTCCACGACCCGATGACCGGCCTGGCCAACCGGGTGCTGTTCAACGACCGCCTCGGGCACGCGCTCGCCCGCGCCACCCGGGACGGCTCGGTCGTCGGGGTGCTCTTCATCGACCTGGACGACTTCAAGATCGTCAACGACACGTACGGGCACGCGGCCGGCGACCACCTGCTGATCTCCGTCGCGCACCGGATCGCCGGGGCGTTGCGCGCCGACGACACCGCCGCCCGGCTCGGCGGGGACGAGTTCGCCGCCCTGGTCGAGAACGTGCAGGACCCCGGCGCGGTGGAGGAGACGGCGCAGCGCATCCTGACCGCGCTCGCGCCGCCGATCGTCACCGAGGACGGCACCACGCTCAACGCGGTCGCCAGCATCGGCATCACCACCACACCCGAGGCGGACTCGGCGGACGAGCTGCTCCGGCAGGCCGACCTGGCGCTGTACGTGGCGAAGGGCGCCGGCAAGAACCAATGGCGCCGTTACCAGTCGCATCTGCACGGCGCGATGGTGGAACGGCTCGAATTGCGCTCGGCGCTGGACCACGCCGTACACGAAGGTCAATTCGTTCTCGCCTATCAGCCCATTGTGGACCTGGCCACGGACGAGGCCGTCGGATTCGAGGCGCTGGTTCGCTGGCATCATCCGGTCAAGGGCGTGGTCGCGCCGGCCGAATTCCTGGAGGTCGCCGAGGAAAGCGGGCTCGTCGTGCCGATGGGCCGATGGGTGCTCGAGCAGGCGCTGCACACGGTCGCCCAATGGCGTCGCATTCTGCCGCGCGGCCGTCAGCCGTACGTGAGCGTGAACGTCTCGGCGCGACAGTTCCGCGAGCCCGGTTTCGTCGATCACATCCTTCAATCTCTTGCGTACGCCGCGGTGCCGCCCCGGGGGCTGATGCTGGAGATGGCCGAGACCGTTCTGGCCGATCCCGATGCGCCGCTCTGGACGGATCTCGACGTGCTGCGTGCCCACGGCGTCCTGGTCGCCATGGACGACGTCGGAGCGGGATGTTCCTCACTGCGTCGCCTGCGTCACCAGTCCCTTGACGTGATAAAGATCGATAAAGCGTTCATCGACGACATGCTCGACGGTCCGGATCACCTCGCCGGGATCGGCGACCTCATCGGACAGGCGAAATCGCTGGCACTGACGGTGGTTGCGGAAGGAATCGAATCCTGCGAACGTCGCGATCTGCTCGCCGGAATGGGCTGTGAGTGGGGTCAGGGATACCTGTTCTCCAGCCCGGTTGACGGCACCGAGGCGCTGGGGGCGCTGACCGAGCAGAGACCGCTGGTCGCATAGCTTCCGTACGGTGGCGGCCGAGGGCATAGTGACGCCTTGGGATCATTCATCACCCGAGGAGAACCGTCGTGTCTGTGAAGCTCTCCCGCCGCGTGGCGGTCAGCGCCGTGGCGGCCGTAGCGGTCGCGGCCCTGGGCGGCGCCGGTGTCGGCTATGCCGCGGCCACCGCCGGGCCGGCCATCAAGACTAAGACTCCGCACTCGGAGCGGGAGGTGACCAACATCGACGTCCTGCGCCAGCAGCTGCGCAACTACTACGGCGACCCGCTGGGCACCGGCCAGTTCGCCGACGACAGCTACTACGCCAAGGAGGCGCGCGGCGTGGCCGCCGACGGCACCCGCTATCTGAGCACGCGCCACCGCAAGGCCACCCGCGCGATCGTGCTCGACGTGGACGACACCACGCTGGCCAACTGGAACTACGAGATCGCCAGCAACTGGGCGTTCAACCCGGCCACCAACGCCCAGTTCGTCACCGAGCAGCGCTTCCCCGCGGTGCCCGGCATGGTGAACCTGGTCAGGACCGCCGAGCGCGAGGGTTACTCGATCTTCTACCTGACCGGGCGCCCGTCGTCGCAGGAGCAGTCCACGCTCGGCAACCTCACCGAGGACGGCGTGGGCGTGGACGCGGGATTCCCGAAGCCGACGACCCTGCGCGGCGGCGAGGACGGCCTGTTCACCAAGCCGGACGTGAGCGCGTACCCGGACTACCTGAGGACGGCGTGCGCCGGCGACCCGGACGGCAAGTGCACGACGGTCCACTACAAGTCGGCCACCCGCAAGCACATCGAGTCGCTCGGCTACGACATCGTGGCGAACTTCGGCGACCAGTACAGCGATCTGTTGGGCGGTTACGCCGACCGCACCTTCAAGCTGCCGAACCCGAACTACTTCCTGCCATAGATCAGTACGGGTCACCGGTCCCGGGGAGCCTGCCGCGGAGAAGCCCGCCCAGGCGACCCGGGAGTGCCGGGTCGTCGGTGAGGGCCGGCGCGTCGGTGTGCGCCCGGTCGCCCATCCCGGCGACCAGCTCCCGCAGCGCGCTCACCGAGTCCCGGGCCGGTCGCCAGCCGAGCTCGGTGGCGGCCCGGTCACAGTTCATCAACGGCGCCTGCAACGCCAGCCGCACCCAGCCCCGGTCGACCGGCTGCAACCGGGTCCACCAGCTCAGCGCCGCCGCGGCCTCCAGCGCGCTGGCCGGCACCCGCACCGGGACGCCGTGGAACGTCTCGGCCGCGACCTTGGCGTCCAGCACCGGGTCGGCCGCGATGTTGAACGCGCCGTGCGCCCGCGATCGCAGCGCCAGCCGGTACGCCTCGGCCACGTCGTCCGCGTGCACCGCCTGCAGCCGCAGCCGGGGATGCGACGGCACCACCGGGATCCGGCCCAGGCGCAACAGCCGGGCGGGCAGCAGCGGCCCGGCGAAGTACCGCGAGATCTCCGTCCCGGCCACCCGCTGGAAGATCAGCCCCGGCCGCAGCCGCACCACCCGCAGCGTCGGGTGCTGCTCCTCGACCCCGTCGAGCATCCGCTCGACCAGCGCCTTGTGCCGGCTGTACGAGGACTCGATCACGCCGGCGCGCGGATGGTCCTCGCGCACGAACGTCCTCTTCGGCCCGGGCGAATAGACACCCACCGAAGAGGCGAAAATCAGGGTGGGTACGCCCGTCCGCAGCACCGCCCGCGCGATCGACCGACTGCCGAGCACGTTGGTGCGGTAGAGCCGCCGACGGTCATGGCTCGGCTGGATCTGCCACCCGAGGTGCACCACCGCGTCCGCCCCGTCGAAGACCTCGGCCAGCGGCTCGGCCGCCGAAGGGTCGCCGATGTCGATCGCGTGCCAGTCGACGCCCGCGTAGACGCCTTCCGGCTCGGGCAGCCGCCGCGCGATCCCCGCCAGCGAGACGTCCGGTTCGTCGTGCAAGCGGCGCAGCAGGGCCGTTCCCACGTTCCCGGCCGCACCCACGATCACTACTCGCATACTGACGCCGTACCCCCAGTGGGCCGGGCTAACCGCGCGCCCGCCGCCGCTCGCCGAGGCCGACCATCGCGGTGTGCATCTGTTCTTCGGTCAGCGGCGGCACGTCCGACTCGGTCGTCCCGGGCCCGGCCCGCAGCCCGTCGAGCGCGAACGTCAGCGCGCGCCGCCAGGCCTCCGGCGCGGTCGACGCCGTGGCCCGCACGATCGTCGCGGTGGACCAGAGCAGGAACGGGAAATCCTCGGTGGTGAAGTCGGTGCGCAGCGCGCCGGCCCGGTGGGCCCGATCGATGAGGATACGCACGATGTTCATCTGCGCGTCGCACACCTCGGTGAGCCGGCGTGCGTCCGGGAAGCGGCGGCTCACCGCGTCGTTCATCCCGGGATCGGACGCCAGCACCTCGCACAGCAGCGTCACATACCGCCGGAAGTCGGCCCACGGATCGGTCTCCGCCTCGGCCCGGCGGCGGGCGTCCAGCCCCCGGCCTCGACGAGGTCCGGCATTACCGCGTCGATCAGCGCGTCCCGTCCGCCGAAGCGGTTGTAGAGCGTGCCGGCGCTGACCCCGGCGGTGGCGGCGATCTCCTCGAGCGGCGCATCCATTCCGCGCTCACCGAACACCTGCGCCGCCGCCGCGGTGAGGCGTTCAACGTCGCCGCGCGCATCGCGGTGCAGCGGGCGGGGCGCGGCGGGCCGCTGGCCGCTTCAGCCGGCGGGCGGCGGAGGGGAGGACGGAGCGGGGGGAGGGAAGGGCAGCGCGGAGGCGGTGGCGCAAGGGGACGGCGACCGGAAGGGGGCAGTGGAGGGGAGGGCATAGCGGAACGGAAGGTGATCGCGGCGCGGGGGACGGCGGACCGGAGGGTGACGGCGGAGGGGATGGCGGCGCGCAGGCGGCGCTAGCGCCGAGGCGGCGGCGCTGAAGGCGGCACCGGCGGATGCCGCGGCGGTGGCCGTAGCGGACGCGGAAGCGGCGGGCTGGTGGCGGTGGCAACGGCGGTGTAGGCAGCGGCGGCAGCGGAGGCGACCGGCCTTACCGAATGTGCCGATGCAGGCCGTCGCGAAATGATCGTCGCGGCGACGGGGGCGTCCTTTGCGGATCGGAGCAATCTTGGCGTACGGCCGATGGCCGGCCGGCCTCAGCGGTCTCAGGCCGGCCCCGCCGGCGAGGGTGTCCGGGACAGCGCCGCCGTGGTCTCCGGGAATGCCGGGCGGCGGATGGACACCGGTGGCAACCTGCCGACCGATCCGCGTCATGTGCCGAGCGGGCGGCGGCCATTGATGTCATGTGTGTCGATGCGGGGCGGGCGCGACCGTACCGAAGAGACGGTCGAAAAGAAAGAAAAACGGCGCCGCCACCGGGCGGCGCCGCATTTCTGCCGTGGCTATCGCTTGCTGTGGTACGCCTCGACGATGTGGCTCGGGATGCGACCGCGCTCGGACACCTCGTAGCCGTTCTTGTTGGCCCACTCGCGAATGGCCTGATTCTGGTCGCGGCTCGCGCGGCCGGTGCTCGCCGGAGCGGTGCGCCGAGCGGGCGGGGCCGAGGTGCGGCCGACGCGGGTCGCCGCGTTCAGGAACGGGTCGAGCGCCTTGCGCAACTTGCCGGCGTTCTTCTCCGAGAGGTCGATCGTGTAGTTCACACCGTCGAGTCCGAACTCGACGGTACGGTCGGCCTCTCCGCCGTCGAGGTCGTCGGTCAGAAGGGTTATTACCTGCTTGGCCATGGTGTGCCCGCTCCTACAGCGATGTCATTCAAGGGACGACAATGTCGATACGCTACGCATTCTGTCCCCATTTGCTTCTCAGTGCAAATTGCCCCTTCCGCATGTCGCAATTCTGTAGCGCTTCGTAGCGGCCCGGCGGGGCGGTGCGGGGCTCGGCGGCATCGGACTCTTTTCATACTCATGAATGTCCGGTAACGTCTTCTGGGAGCGCTCCCACCGCATGACCTCCCTCCCCCAGGAGTCCGCAATGAGACGTCTTCTCCGGGCCGCCGCGGCGGCCGGCCTGCTCGCCGCCTCCGCCGTCACGGCCTTCGTCGTGGCCGATCCGGCCGCGGCCGACACCCAGATCTGTGACCAGTACGGCAGCACCACGATCGGCGGCCGGTACGTGGTCATGAACAACCGCTGGGGCACCTCCGCCCAGCAGTGCATCAACGTCACCAGCACCGGCTTCTCGATCACCAGCCAGCAGGGCACCGGCAGCACGAGCGGCGCCCCGGTGTCGTACCCGGCGGTCTACCTCGGCTGCCATTACACCAACTGCTCGCCCGGCACCAACCTGCCGATGCGGGTCAGCGACATCTCCAGCGCCACCAGCAGCATCAGCTACACGTACGTGTCCGGCGCCACCTACGACGCCGCGTACGACATCTGGTTGGACCCGTCGCCCAAGAGGGACGGTGTCAACCAGCAGGAAATCATGATCTGGTTCAACCGGCAGGGCTCGATCCAGCCGATCGGCTCGGTCGTCGGCAACGCCACCATCGGCGGCCGGACCTGGCAGGTCTGGCAGGGCAGCAACGGCTCGAACGCGGTGATCTCGTACGTCGCGCCGAGCCCGATCAGCAGCTGGAGCTTCAGTGTGCTGGACTTCATCAACGACACCAAGAACCGCGGCGCGATCACCAGCGCGTGGTATCTGACCAGCATCCAGGCCGGGTTCGAGCCGTGGATCGGCGGCGCCGGGCTGGCCGTGAACAACTTCTCGGCCAGCGTCAACGGCGGTGGCGGCACCGGCGGACCCACCGGCCCGACGAGCCCGCCGCCGGGTGGCACCGCGGCCTGCCGGGTCACCTACGGCACCAACGTGTGGGGCAACGGCTTCACCGCCGATGTCACGGTTGCGAACACCGGGACGGCCGCGGTCAACGGCTGGTCGCTGGGCTTCACCCTGCCGTCCGGTCAGACGATCACCAACTCCTGGAACGCGTCGCTGACCGGGTCGAGCGGCGCGGTGACCGCCCGCAACATCGCCTGGAACGGCTCCATTCCGGCCGGCGGCAGCGTCTCGTTCGGCTTCCAGGGCACGTACGGCGGAAGCTTCGCGCGACCGGCCGCATTCACGCTGAACGGCTCGACCTGCACAACCGCGTGACCGGGCGAGCCGCCTGAGCACGCGGCCGCCAGGGAAAAGACCCGAGCCGCCTGAGCAGGCGGCCGCGCGGGAAAAGACCCGAGCCGCCTCGTCGCCGATTCCCCGGCGCCGGGGCGGTTCGTCCGTTCCTTGCCGCCGGGCAACCATTCTGGAAGCTTCAAGAAAGCCGCAGCGCGGCCGGCGCATGGGCCGGAACGGCCGGATTCCGCGGCGCGATCGGCGACAATCGGCGGTATTCCCGCCCGATCTCCGGCCGCTCATCCGATTCGTCCTTGTTCGGCCACAGCGCGGTCGCGCGTTCTGCCAGCGCGGTGATGGTCAGGGAAGGGTTCACGCCCAGATTCGCGGGAACCGCCGAACCATCGATCACGTGCAATCCGGGGTACCCGTAAACACGGTGATAGGCGTCCACCACACCCGTGGCCGGGGAATCACCGATCGTGGCGCCGCCGAGAATGTGCGCGGTCATCGGAATGTCGAACACGTCACCGAGAGTGCCGCCCGGGAAACCGCCGATCTTCTCCGCGATCCGGCGCACCGCCTCGTGCCCGACCGGAATCCAGGACGGGTTCGGCTCGCCGTGCCCGGGCCCGGTGGTCAATCGGCCGCGCTTGGTACGCCGTACGGTCAGGGAATTGTCGGCCGTCTGCATCACCAGGGCGATGATCGTGCGTTCGCTCCAGCGCCGGACGGACAACGACCGGAGCAGCACGTACGGGTGGCGCAGCGCCTGCCCGAGGAATCTGACCGGCCGGGGCAGCCGCCCGCCGCCGTCGACCAGCAGCGTCGCCAGCAGGCCCATCGCGTTGCTGCCCGGCCCGTACCGGACCGGCTCGATGTGTGTCCGGGAGTCCGGGTGGAACGACGAGGTGATCGCGACGCCCTGCGAGTACGGCTCGGCGGGCACCGATCTGGCCTGGGCGCCGAGCAACGCCTCGGAGTTGGTGCGGGTGAGCGCGCCGAGCTGCGGCGAGATCCGGGGCAGTACGCCGTTGTCACGCATCGCGTGCAGCAGACGCTGGGTGCCGAGCGCGCCCGCCGCCAGGATCACGTCGCGGGCGGTGAAGACGCCGCTGGTGCTCTCGACGCGCCAGCCACCGCCGACCGGCCGCAGCGCGGTCACCTCGGTCGACGGGTGGACCCGCGCGCCGGCCCGTTCGGCGAGGTACAGGTAATTCACGTCGAGGCGGTTCTTCGCGCCGACCGTACAGCCGATCATGCAGTTGCCGCACTCGACGCACCCCGTGCGAGCCGGGCCGGCGCCCCCGAAATACGGATCCGGCACGGTCTTGCCCGGCTCGCCGAAGAAGACTCCCACGGGCGTACGGCGGAAGGTCGAACCCACCCCCATGTCCTCGGCCACCTCGCGGATGACCCGGTCGGACGGCGTCATCGTGGGCTGCTCGGTGATACCGAGCATGCGGGAGGCCTGGTCGTAGTAGGGCGAGAGCTCGGTCGCCCAGTCGGTGATGCCGGACCAGCGGCGATCGTCGAAGAAGCCGGCGGGCGGGCGGTACAACGTGTTCGCGTACACCAGTGAGCCGCCGCCGACGCCCGCGGCCGACAGCACCACGATGTCCTTGAGCAGGGTGATCCGCTGGATGCCGCGCAGGCCCAGCTTGGGCGCCCAGAGGAAGTTGCGCACGTCCCACGACGTCCTCGGCAGCGTCTCCGCGGTGAAGCGCCGGCCCGCCTCCAGCACGCCGACCCGGTAACCCTTCTCGGTGAGGCGCAGCGCGCTGACGCTTCCGCCGAACCCGCTGCCCACGATCACGACGTCGTAGTCGGTCATCCGACCACCATGTCATTACCGGCGAGTAACCGCCAGGGCCTACCGCCGCAGATCGATGAGGACCTTGATGTGCTCGCCCGAGGAGGCGTCCTCGAAGGCCTCGGCCGCCTCGGCCAGCGGGCGCAGCGACGTGACCATCTCGTCCACCGAGACCGAGCCGGTGGTCAGCAGCCGCATCGCGTCGGCGAAGTCGTCCGGCAGGTACGTGGCGCTGCCCTGGATGCGCAGCTGGCTGTCCTGGATCATCGGCAGCGGGACGGTCACCGGCGCCGGCGGCACCCCGACCACCACGACGGTGCCGCCCTTGTTCGCCATGGCCAGCGCCTGATCCATCGTGGACTGCTCGGCCACGCAGTCGAAGACCACGTCCGCGCTCTCGCCGAGCGCCTCCCGCACCTGCCCGGCCGCGTCGGGAGCGGTCGCGTCGACCACCGCGTCGGGGCCGAACTTCGCCGCCCGGGCCCGGCTGCGCTCCGACCGCGCGGTCACCACGATCCGCTTCGCGCCGTACGCCCGGGCGACCTGCAGGGTCAGCAACCCGATCGTGCCCGCGCCGAGGATCGCCACGGTCTTGCCGGCCACCCCGCCGGCCAGCCGCACCGCGTGCACCGGCGTGCCGAGCGGTTCGATGAACGCGGCCTCGGTCCAGTCCAGCTGGTCCGGGATGCCGTGCAGCCGGCGCTGGTCGACGGTGAAGAACTCGGCCATGCCGCCCT
Organism: uncultured Actinoplanes sp.; assembly: GCF_934643405.1. Lineage (GTDB taxonomy): Bacteria > Actinomycetota > Actinomycetes > Mycobacteriales > Micromonosporaceae > Actinoplanes. The sequence goes on from NZ_CAKUCL010000055.1 coordinate 21,306, forward strand.
GGTCGTGCGCGCAGCCGAAGAAGCGCAGCCGCTCGCACACGTTCTCCCGCCCGGCCCGGCACTGTTTGCACTGCCAACAGGGCAGGAACGGCTCCATGGTGACCCGGTCGCCGACCGCCACGTTGGTGACGCCCGTACCCACGTCGGCGACCACGCCGCTGACCTCGTGACCCGGCGGGTACGGCAGGGAGATGAACGGATGAGTGCCGTGCAACGCGTGCGTGTCCGACCCGCAGACGCCGGCCAGCACCGTACGCACCAGCACCTCGCCGGGACCCGGCCGGGGGATCGGCGCGTCCTCCACCGCGACACCCGACTCCGACACGACGACCCGAAGCATGTTCACGGCAGGAAGCCTAGACGCCGCGCGGTCACCACGGTCTCCATCCGGCCGTGCGTGCCGAGCTTGCGCATGGCGTTGCGCAGGTAGCTCTTCACCGTCTCGGGCAGCAGTCCCAGCCGCCGGGCCGCCTCGGCGTTGCCGCAGCCGACCGCCACCATCGCGAGGACGTCCAGCTCCCGGGGCGACAACGGGTTGGGGCGGTCGGCCGCGGGAGCGAGGGTGAGCCGGTCCGAGATCTGCTGCAGCCGGGCCCGCAGCGCCGGGTCGTCGGTCTCGGCCGCGAGCGTCCGGAGGTCGGCGTGCGCCAGGCGCACCTCTTCCCATTCCCGGGCGTTCGTACGGTCCCGGGCCGCGGCCGTCTCCATTGCGGCCATCCGCCGCGCGACCTCCCGCCGTACCGTGATCTCGGTGCCGACGCGCAACCCGATCTGGTTCATCGCCTCCAGCGCGCGGGCGCCCACCGACAGCGGCTCGCGGGTGCCCGCGTAGAGGACCGCGAGCACCGAGTTGCCCATCGCCACCGGCACCGCGGCGATGGCCCGCAGCCCCTCGGCGGTGACCGGCGCGTCGTATTCGTGGCTGATCCGCGGATCGGTCGCGTAGTCCTCGACCCGGCCGGGCCGCCCGGTGCTCACCACCCGGCCGCCCAGCCCGTTGCCGGCGTTGACCACCAGGCCGTGCAGGGCGAGCGTGGCGGTGCCGGTGAAGTCGCTGAGCCGCAGGTGCCGGCCGCCCGCAGCGACCAGCCCGCCGAACGCGACCGGCAGGCCGGTGACCCGCCGGATGCGGCCCAGCGCGGCGGCGAGGTCGATGGTTTCCGGCATGTGGCCCAGCATGTCAGCAACTCCCACCCCCGAACAGGGGTGGCGCACGCCCGGCCGGTCGGTCCATGCTGCGGAAATGCTGTCCTACGCGTCCGGCATTTCCGACCAGCCCCTGCTCGGCGAGACGATCGGGGCGAACCTCGAACGCACCGTGGCCCGCTTCGGCGACCGGGAGGCCCTGGTCGACGTCGCGGCCGGGAGGCGGTGGACCTACGCGGAGTTCGACCACGACGTGAACCGGCTGGCCCGAGGACTGCTGGCGGGCGGCATCGAGAAGGGCGACCGGGTCGGCATCTGGGCGCCGAACTGCGCGGAGTGGGTGCTCACCCAGTACGCGACGGCCAAGATCGGCGCGATCCTGGTCAACATAAACCCGGCATATCGCACACACGAGCTGCAGTACGTGGTGAAGCAGTCGGGCCTGCGGATGCTGGTGAGCGCGGTCAGCTTCAAGACGAGCGATTACCGGGCCATGGTTTCGGAGATCGGGTTCGGCGATGTCGCGTACATCGGGGAACCGTCCTTTGCGAATCTGTTCCTCGATGGGGACATGTCAGAAATTTCGGCTCGGGCCGAGACCCTCGCCTTCGACGACCCGATCAACATTCAATACACGTCGGGCACCACCGGCTTCCCCAAGGGCGCGACCCTGTCGCACCACAACATCCTCAACAACGGGTACTTCGTCGGCGAACTGATCGGCTACTCCGAACAGGACCGGGTGTGCCTGCCGGTCCCGCTCTACCACTGCTTCGGCATGGTGATGGGCAACCTCGGCGCCACCTCGCACGGCGCGTGCATCGTGCTGCCGGCCCCCGGCTTCGATCCCGCCGCCACCCTGGCGGCGGTCCAGGCCGAGAGGATCACTTCCCTGTACGGCGTACCCACCATGTTCATCGCCGAATTGGGGCTGCCCGATTTCGCGACGTACGACCTCTCCTCGCTGCGCACCGGCATCATGGCCGGCTCGCCGTGCCCCGTCGAGGTGATGAAACGGGTCGTGGCCGAGATGAACATGAGCGAGGTCGCCATCTGCTACGGCATGACCGAGACGTCCCCGGTGTCCACGATGACCCGCCCCGACGACAACCTGGCCCGCCGCACCGAGACGGTGGGCCGCGTGATGCCCCACCTCGAGTCCAAGGTCATCGACCCGGCTACCGGCCTGGTCGTCGAGCGAGGCAGACCCGGCGAGCTGTGCACCCGCGGGTACTCGGTGATGCTCGGCTACTGGGATCAGCCGGACGCCACCGCCGAGGCGATCGACAACGCCCGCTGGATGCACACCGGCGACCTGGCCACGATGGACGCCGACGGTTACCTGAACATCGTCGGGCGCATCAAGGACCTGGTGATCCGCGGCGGCGAGAACGTGTACCCCCGCGAGGTCGAGGAGTTCCTCTACACTCACCCCGACATAGCCGACGTCCAGGTGATCGGCGTCCCCGACGCCACGTACGGCGAGGAGCTGATGGCCTGGATCGTGATGCGCGCCGGCGCGGAGCCGCTGACCGCGGACGCCGTCCGGGCGTATTGCCACGGCCGCCTGAGCCACTACAAGATTCCTCGATACGTCCACCTGGTCGACAGCTTCCCGATGACGGTCACCGGCAAGGTCCGCAAGGTGGAGATGCGTGAAGTAGGAGCAGGTCTGTTGAGAGCGGACTCGTGAGAGCACTCCTCACCTCGAGTGGGATCAAGAACCGGACCATCCACGACGCGCTGACCGGCCTGCTGGGCAAGCCGATCGCCGAGTGCAACGCGCTGTTCATCCCCACCGCCATCCAGCCCTTCCCCGGCGCGCCGTACTGGGCGTGGCGCGCGATCAGCGGCGCCACCGGCTCGCCGCTGGGTGAGCTGGGCTGGAAGTCGCTGGGCATCCTGGAGCTGACGGCGCTGCCAGCCATCGACGAGGCGGCCTGGGTGCCGACGGTCCGGGACGCCGACGCGCTGCTGGTGTGGGGCGGCGACCCGCTGTTCCTCGCGCAGTGGATGCGGCGCTCCGGGTTGACCGGTCTGCTGCCGACGCTGCGCTCGGAGGCGGTCTACGTGGGGGTGAGCGCGGGCAGCATGGCGGCCTCGTCCACCTTCGTCGAGACCTACGTCGACCCGCCGCGCCCGCAGGACGGGCCGTTGGCGTCGGAGCACGTCGTCTTCTCCGGTGGCCTCGAGCGCATCCTGGTCACCGGTCAGGGAGCCGGACTCGTCGACTTCGCGGTGATCCCGCATCTGGACCACCCGGACCACCCGGACGCCTCCATGGCCAACGCGGAGAGGTGGGCGGCCCGGATCGCGGCGCCGACCTACGCGATCGACGACGAGACCGCCATCAGCGTGGTCGACGGCGCCGTCGAGGTGGTCTCCGAGGGGCAGTGGAAGCTGTTCAGCGACGGTAGATCGTGATCGAGTAACCGACCTGGTCGATCGGTTTCGCCGTGGTGATCAGTTGCTGCAGCGCGCCCTTCGCCAGGGCCACCCGGGAGTCGGAGACGACCAGCAGGCCGTGCACCTGATCGGGCGGGACGCTCAGCGGGTTCCGGCCGCTGATGCCGTAGTAGCTCGGCACGCCGCTGCCCTTGTACACCAGCCAGACCGGCTCGCCGGGGTAGCGCTCGCGCAGGCGGATGGCCAGGCGGGACAGGTCCTGTCCCCAGTCGACGTTGGCGTCGTGCAGGTTGTTGTGGGTGTTGGCGGTTCCGCCGAAGGCCTCGTTCGAGTACGGCAGGTAGTACGGGAACGTCCGGATCGAGCTGACCGCGACGAATGCGGCCAGCACCACCGCGCCGGCCTTCACCCACCGCACCCGGGTCAGCACCACCGTCGACGCGACGACGGCCAGGAACATCGGCATGAAGATCACGTAACGGGTGCCGAAGTCCCGCGACCCGGTCATCGCCACCAGCAGCAGCACCGCGGCCGGCACCAGCAGGTAGAGCGCCACCGGCCACAACCTGCGCTTGGCCAGCACCGTCAGGGTGCCCAGCGCCCAGAGCGCCAGCATCCCCAGCGGAGTCTTGATCAGCAGCGCGATCGGCAGGTAGTACCAGCGTGATCCGCGGTACGCGTGGCCGAGCAGGAACCCGTTGAAGCTGCGGTTCTCGAAACGGAACTGAATCAGAAGCCCGTCGCGGTACGCCTTGGGCAGCGGCAGCAGATCGACGGCCAGACCGCGCAGACCACCGGGGTCGGGCAGCCCGGCCGGGGTGGTCCAGCGCAGCCGCGGGTCGACCGCGAGGTAGACGACCCAGACGACCCCGACCGCGATGACGCCCACCGCGAGCGCCTGGATGATCCGCCCGATGACCTGCCGCCGCTCCCGGCGCAGGGCGGCCGGCGAGAGCAGCGCCAGCAGCACCGCGATCGGCACGGCCGGCAGCGCGCTCATCCGGGTGGCCAGGGCGGCGCCCAGCGCGACCCCGGCCAGCGGCAGATACACCTGCGGTCTCGTCCGGGAGCGCCACAACATCCAGAACGTGGTCAGTAGCAGACCGGTGGCCGGAACGTCGAGCGTGGCCAGCGAGCCGTGCGCGATCACGTCGGGGGAGAAGGAGTAGAGGGCCAGCGCCAGCAGGCCCGTCCACGGCCCGGCGATGTCGCGCGCGAAGAAGAACACCACCAGGCCGAACAGCAGCGTCAGCAGGATGATCGGCAACCGGGCCGCGAGCATCAGCCGGAACGGGTTGTTGCCGGTCTCGTACAGCAGATGCCGGCCGAGCAGGGTCTGATCGCCCCGGAAGCCCGGGTCGAGCTTCGCGTCGCCGAAGGCCAGGCCCACCGCCATGGCCAGCTTGCCCAGCGGCGGATGCTCCGGGTTGTAGAGCAGGCTGTGCCGCTGGGTGTACACCTCGGCGGTCGCCACGTAGACCGGCTCGTCGATCGTCGGCGACTGCTGCACGGCGGTGGTCACCATCGCGAACGCCATCTGGCCCAGCAACAGCACCACGGCGAGGGAGAACAGCAGACGCCGGCGCAGCATCGCGCCAATCTAGCCCGAGGCAGGCCCAAGATCACCAAACGGCGCGACTCACCCGGTGAATTCTCCGGGCGGGGTGACCCCGTCGGCGGCGTGCTTCTCGCGTTCGGCCGCGCGCAGCTCCACCCGCCGGATCTTGCCGGAGATCGTCTTGGGCAGCTCGGCGAACTCCAGGCGGCGGATCCTGGCGTACGGCGGCATGTGCTCACGGGCGTACGCGAAAATGGCCTCCGCCGTCGCGGCGTCCGCCTCCCATCCCCGCGCCAGCACGACGTAGGCCTTCGGCACCGCCAGGCGCACCGGGTCGGGCGAGGGCACGACGGCGGCCTCCACCACCGCCTCGTGCTCGATCAGCACGCTCTCCAGCTCGAACGGCGAGATCCGGTAGTCCGACGCCTTGAACACGTCGTCCGTCCGCCCGACGTAGGTGATGTATCCGTCCTCGTCGCGAGAGGCGACATCGCCCGTGTGGTAGTAGCCGTCCCTCATCCGGGCCCCGGTCAGGTCGGGATCGCCGTGGTAGCCGGCCATCAGGCCGGTCGGCCGCGGCTCCAAGGCCACACAGATCTCCCCCTCCGGCGCCGGCGAGCCGGTCAGCGGGTCGAGCAGCGCGATCGCGAAGCCGGGCACCGGACGGCCCATCGACCCCGGCTTGACCTGCTGCCCGGGCGTGTTGGCGATCTGCACGCTGGTCTCGGTCTGCCCGAAGCCGTCGCGGATGGTCACCCCCCACGCCTTGGCGACCTGGTCGATGACCTCCGGGTTCAGCGGCTCCCCGGCGCCCACGACCAGGCGCGGCGGCGTCCGCAGGACGGTCAGATCGGACTGGATGAGCATCCGCCAGACGGTGGGCGGCGCGCAGAAGCTGGTCACCTCGCAGCGCTGCATCTCGGCCAGCAGCCGGTCCGCGTCGAACCGGGTGTAGTTGTAGATGAACACGCAGGCCTCGGCGTTCCACGGCGCGAAGACGTTGCTCCAGGCGTGCTTGGCCCAGCCGGGCGACGAGATGTTGAGGTGCACGTCGCCGGGGCGCAGGCCGATCCAGTACATCGTCGAGAGATGCCCCACCGGGTAGGACTGGTGGGTGTGCTCCACCAGCTTCGGGCGCGCGGTGGTGCCGGAGGTGAAGTACAGCAGCAGGGTGTCGTTCGCGCCGGTCACGCCGTCAGGTTCGAAAACCCCGTCTCCCCGGTACGCCTCGGAGAAGTCCAGCCATCCCTCGGCCTGGCCCACCGAAATCTTCGTGATGCCGTCCACGGCGGCGAACTTGCCGGTGGCGGCGGCCGTGGTGATCACGTGCCGGGCCCCGCCGCGCGCCACCCGATCGGCCGAGTCGGCGGGACCGAGCAGCGGCGTGGCCGGGATCAGGACGGCGCCGAGCTTGATCGTGGCCAGGATGATGTCCCAGAGCTCGGCCTGGTTGCCCAGCATCAGGACGATCCGGTCGCCGCGGCGCACGCCCTGGCGACGCAGCCAGGCGGCCACCTGGTGGGAGCGGTGCGCCATCTCGGCGTACGAAAACTTCTGTTCCTCGCCGTTCTCCTCGACGATCCACAGCGCCGGTGCGTCGTTGCCGGCCGCGACGACGTCGAACCAGTCCAGCGCCCAGTTGAACGCGCCCAGCGTCGGCCAGCGGAAGCCCGCGACCGCGCCCTCGTAGTCCTCGCCGTGGGCCAGCAGGAAGTCGCGCGCGGCCCGGAAATCGTCGGTGGCTGCCATCCGGTCAGCGTGCTCCGCGTCACATCGGTCGCGCCACCCCTGATCGGGGGTGGGCCGCTCAGACGCCGACGGTGCGGGTGGCGACGAAACCGCGGTCCGGGTCGCCGGTCACCGACGCCATCTCCAGCGCGCCGCCGTCGCTCAGCACGTCGACCGGGCTGGTCCGGGCCAGGTCACGCCGGCTGTCCGCGTAACCGGCCACGGCGTACGCACGCTCGCAGGCGTCGCCCGGAAGCGCGAGTCTCGACGTGTAGAGGGCCTCGGTGGCGTCCGTGCTCGCGTAGACGCCGAAGTGAAGGTGCGGCCAGCGGCCGGCGTGCGTGGCGGGGAAGGCGCCGGTGAAGGTCACCCAGCCCGCGTCGTCACTGGCCTGCACGCCGTCCGGGCCGTCGCAGTGCCACAGGCGCACGGCCCGGCCGGCCACCGGACGGCCCGAGTTCGCGCTGGTCAGACGGAGCTTGACGGTGAGCGGCAACGTCTCGGTCATGACAGCATTCCACCCGGGCCGGGTTGCTTTCCGGTTGCTGGATCAGTTGCTTTGCAGGATCGGGTCGGTCTGCCGCTGCCGCTGCTGCGGCACGCGGGAGGCGAAGTACGCGTCGTGCGCCTCCTGCGCGGCCCGCAGCTTGCCCGGGAACGCCCGGGTGGCCTGCCAGAACTTGAAGATCAGGAAGAACTCGAAGGCCAGCAGGCCGGCCCCGGAGGCGATCGTCACCGGCAGGATCCAGCCGGTCAGCGGGCCGATGATGAAGACACCCATGTGGTACTCGATGCCGCTGATCAGGTGGGTGCGGATGCGGTGCGCGCGCAGCCACCGGCCGAGCTTGCGCTTCGGCGAGAGCGTCGAGGGGTCCGGCTCCTCGTACTCCTCCGGCTCGGCGTCCGGGTCCTGGAACGGCCGCTCCAGCTCGAGGATCTGATCCTTCATGCCGCGCCGGATCTTGTTCATCTCGAGCGCGTTCAGGTACCGGAACATGTCGAGGAAGATGACCACCGCGGCCAGGTACAGGTAGACCACGTGGCCGGTACGGACGTACTGCCCGCCCATCAGCGCGAAGCCGCACGCCAGGACGCGGACCCGGTCGAAGACGTAGTCCAGCCACTGGCCGAAGTTCGACCCGGTGCCGTTCAGCCGCGCGATCTTGCCGTCCATGCAGTCGACCACGAAGCTGAAGTGGAACAGCACCGCGCCGGTCACCAGCCACCAGCGGTCGGCCTGGGCGAAACACGCCGCGGCGCCGAGCCCGATGAGGGTGGCGATCACGGTCAGGACGTTCGGCGTGATGCGCCGATAAGGTGCGACGATGCGCACCAGGCGGGACGCGAGGGGATCGACCAGCAGCACGGTCCACCACGCGTCGACCGGCTTGTAGGTGCGCTCCCGGATCTCCTGCAAACTCACCTTCACGCGCGGCACTCTAGAGGTTAATGCCATCCGAACGCCACGTGGCCGTCGATGTACTACGTTCCGCAACCACGGTGCTCCTGCACGTGACCATCGCGTGGTGTGACCTGGTGTAGTACCGTCCGTCCCATGGGCGAAGATCGATCTCCGGCCCCCGGAATGTCCACCGTGGACACCGGCGGCCCGCCCGCGGTCCACTACGACGACGAAGAGCTGCCCGCCCGCGATCTTCGCGGCCCGGTCGGGCTCGCGGTGTCCGTTGTCGCGTTCGCCGTCGCGGTGCTGGTCCTGTGGCAGGTCTTCCGGCCCCTCGCCCGGGGCAGCCAGTATTACTTGATCATCTTTCTGGCGGGGACGTTGCCGCTGGTCTTCCTCGCTTACGGGGCGCGGCGGCGGTTGTCGCGGCCCACGGTCGTCGACTGGGCGCTGGCCGTCGCCGCGTTGCTCGTCTGCGCCTATCCGATCCTGGGTGGATATGACGCCTTCCTGAACCGCCAGGGGCTGCTCGCGCCGGCCGACGTGGCCTTCGGCGCGGTGCTGCTCGTGCTGGTGGTCGAGGCCTGCCGCCGGACCACGGGGTGGGCCCTGCCCGTGGTCTGCCTGGTCTTCCTCGCGTACGGCTACTACGGCGGGCTGCTGCCCCAGGACTGGCCGATCGCGCACGCCGGACTGGACTTCTCGCAGATCGTGGACGCGCTCTACAACTCCGGCAGCGGCTTCTACGGCACCCCGCTGGACGTCGCCGCGACGTACATCGTGCTGTTCACCATCTACGGCGCCGTGCTGGACCTCTCCGGCGCCAGCCGCTTCTTCGTCGACCTGTCGGTGGCGGCGTTCCGCCGATCCCGCAGCGCCGCCGGGCGCACCGCGGTCGCCGCCGCTTTCCTGCTCGGCACCGTCTCCGGCTCCGGCACCGCGACCGCGGTCAGCGTCGGCGCGGTCACCTGGCCCATGCTGCGGCGGGCCGGCTACCCGGCGGAACAGGCCGGCGGCATGCTCGCGGCGGCCGGCGTCGGCGCGATCCTCTCCCCGCCCACCCTGGGCGCCGCCGCGTTCATCGTCGCCGAATACCTGGACGTCTCGTACCTGACCGTCCTCGGCTGGGCCACCATCCCGACACTCGTCTACTACCTGGGCATCCTCCTCGCGGTGGAGATCGACGTGCGCCGCTTCCGGGTGCGGGCGCTGGACGCGCCGGCGACGAGCGCGTGGCGCCTGCTCGGCCGCTTCGGGTACCACTTCTCCTCCCTCATCCTGATCGTGGTCCTGCTTGCGCTGGGCGAGAGCGCCACCAGATCGGTGGTGTACGCGACACTGGCCGCGTTCCTGCTGTCCTTCCTGGACCGCCGTGCCTGGTTGACCCCGCGGCGCGTCTTCGAGGCGCTCTCCGCCGGGGTCCGGGGCGTGCTGCCGGTGGTCGCGGTGTGCGCGGCGGCCGGCATCATCACCGCGACCACCACGAAGACCGGCCTGGGCGCTCAGCTGGCGTCGCTGCTGGTCCGAGGCGCGCAGGCGGTGAGCTCGAACCCGACCGTGGTGCTGGCCCTGACGGTGGTCCTGGCCGCGGTGGCCCTGGCGGTGCTGGGCCTGGCGGTCCCGGTGACGGCGTCGTTCATCATCGGCTGGGTCATCATCGGCCCGGCACTGCTGGCGCTGGGCGTCTCCGCTCCCGCGGCGGCGATGTTCGTCTTCTACTACTCGGTGCTGTCCGAGGTGACGCCCCCGACGGCGCTGGCCGCGGTGGGCGCCAGCGCGATAACCGGCGGCCGGACGATGCCGACGATGTGGCAGGCGCTGAAGTACGCGTTGCCGGCTTTCCTGGCCCCGATCGCTTTCGTGGTGACCGGCAACGGCGAGCACTTGCTGGGCCGCGGTTCGTTCCCCGCCGTGGCCGGCGCGACGGCGGTGGCCGCCCTGGCCGTCGCGGGCCTGGCGGTGGCGACGGGCGGCTGGGTGTTCGGCGTGGGCCCGGCGGGCGTGGGCAGCCGGGTGCTGGGCGGCGCCGCGGGTCTGCTGCTGCTGTACCTGGAGCCGGTGACGATCGCGCTGGGCGTGGCCGCCTTGGCTCTGGCCGTCGTGTGGGCGGCCGTCGAGAGGCGCTTGCGTGGCCCGTCACCCACATCGGCACCCCCGGCACCCACCCCACCCGCCACACCCGACCCCACCGCGCCCGCGTCCACGCCTGCCGCGCCGGCGGAGGCGGAGCCGGTGGGGACGGGGGCGGAGGGGTTGGGCGGGCCGGGGGCGGCCCCGGCCGTACGGGGAGACGGGGTTGATTCTTCCGCCGCCGGCGGAAAGCAGGACCAGAACGGGAGGACGGGGACGATATGAGACGAATCGCTGTCGTTGCGGTCGCGCTTGCCCTGGCCGCGGGGGCCGGCGGCTGCGGAGGGCGGCAGGACGCCGCCTCCACCGACGCGGGGGGCGAGGTCACCTGCGACGTCAAGAACGACACCCGGGTGGGGATCGCCACCGGCAACGCGACCGGGGTGTACTTCGCGCTGGGCAACGCCTACGCCGAGCAGATCGGGGCCGCCGGCGGCAAGGTCAAGGCCACGGCCGCCGAGACCGGTGCCTCCGTGCAGAACATCCAGCAGCTGGTGGCCGGCACGTACGGCGTCGCCTTCTCGCTGGCCGACACCGCCGCCGACGCCGTCAACGGGACCGGGAGCTTCAGCGCCAAGCAGCCGATCGCCGCGCTCTCCCGGATCCATACCAACTACACGCAGGTGATCGTCCGCAAGGCGGCCGGCATCAAGGACGTGGCCGGCATGCGCGGCAAGCGGGTCTCCACCGGTTCGCCGAAGTCCGGCACCGAGGTGATCGCGAACCGCATCCTGACCGCGGCGGGGCTCGACCCGGCGAAGGACATCAGCGCCCAGAAGCTCGACCTCACCAAGACGGTCGACGGGATGAAGGACGGTTCGATCGACGCGCTCTTCTGGTCGGGTGGCCTGCCCACACCCGGGATCACCGACCTGCTGACGACGTCGGGCGCTCAGGTCCAGTTCCTCGACATCACCGGCGTCCTGCCGGCCATGCAGAAGATCAATCCGGTGTACGAGGTGGCACCGATCCCCGCCGCGACGTACAAGCTTCCGGCCGACGTACCCACGATCGTCGTCCCGAACGTGCTGCTGGTGAAGAACGACCTCGACCCGAACGTGGCCTGCGTCCTGACGAAGACCCTGTTCGAGCGCAAGACCCAGCTGGAGCAGGCGAACGCCGCCGCCAAGGAGATCTCGTTGGACAAGGCCCGCAAGACCGAGCCGATCCCGCTGCACCGGGGAGCGGTCAAGGCGCTGGACGACCTGGGCGCTCCCAAGTAGACGCCGTACCCGTTCCGGCGCCGCCGCCTGGTGGCGCCGAAGGGTTCTCCACGAATTCGGCTGCCTATTGCGCTGAACAATTGCGCCGGCGGAAAAGAGATTGTCATGGCGGCGGGGGTGCACTAGCGTTTGTCGCGTCCGCAGGAAGCGCGCACGAAAGGGGATCGAGATGCCGCAGGCTGTCGATCGTGCGGGCGTGCGACGGCCAGGAAGTGGCGTTCGGTGGGAGTGAGCTGGCGAAACGGCTGACGCCGTAACGGTTTCCGCCGCCGCCCTCCCGCTCCGGGGACGGGCGGCTTCTTCGTCTGGCGCCGCGCCCAATCCGGCGGGTTGTAGGTCAATGGGTAGAGCAACGGCCTTCGAAAACGTTCGACGCGCAATTCCGATAATTGAATAAGGCATGAACGGTGGGCGAGGAGCGGCGGCTCCGCGGGCCGGCTGCGACGGGTGGGACGACCGTCGGGCTAG
>NZ_CAKUCL010000056.1 GCF_934643405.1 uncultured Actinoplanes sp.
CGGGTCCTGCGCCGGCCGACCCACGCGCCGCCGCGGGGGCAGGGCCAGCGCGGCGGCCGAGAGGGGCAGGCCAAGCGGAGAGCCGAGCGAGCGGCGAGGCGAGGGCAGGCAAGCGGCAGGTGATGCGGGTCAGGGAGCGCAGAGGCGGGCCGGGGTCAATGGGGAGGCGTGAGGCGGGCAGGTCAGGACAAGCGGAAAGAAGTGCCTGTGGTGGAGAGGGACAACGTGGAGGCGGTGGCGTGCAGGTAGCGGCCGTTTGTTTTCAGCTTTGTGCCGGTTCTGGTGGGCACTCGCTGGAAAGCCGTCGGCAGCGGGTCCAGGCGGACCGCGGTGCTGTCCGCCCGGACGTGCAGAGTGGGGTGGTCCACGGACTGCAAGGCCTCGCCGCCGCCCGGCTGGGGGATGAACCGGAACTGGGTGGCGGCCAAGTCATGCGGGGCGTGTTCCAGTCGCACGGTCAGGTCGTCGGTGTGGCGGACGAAGTCCAACGGGCGGCCGGCGGGGGACAGGCGGACGATCGGGCCGCCGTCGCCCACCGGAACGCCGAACAGCGGCGTGCCGTCCGGGTGCCAATACAAGCGCTGGATTCGCGTATGGCGGTTCGGGTCATAGAGCGGATCGCCCGAAATGTCCCGATAGTCCCGGGCGTGGTACACCAAAACGGTGGTGAAGCCGTCCTCGGCCACCGTGAACGAGTTGTGCCCCGGACCGTACTGGGACGTTTCGGCATTTGTGGTGAAGATCGGGTCGGGATTCTTGGTCCACGACGAGCGTGACAGCAAATCCGAGTCCGCCGGAGCGGTCAGCAAGCCCATGCAGTACCGGGCGTCCGTGGCGCTGGCCGAGAAGGTCACGAAGACCCGGCCGTTGCGGATCAGCACCGCCGGACCCTCGTTGACCTTGAAGCCCTGCACCTCCCACGGCCGCGTCGGCGTCGCGATGCGGGTGGGTTTCGTGGCCAGCTGCCAGGGCGACGCCATGCGGGCGATGTAGAGGCTCGAGTTGACGGCGATCTCCGGCTCGCTCTGCGCCCAGATCAGGTAGCGCCGGCCGCGGTGCTCGAAGGTTGTGGCATCCAGCGAGAAGCTGTCCCACTCCGTCGCGATCTGGCCCTTCAGCGTCCACCCGGCCACGTCCAGGGGTGAGGCGGCGGCGGACTCCAGCACGTACATGCGGATCCGGAAGACGTCGTCCGAGTCGCCCGCGGCGAAGTAGATGTACCAGCGGCCGTCGATGCGGTGGATCTCGGGCGCCCAGATGTGGCCGGCCATCTTCCCGCTCGCCGGGCGGTGCCAGATCACCGTCTCCTCGGCGGACGCCAAGCCGGCCAACGTGGACGAGCCACGCAGAACGACCCGGTCATAGGACGGCACCGAGCCGGTGAAGTAGTACATGCCGTCGATCCGGGGGGTGATGAACGGGTCGGCGCGCTGGCTGATCTTCAAGCTGGGCACTCCGTAGATCTCCGCGTCGGTGCGGGGGACGGCGGCCGAGGCGGCACGGGCCGAGCTCAGCCCGGTGAGTGTCCCGGTGGCGGCCACCCCGAGGCCGCCGCGCAGCAGGTTCCGGCGGTTCATGAGGTCTCCTTCAGGCGCAGGAACGTGATCGAGTTGGCCGGGAACGAGCGGGTGAAGGACGAGCCGAGGCCGGTGACCGTCGTCGTGACCGGCAGGATCGGCGTGGCCGAGCGCGTGTTCTGCTCCTGTGGGTCGCCGGTGAGCACGGTCATCCGGCCCTTCGACGCCACGCGACGGCCGCCCAGGTCCACCTTGGTCACCGCCGGTGTGTCGTGCGCGTTGACGACCTTGACGATCAGCTCGCCGGTGCGGTCGTCGTGCGTCACGACCTGCGCGAACGGCTCGATCACGCGGTTGTCGTCGAAGGCGGCCCACTCCTGGCCGTCCAGAAGCAGGGTCACCTTCGTGCCCCGTACCTGGATCTTGACGTCGTACGTCTGCCCGGTGTTGATGGTGTTCGGCTTGGTGAGCAGCTGTTCCTTGCCGGCGCCGCCGCTCGCCTTCTCGACCGCGCCCTGGGTGTTGTTCCAGCCGCCGAGGTTCCACCAGTACCAGTTGCCGGTGTCCTTGATCCCGAACGCGATCAGGAAGCCCTCGGCGCCCGAGATCTTGGTGGCCTTGACCGAGATGTCGTAGTCACCCGACGCGGCATAGGGCGCGGCGACCATCGTGTCCTCCGCCGCGAGGTCGCTTTGCACGTACGCCCCGGATGAGGCCGACCAGCTGCCGCGGTTCGCGATCGAGGTCCACCCGTCCGCGTTGCCGTCGTTGAAATCGTCGCCGAACAGCACCGTCCCGTCCGGCGCGCTGATCCGGAAGTCGTCGTAGCGCGCCGCCGTCCGCCAGGTGGACAGCCCGGCCCGTCCGACGATCGGCTGCGGTTGCATCACCTTGCCGCCGCTGGCCCGGCTGGGCACGACCCGGTCACCGACGTTGTTCATGAACAGCTTCTGCGTCTGGTAGCTGGTGGTACCCCACGATTCGTCGTTGTCGAACCAGATCAGGTCGGGCCGCCACTGCACGTTGTCGATGTTGGCGAGCAGCGGAGCGTACGAGGCCATCTTCACCACGTCGGCGTTGCGTTCGAGCCCGGTCATGAACGCCGCCTCGGCCAGCGAGTTCGCGAACTTGGCATCCTGCGACGCGTACTCGCCGAGGAAAACCGAAGGTCCCTTGCGGTCGTACGGGTCATATCGCTCGTTGTTCTGCAGGAACCACGTCGGGCTGTTGTAGTAGTGCTCGTCCACCATGTCGGACCCGGCGGCCCGGTTCAGCGCCCAGAGCCGCTCGAACGTGGCGCCCTGGTCGTCCGGTCCGGAATTGCCGATCACCGTGATCTCCGGATGAGCCGCCTTGATCGCGTCGCGGAACCGCAGGTAGTTCGCGAAATACGCGTCCGGCAGGTTCTCCTCGTTGCCGACCGCGACCATCCGCAGCCCGAACGGCTTCGGGTGGCCCATCCGCGCCCGCAAGCCACCCCACGTCGAGGTGACCGGCCCGTTCGCGAACTCGATCAGGTCGAGCGTGTCCCGGATGTGGCGTTGCAGCAGCGCCGGGTCATCGGTCGCCCGGTTCTGCCCGCAGCCGGTGACCAGCGCCGGCACCACGGGCAGCGCGGCCGCGCCGATGTCCTCGGCGAACTGGAAGTACTCGTAGTAGCCCAGCCCGTAACTCTGGTTGTAGCCCCAGAAGTTCGCGTTCGTGGCTCGGGTCTCGACCGGCCCGACGGTGTCCTTCCACTGGTAGGAGCGGGCGCGCGCGTAGCCCGACGAGGCGTCGTAGCCCTCCATGCTGCCGGTGTTGACCAGACATCCGCCCGGGAACCGCAGGAACCCCGGACGCAGCGCGGCGATCTTCTCGGCCAGGTCGGTGCGCAGGCCGTTCGGCCGGTTCTTGAAGGTACGGCGGGGGAAGAGCGACACCATGTCGAGGCGAAGCGTGCCGCTGCCCGTGGTGGCCACGGTGAGCCGACCGGCGTCGCTGGTGCGGGTGGCGCGCAGTGTGCCGGCGTACCGGACCCAGGTGTTGTCGCGGACCGTGACGGTGAGCGGCGCGGCGAGCGGGACGCCGTCCGTCGTGCGCAGGCTGATCGAGAGCGGGGAGCCGGCCGGGTCGGCGCGGGCCCAGACCGAGAAGTCGTAGAGTTCGCCGCGGCGCACCGCGATCCCGCTGTTGTAGCCGGCGTTGGTGACCGACGCCGGCCCGTCGAGCCGGAGATATGTGCGGTTGCGGTCGTTGAGCCGCGATTCGTCGTCGATCGTGGTGGCGGTGCCGGTCGTGGTCCAGCCGGTCAGCCCGGTGTAGGCGCGGTTGTCGATCGGCAGGAACTCGAACGAGCGGTTGCGCACCAGCTCGGCGTACAACCCGCCGTCCGCGGCGAAGTTGATGTCCTCGAAGAAGACGCCGTACATCGCGTCGCCGATGCGCGGCCCGGCGGCGCGGGAATCGACGGTGATCGTGTAGTCGGGGGCCGGCGCCGCGACGGCCGCCGGTGCCGTGGCCAGCGGCAGGGCGGCCAGGGCGACGGCTGCGGCGGCGAGCAGACGGGGCATGGGTGAACCTCCAGGCCTTGACGTCTATCGATGTTAACGTTCACCATAGCCTTTCGGACCGGGAAAGGCAGGGGGTCTCCCATGCGAATTGCGATGCTGATCATGGCCATCGTGGCGGCCCATCCGACCCCGGGAGTCGTCACCGGCAGTGTCGACGTGCAGGCCTACCCGAATCCGGGAGTCGTCACCGGCAGCGTCGACGTGCACGACCCGGGCATCGTGAGGAAGCCGGACGGCACGTACCTGATCGCGCACACCGGGAACAACATCGTGCTCAAGACGTCGGCCGATCGCACCGCCTTCCGCGATGCCGGGGTCGCCTTCCCGAACGGCGCGTCCTGGACCACGGCGTACACCGCGGGAAGCGCGAACCTCTGGGCGCCGGACGTCTCCTACCGCAACGGGCGGTACTACATGTACTACTCCGCCTCCACCTTCGGCTCGAATCACTCGGCGATCTTCCTGGCCACGAGCACGACCGGGAACGCCGGATCATGGACCAACCAGGGCCTGGTGATCGAGTCGCGGACCAGCGACAACTTCAACGCGATCGACCCGAACCTGGCGGTCGACGCGTCGGGCCGGTGGTGGCTGTCGTTCGGGTCGTTCTGGTCGGGGATCAAGCAGGTGCGGCTCGACCCGTCGACCGGGAAGCGGATGGACACGACGATCCGCTCACTGGCCGGGCGCGGCGGCGGCGCGATCGAGGCGCCGTTCCTGTTCCGGCACGGCTCGTACTACTACCTGTTCGTGTCGTTCGATCTTTGCTGCCGAGGCGCGTCCAGCACCTACCGCATCATGGTGGGCCGCTCGACCAGCCCGAACGGCCCGTTCACCGACCGCAACGGCACCGCGATGACCAGCGGGGGCGGGACCGAGATCCTGGCCGGGCACGGCAGTGTCCACGGGCCCGGCGGCCAGTCCGTCTTCACCGACACCGATGCGGACGTCCTGACCTATCACTACTACACGGACAGCGGCGCGGCCCGCCTGGGCATCAACCTGCTCGCGTACGACGCGTCGGGCTGGCCGTACGTCTACTAGAGGGGTTGTGCGCCCGGACCGGGCGCATCGCCGGCGAGCACGAAGTCGTCCGAGCCGAGCGGCTCCACGAGCCCGTCCGAGACGAGTCCGGCCAGCGCCCGGGCCCGCTGCGCCTCGTCGGTCCACACCATGTCGAGGCGCTGCCGCGGGACCGGGCCGGTCGCGTGCCGCAGCACCTCGAGGAGCAGCCCGCGCACCTGCCGGTCGGTCCCGGCGTACCGCTGCGGCTTGCGGCTGGGCCCCTCCAGCGCCGGCGAACCGCTCAACCGCCAGGCACAGACCGTCTCGAACGGGCACTGCCCGCACCGCGGCGAGCGGGCCGTGCAGACGATCGCGCCCAGCTCCATGAACGCGATGCTGGCCCGCGCCGCTCGCGGCTCCTCCGGTGGGAGCAAGGAAGCCATCGCGGCCAGGTCCGCCGCGGTCGTGGCCGGCCCGGCATCCGGTTTGCCCTCGACGGCCCGCGACACCACCCGGCGGACATTCGTGTCCACGACCGGGTGACGCTGCCCGTACGCGAAGGCCGCCACCGCCCGCCCCGTGTAGGTCCCGACGCCCGGCAGCGCCAGCAGCTGATCGAGATCATCGGGCACCCGGCCGCCGTGCCGCTCCACGATGGCCACCGCACACGCGTGCAACCTCATCGCGCGCCGGGGATAGCCGAGCCGCCCCCACATGCGGATCGCCTCGGACGGCGGGTCGGCGGCGAGGTCGGCCGGCGTCGGCCAGCGCGTCATCCACGAGCGCCAGGCGGGCTCCACCCGTACGACCGGGGTCTGCTGCAGCATGACCTCGCTGACCAGTACTCCCCAAGCTGTCGTATCCGGCTTCCGCCAAGGAAGATCACGGGCATTTTCGTCATACCAGGCAATTGCGGCGTCGGCGAGAGTCATAGCCCGTTTACTGTAAGCGGGTGCACGAGCTAGCCATCACCGTCATCGGTCCCGACCGGACCGGCATCGTCGCCGACGTCGCCGAGGCGCTCGCCGGCGTCGGCGCCAACCTCACCGACTCGACGATGACCCGCCTGCGCGGGCACTTCACCATGACCCTGATCTGCACCGGCCCGACCGCGGAGGAGGCGTCCGCCGCGCTCGCGCCGCTCAAGGACGTGGTGACCGAGGTCCGCGGCGTCGAGCCGGAGAAGGACACCGAGGAGCAGGGCGAGCCGTACGTCGTGAGCGTCCACGGCGCGGACCGGCTCGGCATCGTCGCGGCGGTCACGCGCGTGGTGGCCACCGAGGGCGGCAACATCACCGATCTGAGCACGCGCCTCGCCGGCAAGCTCTACGTGATCATCGCCGAGGTCGACGTGCCGCCCGGCGTCGCGGACGAGCTGGCCGAGCAGCTCGCGGTCGCCGCCGCCGAACTGGGCGTCGAGGTGACGCTGCGCCGCGCCGAGTCGGAGATCCTGTGACTTCTCCGGCGTGGAGCGGTCCCGAGGGCCGGGTGCTCCCGGTCGTGACGGCCCCGGCGAGCGTCCTGAGCACCGTCGGTGAAGAGGTCGATCCCACCGACCCCGATGTCGTACGGCTGGCGGCCGACCTGGTGGCGACCATGCGCGTCTCGCCGGGCTGTGTCGGCCTGGCCGCGCCGCAGGTGGGCATCGGCGCCCAGGTCTTCGCGGTCGACGTCACCCGGCACCCGAAGGCGGTCACCACCCACGGCACGTTCGTGCTCTGCAACGCGAAGATCATCGAGGCGAGCCGGTGGAAGCCGGGCCGCGAGGGCTGCATGTCGGTGCCCGACCTGACCGGCGACGTGAAGCGGGCCGGCCGCGTCGTGGTGTCGGCGATGCTGCCCGGCAGCGGTGAGCCGGTCACCGTCACCACCGACGCCTTCGAGGCCCGCGCGCTGCAACACGAGATCGACCACTGTGAAGGAAAACTCTTCCTCGATCGCGTGGCCGGCGCCCACGCCATCTACCAGCGCAAGGTTTATCTCTAACGACCGGTAAGCGAGTCGGTGTCGCATAACCGGCGCGTCGCGGCCATTGCCGCGCCGATCCGGGTTTACGGTGACCCCATCATGCGAACGACGGTTGGTCCCCTTCCCTCCGCCGTCTACTGGCGGCGTCGTGCGGTCGTGCTGGGTGCGGTCCTGCTCGGCATCATCGTGCTGTTCGTTTCCTGCTCCGGCGGGGACAAGGACGACAAGCGGGGTCAGGGCGCCGGCTCGGGCACCTCGCAGGCGCCCACCCCGGAGCCGGCGAAGAGCTCCGCCGACCCGGATCCGTCCTTCGTGGAGAATCCCGGCGGGGGCCCGAGTCTGCCCGCCCCCGGCGACATCGAGTCGCAGCAGCCGGACGGCGGCGACGACGGCGGCACCGACCCGGTTTCCACGCTGCCCACGCTCGGCAGCGGCCAGAACACCAACGTGGGCGCGCCGGCCGACGGCAGCTGCACCGACGCCGAGATCGTCGTGGCGCCGATCCCCGCCGCCACCACGATCAAGCGGGGCGCCACGCTCGAGATCCGCTTCACGATCAAGAACAAGAGCAACCGCACCTGCTCCCGCGACGTCGGCGCCGACCCGCAGGAGCTCTACATCGAGGCGGGGGCCAGCAAGTACTGGTCGTCCGACACATGCAACACCGACAAGACCAGCAACGTGCGCGAGCTGCACGCCGGTGAGCTGCTCACCTACAAGGTCACCTGGAACGGCCGCCAGTCCAGCTCGTGCAGCGGCGGCGTGTCCGCCGGCCCGAACCCGCCGCCCGGCCAGTTCGAGCTGCGAGCCCGCCTCGGCACCCTGGTGAGCGCTCCGGTCGGCCTGACCATCGTCTCCTGAGTGGTCGCCGCCCTCGAGCTCTACCTGGACACCGACTCCACCCGCCGGATCAGCACGCTGTGGCGGTCCCTGGAGTCCGACGGCATCCGTTCGATGGCGTCACTGCTCCAGGAGAAGCACCGCCCGCACGTCTCGCTGGCCGCGGCCCGGCGCCTGGACCCGGGTGCGGTCGCGGCGGCTCTGTCCGACATCGAGGTGGCCCGGCCCCTGACGCTCCGGATGGACTTCGCCGGCCAGTTCGTGGGCCGGGTTCTGTGGCTGGGCATCACCCCGACCGTCGAGCTGCTCTCCCACCACCGCGCCGTGCACGACCGCCTGTCCGCGGCCGGGATCGAGGTCTGGGATCTGTACCGCCCGGGTCGCTGGATCCCGCACTGCACGATCTCCCTGCGGGTTCCCAACGCCCAGATGTCCCAGGCCGTACGCCGTTGCCTGGAGATGCTGCCGCTGACCGCCACCGTCACCGCGGCCGCCATCACCGACCACGCCAACGACATCTCGCACCCCTTGCCGCCCGTCGCGCCCTGACGACCGGGGCGGGGCGGCTCAGACGTACCGCTCGAGGATGGACGCCTCGGCCAAGCGGGACAAACCCTCCCGTACGCCACGGGCCCGCGCGTCCCCGACCCCCTCGACCGCCTGCAGATCCTCCACCGTCGCGCCCAGCAGCCGCTGGAGGCTGCCGAAGTGGTCGACCAGACGGTCGACGATCTGGGTGGGCAGGCGCGGCACCTTGGCCAGCAACCGGAACCCTCGCGGCGACACCGCCGCGTCCAGGGCGTCCGACGCGCCCTGGTAGCCGATGGCCTTGGCCACCGCCACCAGATCGATCATCTCGGTGGCGCTCAGCAGATCGAGCTCCACCAGCGCCTCGTCCAGCGTCCGCGCCTTGCGGCCGGTGGGCAGGTAGTCCCGGATCACCAGGGTGCGGTCGGCGTCCACGCCGGCCATCAGCTCGTCCAGCTGGAGGGCCAGCAGCCGGCCGTCGGTGCCGAGCTCGACCACGTACCCCGAGATCTCGTCCGCGATCCGGCGGACCATCTCCAGCCGCTGCACGACCGCGACGGCGTCGCGCACCGTCACCAAGTCTTCGATCTCCAAGGCCGACAGCGTGCCGGAAACCTCGTCGAGCCGCAGCTTGTACCGCTCCAGGGTCGCCAGCGCCTGGTTCGCCCGCGACAGGATCGCCGCCGAGTCGTCCAGGACGTGGCGCTGCCCGTTGACGTACAGCCCGATGATGCGCATCGATTGGCTGACCGAGATCACCGGGAAGCCGGACTGCTTGGCCACGCGCTCCGCCGTGCGGTGCCGGGTGCCCGACTCCTCCGACGGGATCGACGGGTCGGGCATCAGGTGGACCGCCGCCCGCACGATGCGGGTGCCGTCGCTGGAGAGCACCACCGCACCGTCCATCTTGCACAGCTCACGCAGCCTGGTCGCGGAGAACTCCACATCCAGCGGGAATCCGCCGGTGCAGATGCCCTCGACGACCGAGTCGTACCCCAGCACGATCAGTGCGCCGGTGCGGCCGCGCAGGATGCGCTCCAGACCGTCGCGCAGGGCGGTGCCGGGCGCCATCAGGGCGAGATTGGCGCGGAGCGGGTCGCCGCTCACGCCGCCTCCGGTGAGCCCGAGGCTCGCCTGGGCGGATGCGCGCGACGCACCGTTCACACCGGGTTTCGGCGTCGGTGACGAGGCGGGCTTGGATCCATCGCGGTCGAGCGGCACCTTTGCATTCTACGGACTGTCATCCAGGCCAACGAGGCATGGTTCGAGGAAAGCTTCGCAGCGTGAGGAAATATCACGCTGAGTCACCGACCGGCATGGTCGGCGGAGGCCCGGGCCGCGGACTGCAACGCCGAGCGCAGGTCGCTCACCTCGATGACCTCCATGCCCTTCGGTGTGCCCGATTCGCCGCCGGGCCCGCAGCCGGGCGGGACCAGCGCCACCCTGAAACCGAGCCGGGCCGCCTCGGCCAGCCGCCGGCCGACCGCCCCGACCCGCCGGATCTCGCCGGTCAGGCCGACCTCGCCGATCGCCACCAGGTGCGGCGCCATCGCCAGGTCGAGCCCGCCGGACGCGACCGCCAGCGCCATCGCCAGGTCGGCCGACGGCTCGACCAGCCGGATGCCGCCGACCGTCGCCGCGAACACCTCGCGGTTGTAGAGCTTGAGCTGCTTGGTGCGGCGTTCCAGCACGGCCAGGACCATCGCCAGCCGGGCGCTGTCGAGGCCCGACACCGTCCGTCTCGGCGAGCCCTGCACCTCGGCCCCGATCAGCGCCTGCACCTCGGTGACCAGCGCCCGGCGCCCCTCCATCGCCACCGTGACGCAGGTGCCCGGGACCGGTTCGGCATAGCGGGTGAGGAACAGGCCGGACGGATCGGGCAGGCTCGCGATGCCCCCCTCGTGCATCTCGAAGCAACCCACCTCGTCGGCCGCGCCGAACCTGTTCTTCACCCCGCGCACCAGCCGCAGCGACGAGTGCTTGTCGCCCTCGAAGTGCAGCACCACGTCGACCAGGTGTTCCAGCACCCGAGGACCGGCCACCTGCCCGTCCTTGGTCACGTGGCCGACCAGCACCGTCGCGATGCCCCGCTCCTTGGCGACGCCGACCAGGGCCGCGGTGACCGCTCGCACCTGGGTGACGCCGCCGGGCACCCCCTCGGTGCCGGGCGCGGAGATGGTCTGCACCGAGTCGAGCACCAGCAGGCCCGGCTTGACCGCGTCCAAGTGGCCGAGCACGGCGCTCAGGTCACTTTCCGAGGCGAGGTAGAGCCGGTCGTGCAGGGCACCCAGCCGCTCGGCGCGCAGCCGCACCTGACTGACCGATTCCTCACCACTGACCACGAGGGACGGTGTGCCGGCCCCGGCGGCCCACTGCTGGGCCACGTCGAGCAGGAGTGTGGACTTGCCCACACCGGGCTCGCCGGCCAGCAGCACCACCGCGCCGGGCACCAGGCCGCCGCCGAGCACCCGGTCGAGCTCGCCCACGTTGGTCGGCACGGCCTTGGCCGGCGCAGCGCTGATCGTGGCGATCGGACGGGCCGGCTCGGCCGGCATGCGGGAACTGACCACCCGGCCGGCGCCCAGCGGCGTGGACACCGTGGACTCGATGACCGAGCCCCACTCGCCGCACTCCGGGCAGCGGCCCAGCCACTTGGGCGGCTGGTGTCCGCAGGCGTCGCAGACGAAGGTGGGGCGGGCGGCCTTGGCAGCCGTGCGGGACGTTGTCACCCCGACAAGCTAGCCGGGGGGTACGACATTTCCGAAAGAGCTACTTCTCGCCCTGGTCCGCGCCGCCCTCGCCGAGGTTCTCCTCCTCCGGCAGGCCCGGTGCGCGCGAGCCCGGCGACAGCGGCACCGCGACCGGCGCGAGGAGCTCGAGCGGCTGGTTGCTGGTGCTCACCTCGAAGACGATGCTCGCCGAGCCGCCCGGGGCCAGCCGGTCGCTGAGGCCGACGAGCTGCACGGTCTGCTGGTCGCCCGGCATGAAGGTGGCGCTGCCCAGGGCCGGGATGGTGATCCGGGCGGGCTGGAGAGCGGCGCCCGGCTGCACCGGGGAGGCGGAGGCCGAACCGGCGGGCGTGGTCGGCGCACCCGACTCGGGCACCTGCTCGGACGGGATCGGCGTGGTGTTCGCCTGGCGGCTGCCGGACGGCTCCGGGTTGGCGCTGGGCGAGGCCGCGGCGGCGCCACCGGTCAGACCGACCTGCTGGGCCGAGACGACGTCCTGCGTCTCGGTCTGCCGCGGCCGGCTGCTGATCTGCACGGTGATCGGCGACTGGGTCTGGTTGAACAGGCTCATCTCCACCGGGGCGGAGCTGTTCGCCGGATAGCCCTCCGGGCCGTTGTAGATGACCTGGAGATTACGGATCAGGAGGCTGCCGTCGGGGCTGGCAGTGTTCAGCCCGGAGACCGGGGCCTGCAGAAGGGCGGTCTCGGCAACCTGACCGGCCGAGCAGCCGGCCAGCGAGATCACGGCGACCGTGGCGGCACCCGCGGCCAGAGCGACGCGGCGGGTTCCCAGCGAGCGCATCACGATCCTCCAAGAAATGACACCAAGGCGTAAGGCCCAGACTAGAGGTCCGTGATCCGGCTCGTGCGGCGACCCGTCCATTCAGACCACGCGGCCGCTAGTGATCAGCAGCACCACGTCGATCAGAGCCACCACGATGACGGCGCGGAACATCGCCACCCGCCGTCCACGGGAGCGTCGTGCGGCGTACCAACCCAGCGGAAGGACCACGACGGACGCCGCGGCCGCCGCCCAGGCCGCCCCCGACGGCGGCCCGGGTGGACCGAAGACCAGCGTGAGAGTCGCGGCGAGCAGGAGCAGCGCGGCGGCGATCGACGAACCGGCCGGGCCGAGCCGGTGCGGCAGCCCGCGAACCCCGGTGGCCTCGTCGTCGTCGAGGTCGGGCAGCACGTTCGCGAAGTGCGCGCCCCCGCCGAGCAGCGCACCGGCCGCGACCAGCCAGGCCGGCGGCGCGGGATGCCCGGGCAGCGCCACCACCACGAACGCGGGCAGCAGGCCGAACGCCACCAGGTAGGGCACCACCGAGAACGCGGTCGACTTCAGCGGCCAGTCGTAGAGCAGGGCGAACACCCCGACCAGCGTGATCAGCAGGGCCGGCAGCAGGCCGAACGGAAGGCCGAGGAGGGGAATGGCGAGGCTGGCGGCGAGTCCGGCGATCCCGACCGTACGGCGGGAGACCGCACCCTCCGCGACCGGCTTGTCCCGGCGACCGGCCGTGCGATCGCGGTCCGCGTCCAGCCAGTCGTTCACCCAGCCGACCGAGAGCTGGGTCGCACCGACCGCGAGGAAGACGCCGGGGATCGCCCAGCCTCGATGTCCCGCCCCGACGGCGAGCAAGGTCATCGCGACGGTGACCGCGCTACCGGGTTCCGGGTGGGACGACCTGATCAAGGCGAGGGCGCGGGACATGAGAGCAGTGTGGTGGTTGTGCGAGAGTCGTGCCACGCTCGATCACATGCCGTCGACCGCGCGTAACGACCCCCGTCAGTACGACGACCTGGCCGGCGAGTGGTGGCGGCCGGGTGGCGGCTTCGAAATCCTTCATTGGCTCGCCGCCGCGCGGGCCGAGCTCATCCCGCCGGCGGACACCCCCGGTGCGGTGCTCGTGGACGCGGGTTGCGGGGGCGGCCTCATGGCCCCGCACCTGGTCGGCAAGGGTTACCGGCACATCGGAGTCGACCTCCGGATGTCCGCTCTGGAACAGGCCGCCGCCCATGGCGTACGGACGATCCGGGGTGACGTGACCGCGCTGCCGGTCGCCTCGGGCAGTGCCGATGTGGTCGTCGCCGGGGAGATTCTCGAGCACGTGCCGGACATGCCCGGCTTCGTCGCCGAGATCTGCCGGGTGCTGCGGCCGGGTGGTCTTGTGGTGCTCGACACGGTCAACGACACCCGGCTCAGCCGTCTTGTGACGATCACCGCAGCGGAGATTACCGGCGTCGCTCCGAAGGGTATTCACGATCCGTCGCTCTTCGTCGATCCGCGCCGGCTCACCGCCGAGTTCGCCCGGCACGGCGTACGGCTGCGGGTGCGCGGCGCCCGTCCCGGCGTGCCCGGGCTGATCCGCTGGCTCGTGGCGAAGCGCTCGCCCAACGGCCGGCCGCTGGGCCGGGTCCTGCCCACCCGCTCGACCGCCGTCCTCTATCAGGGCATGGGTCGCAAGGAGAAGGAGTCCGCATGATCGACGAAGCGCGGCGGCTGGCACCGAGGTTCGCGGCCCGCGCGGCCGGCTATGACCGGGACGGTTCGTTCCCCGCCGACGACTTCGCCGACCTGCGGCGATCCGGCTTCTTCGGCCTGATGGTCCCGGAACGGCTGGGCGGCGCCGGCGCCGGCTTCGCGCAGTACGCCCAGGTGGCCTACGAACTGGCCCGCGGCAACGGCGCGACCGCGCTGATCTTCAACATGCACGCCTCGGTCACCGGCGCGCTCAGCGGCGTCACCGACGAGCTGGCGGACGCTCTCGGGCTGCCGCCGGAGGCGCTGACCGCGCGCGACGACCTGCTGCGCGCCGCCGCCGAGGGCAGTTGGTACGCGGTGGCGATGAGCGAGCGTGGCGCCGGCTCCCGGCTGTCCCAGCTGACCACCTCGTACGAGGCGGTGGACGGCGGCTACCGGATCCGCGGCTCCAAGACCTTCTGCTCCGGGGCGGGACACGCGGACGCCTACCTGGTGGCCGCCCGCAGTGCCGCCGACCAGTCCCAGGTCTCGCAGTTCCTGGTGCCGGCCGGCGAGGGCGTGCGGGTCGAGCAGACCTGGGACGCGCTCGGCATGCGGGCGACCGGCTCGCACGATCTGCACGTCGACGCGACCGTCCCGGCCGGCGCCCTGCTCGGCGGCGTGGAGGGCCTGGCCCTGGTCGTCGCGCAGCTCGCACCGCACTGGATGGTGGCCAGCTACGCCGCCGTCTACGTGGGCGTGGCCCAGGCCGCCGTGGACGCGGCCGTCGCGCACGTCAACGAGCGCAAGCTGAGCCACCTGCCGGCCATCCGGGCCCGGATCGGGCGGGCCGACGCCGCGGTGTCCGCCGCCCGGCTCGCGGTTTTCGAGGCGGCCCGCCGCGTCGACGAGGCGCCCGGTGATTCAGAGACGAATCGATGGGTATGGCGGGCCAAGCTGCTGGCCGGCACGACGGCGGCCGAGGTGGCGGCCTCGATGCTGGAGGCGGCCGGCACGTCCGCGATGCGTCGCGGGCACCCGCTGGAACGCCTTTATCGCGACGCGCGTGCCGGTTCCCTGCAACCGGCCACGAGCGACGTCTGCGCCGACTGGCTCGGCGTCGACGCGCTCGGTGGCGATCCGGACTCGGATGGTTCGGCACCTCGCTGGTGAGCAGCGGCCATCTGCCATCGGTGGGGGAATTGGAGGGACGTGCGTGAGCGGCAACGCCACCATCACCGGCCTGGGCATCGCCCTGCCGCCGACCGCGGTGCAGGACGAGCTCTGGAGCGGATTCTTCGCCGAGCACTATCCGAGCGACCGTCGTGCCCTGGCCCGGCGGATCTTCCAGAATTCCGGGGTGCGCACCCGGCAGGCCGTGGTCAGCCCCCTGCTCGAGGACGTCTCGGACTGGTCGACCGAGCGCCGGATGCGCCGCTACCAGGCCGAGGCCATGCCGTTGGGCAAGGAGGCGATCAGCCGCGCGCTGACCGACGCGGGCGTACCGGCGGACGAGATCGGCCTGTTCGCGGTCTGCTCCTGCACCGGATACGCCACCCCCGGCCTGGACATCCTGCTCGCCCGTGACCTGGGCATGTCGCCGTCGGTGCAGCGGCTGTTCGTCGGGCACATGGGCTGTTACGCGGCGCTGCCCGGACTGGGCACAGCGTCCGACTACGTGGTGGCCCGGGGCCGGCCCGCGTTGCTGCTCTGTGCCGAGCTGACCAGCCTGCACATGCAGCCGGTCGGGGTACGGGCGGATCTTCAGCAGATCGTCTCCCACGCGCTCTTCGCGGACGCGGCGGCCGCCGTGGTGCTCACCCCGGGCGACGTTCCCGGGTACGTGATCAGCGAGGTGACCGCCGTGACGGACGCGACCACCGCGGACCACATGACCTGGGACGTCACCGATCTGGGCTTCCGCATGGGCCTGTCCCCGAGGGTGCCCGCGGTGCTGTCGGTGCACGTCCGCGCGCTGGTCGACGACATGCTGAGCCGGCGCGGCCTGACCATCGGTGACGTGGACGGCTGGGCGGTGCACCCGGGCGGCCCGAAGATCCTCGACGTGGTGCAGGAGCAGCTCGGGCTGGACGACGCGGCCCTCGCTGCGTCCCGGGACGTCCTTGCGGCGTACGGGAACTGCTCGTCACCCACCGTCCTGCTGGCGGTCGACGCCCTTCGCCGCCGCCCGTCGCCGCCCCGGCGGATCGTGATGCTGGCCTTCGGGCCGGGTCTCACCCTTTACGGCACCCTGCTCGAAGGCTCTACAGTCGCAGCGTGATGGGTGAGGCGGCGCGGGGCGCCATCCTGTACGGGTGTGCCGCGGTGCTGCTCGCGGGCGGTGTGACCTGGTGGGTCGGCGCGGCTCCCGCGGACGTTTCGGACAAACGCGTCGAGCAGTGGCGTGCCACCGCGCAGACTCTGCTGCCGGACGCGGACGGCATGCTCGAGGCGGACACCGTGACGCTGGGCGCCGGGATGGACCAGGAGGTCGTGGCGAATCCCGGCTCCGGCGAGTTCATGGTGTCGGTGGTGTGCGTGGGGGAGGAGCGCACCCGCGCCCGGGTCAGCCTGGGCGCCCTGGGTTCCGACTCCGGTCACGGACTGCGCTGCAGCGGCGAGCGCGACCCCGACTACTTCACCGTCTCGATCGTCCACGACCTGCGGATGACCGTGAGCGTCAGCGACACCGGCCCGGTGGTCTTCCGCTACGTCATCATGCGGCGGATGAGCTAGAGACGAGCCAGGTCCGGCTTGATCAGTTCGACGGTGGCGGTCCGGAGCGTACGGACGATGGCCCCGCCCTTGTCGACCAGAAGGACCGAGGCGGCGGTCCCGCCGGAGGGCGCGATCTTCAGCGTGGTCCGCACGGTGTTGGTCGGATCGTGCAGTATCCGTACGGTCTTGCCCTGAGCCTGAGGGGTGGCGCCGGTCGGCGGGGTGCCCGCGGCCGTGGCCGCCGCGGCGGCCGACACGGTGATCACCGCGATGCTCGGCGGCACCGCCGCGATGGTGTCGGTGACCAGCTGAGCGCAGTCGCAGTCGTCGATCAGCATGATCACGGCGGGCAGGTCGGCGTTGAGCGCGACGGGCCGTCCGTCGGGGCTCAGCAGCTCGAGCGCCGGCAGCGTGGTGGCCGCGGGCTCGACGGTCGTGCCGGACGTGCGCTGGGTGGCCGGCGGGCGCGGCGGGCCGGGCCAGGCCGAGGCGAAGAGGCTGGCGACGGTGACCAGGACGGCCAGCGAGACGATCAGGACCGGGGCGCGGAGCAGCAGCACAGCGGCCCGTTGCACGCGCCGGCCGACCGGTCGCCGGAGGAATCGCTGCCAGCGCGACGGATGCTCGGCCAGGTGCAGCTCGGCCCGGATTGCGCGCACCTCGTCATCGAGCTCCGAAAGATCGTCGGGGATGACGATGACGCCCCACTCCTCGGGCAGGTCGGGCAGGTCATCCGGTGACCGTCCGCCGTTGTCACCCGCACTAGCCATGACTCACCCTCCCCCCTGGCCGACCAGTGGCTCTTCGGTCGGGGACCTAGCTGCAAGCCTCCCTTACGCCGGGCCCGACCGCCAGTAGTGCGCGCTTGAGGACCTTAGCGATAAGCTGGACCTCACAAACACCGCAGGACGGAAATATCCGACTCAGTGGGCATAGCGGTCACCGTTTCGTCACTTTGCGTTACTGAGGCAGCTCTTCGCGCTTATGTCAAGCAGGAGAAAGGCCTGTCACAGGGCCTCTGAGCTGCACGAACAGTCACCGGCAGGGTGGGACATCGTTGCCTGAGCGTGTTACCCTAGACACAGCGAAAGGGGCTTCGAACCTATGGTTTTCAGTGTCGGCGAGACCGTTGTTTACCCCCACCACGGGGCCGCACTCATCGAGGCAATCGAGACTCGGGTCATCAAGGGCGAGGAAAAGCAGTATCTCGTTCTGCGTGTCGCGCAGGGTGACCTGACGGTTCGGGTGCCCGCTGAGAACGCCGAGATCGTCGGCGTGCGTGAAGTGGTCGGCGAGGAAGGCCTGGGCAAGGTCTTCGACGTCCTCCGCGCTCCGCACACCGAGGAGCCGACCAACTGGTCGCGGCGTTACAAGGCCAATCTCGAGAAGCTCGCCTCGGGCAACCCGCTCAAGGTTGCCGAGGTTGTTCGTGACCTCTGGCGTCGCGAGCGTGAGCGCGGTCTCTCGGCCGGAGAGAAGCGCATGCTCGCGAAGGCCCGTGACATCCTGGTCGGCGAGGTGGCTCTGGCTGAGAAGAGCACGAAGGACGAGGCCGAGGTTCTCCTCGACAAGGTCCTCACCGAGGCCTGACCTACTCACCACCATCCCTCCGTTTCACCACGAACAGGACCGCGACGTGACCGCGCAGCTCAATGCTCGGGGTGACGTCGCGGTCCTCGTTCCGGCTGCGGGCGCCGGCTTGCGTCTGGGCCCCGGCGGCCCGAAGGCGTTGCGCCTGCTGGCCGGCGAGCCCCTCCTGGTGCATGCCATCCGGCGGGTTGCGGCGGCCGCTTCGGTCCGGCTGATCGTCGTCGCGGCCCCGGAGCAGGAGCTTGCTTCCGTACGGGCGATGCTCGCGCCCGTGGCTCCGGTGCTCGTCGTGGCGGGCGGCGCTGAGCGCCAGGAGTCCGTGGCAAAGGCCCTGGCCGTCGTCCCCACGGACATCGACATCGTGCTGGTGCACGACGCCGCCCGGGCATTGACCCCACCCACACTGATCGAGGCGGTGGCGGCGGCCGTGCGCGGCGGCGCCCCCGCGGTCATCCCGGTCCTCCCGGTGGTCGACACGATCAAGGAGGTGGCCCCGGCGGGGCCCTCCACCGGCGCCGGTGCCCCACCGCCCGCGCCCGCCATCAACGCACCCTCCCCGCCCCCGGCCGATGTGACCGCGTCCTCTCCGCCGGCGGGCCCTCCCGCCTCGTCCACCTCATCTCCGGGCGCCCTCGCCTCTCCATCCCCGGGCGCGTCCACCGCGTCCGCTCTGTCTTCGGGCGCTTCCACCGCGTCCCCTCCGGCGCCGGGCGCTCCTACCTCCTCCGTCTCATGTCCGGGGGCCCTCGCCTCTTCATCCCCGGGCGCTTCCACCACTTCCCCTTCATCCCCGGGCGCCGCCGTCTCCTCGCCGTCCGCGGGCGCCGCCTTCTCGCCGTCCGCGGGCGCTGACACCGCCTCCTCCCCGGGGGCGCTCGCCCCCTCTCCGGCCCCGGGCGGGTCGCCGGTGGAGGTTGTGCTGGGGACGGTGGATCGGTCGGTGCTGCGCAGCGTGCAGACGCCGCAAGGGTTTCGGCGGGAAGTGCTCGCGGCGGCCCACGCGGCTGCCGCCGACCCGCTCACCGATGACGCCGGGCTGGTCGAGAAGGCCGGGCTGCCGGTGACCTGCGTGCCCGGCTCCGAGCTCGCCATGAAGATCACCCGGCCCCTGGACCTCATCCTGGCCGAGGCGCTGCTCCACGTACGCTGAGCCCCGTGACTGATCAACGGGTCGGCATCGGGACGGATGTGCACGCCTTCGAGCCGGGACGACCCTGCTGGGTGGCCGGCCTGCTGTGGCCCGACGAGGTCGGCCTGGCCGGGCACTCCGACGCCGATGTGGCCGCCCACGCCGCCTGTGACGCCCTCTTCGGCGCGGCCGGGCTCGGTGATCTCGGGAGCAACTTCGGCACGTCTCGCCCGGAATGGGCCGGCGCTTCCGGAACAGCACTTCTTACCGAAACCGTGCGGCTGCTGCGGGCGGCTTCGTTCCAGCCGGTCAACGTCTCGATCCAGGTGATCGGCAACCATCCGAAGATCGGCAAGCGGCGTGCGGAGGCTCAGGAGGTGCTCTCGGCCGCGGTCGGCGCCCCGGTCACGGTCTCCGGCACCACGACCGACGGCCTGGGCCTGACCGGCCGGGGCGAGGGCCTGGCCGCGATGGCCGTCGCCCTAGTCACCTTATCCGCATAAATCCGGCATCGCTCCGAGGCCCCGGGCGGCCCGCTTGTCAGCGGCTCAGAGAAGGCGGCGGATGCAGCAACCCCATGTCGCCCGGGAGGAGCGGGCGGATCGGACGGGCAGGTCGGGTCGGTGTCGGGTGCGTGGCTGCGCACACGCGCGGGCGGCAGGGGTTGCGGGAGCCCCATTTTGTGCCAACGCTTACGCTCGGGTCGTGGCCGCGCCTCTGGATCCCGAGACCACGCCGGAGGAGTACCGGCAGCGAGCGCTCCTGCTCGCCGACCTCGGGCGGTATGACGAAGCCGCGGGGGAGATCGCGGCGGGGCTCACCGCCGCGCCGAACGACCCGGGGCTGCTGGCCACGCTGGCGCGCATTCACCTGGCTGCCGAGCAACCCGCCGAGGCGCTGGTCGCGGCCGACCGGGCGGCCACCGCGGCGCCGGACACGCTGCCCACGCTGGTCGTGCGGGCCATGGCTCTCAGCGACAACCGGCGGTACGGCGATGCCGCGCAGGTGGCGAGCGACATCCTGCGGCAGTGGCCCGGGGATGCGTACGCGCAACGGACCGGTGCCGCCCTGCTGAGCGAGTCGCGCAACGGCCAGGAGGCGCTGAACGCCGCGTGGAACGGCGTCCGGGTGGCGCCCGCCGAGGCCGAGGCGCATCTCGTGCTGGCGGTGGTCGCGGCGCGGCTGCGGCTGTTCGACCTGGCGCAGCGGGCCTATGCCGAAGCGCTCGACCTCGATCTGTCGATCGGTGAGGCGCAGCCGGACATGGGCATCGTCCGGTTCGAGCGGCGGCGCTGGGCGCGGGCGCTCGAAGATCTCGCGGACGGTACGGCGTTGCCCGAGCCGCCGGCACCCGACGACGGGCCGTACCCGTCGCCGTTCCCCCGCTCCTACCAGCCACCGGACCGTCCGGACCGGAGCGAGCCGTCCGAGCACACCTCGGCCAGCTGGATGGAGCAGCCCGCGGTGAGCCGGCCGTCGGGGCCGGTGCTGGAGCCGTCCGAGGAGTCCGCCGCCGCGGTCCGCTGGGCGGTGCTGACCGGCGCCAACGCGACCTTGGTCGCCGCCGTGGTCGCCGGGCTGATGACCCTGACCAGCAGCGGCATCTCGCGCACCTGGGGTGGCCTGGTCGGCGTGCTCATCGTGATCGGGGTGCTGATCGCGTTGCGGCGCCGGCTCTCCGAGCCGCTGGCGACGGCACTGACCCGGCTGCGGTCGCATGATCGGCCGCTCGCCGGAGCGGCCTACCTGGGTTTCGTGGCGCCGCTGCTGCTGATCGTCTACGCGCCGGTGGGCGGCTTGTTCCCCCTGGTCGCGGCCATGGTCCTGGCGGCCGTCGCCGAGACGTTGGTGCTGACCCGCCGCTGACCCGCGCCCACGCGGGCAGTCCGCGCCCGCGCCGGCCGCAGGGAACGCGCCGGCCCGGGACGCGGAGAGGACGCCGCGGGAAGGACGGGCCCGGCAGCGGCCGTCGCGTCATCCTCGCGACGGCCGGCCATCGGGTGCCTATGCGGCGGTGGTGGGCGTGTTGCCCCTGGTGGAAGCCGGCGTTGGCGTGGCGGGGGCCAGGCGGTGCCGGCGGATCTCGGCGCGCAGGAGTGGCTCGGCCGCGGGCGGCGCGCCGATGGCGTCCAAGGCCAGCAGCGCGGCCCCCGTAACGGGCGGAGCGCCCAGGACCCGGACCTCCACCCGAGGGGCCTGCGCCCGGGCCCCGGCGACGATCTGGTCGTGCAGCTGCGGGTGTTGCGCCTGCAGCACGCCGCCGCCCAGGACCAGGTCGTGCGGCTTGTCCAGCAGGGAGAGGCGGCTGGCGGCCACTCGATGCTGGCCGAGGATCTCGCTGGCCTGGCGGGCCACGAGCGCGGAGGCCACCTCGTCGCCGGCCGCGGCCACCTCGAACAACAGCGGGGTCAGTTCGCGGATCCGCTCCATCGGGAGGTCGCCGAAGTGCAGGGCGATGCTCACCGCCTCCACCGTGGGGTACCCGAAATGGCCGGCGACCGCCGATGACAGGGCGGTGGGAGTGCCGCGGCCGTCCTCGCCCCGGGCGGCGTAGCGCAGGGCGAACTCGGCCAGGTCGTGGCCGCCGCCCCAGTCGCCCGAGATGGGGCCCAGGGCGGGGAAGCGAGCCGTCCGCCCGTCCGCCGTCCGGCCCACGCAGTTGTTGCCCGCACCGCAGACGACCACCACCGCGTCCGGGGAGGCGGTTCCGGCCCGGAGCATCGCGAAGCAGTCGTTGTCCACCAGGGACTGCGACGCCCAGGCCGCCGAGCTGACCGCCTCGGCCAGGCGGGTGACCTCGATCGGCAGGTCGGCGCCGGCCAGATAGACCGCGACCGTCTCGATCGGGGTGCCGAACGGGATGCCGGCCGCGGCGTGAGCCGAGCGGATCAACCCGTCCAGAACGGTGATCGTGCCGGTGAGGCCGATGTTGTGCGGGGACGACGTGCCGCCCCGGACGAAGGCGAGCACCCGGCCCGTCGCGTCGCCCAGGACGACATCGGTCTTCGAGTTCCCGCCGTCGGCCGCCAGGTACAGCGCGGTCATCGGGCCCACGCGAGGTGGTCGCGCCCGGCCGCGATGAGGTCGTCGGCCAGCGCGTCGGCGTACTCGTGCTGGCCGATCAGCGGATGGGCGAGCAGCGCCCGGTAGACCCGGTCGCGACCACCCCGAAGGGCGGCATCGAGTGCTAGTTCCTCGTAGCCGGAGACGTGCGCGACCAGGCCGGCCAGATCCGGGGACAGGGGTGCGACCGGCAGCGGCGACGGGCCGTCGAGGTCTGCCCGGGCGGACACCTCGATGACCGCCGAGTCGGGGAGAAAGGGCAACGTGCCGTTGTTGCGCACGTTCACCGAGTGCACCGATGTGTCGTCGTAGCCGTAGAGCGACGCGAGCAGCCCGACCGCGGCCTCCGAATAGAAGGCGCCGCCTCGCTCGCCGAGCAGGGGAGGCTTCTCCACCAGGGTCACGTCGCGGTACATCTCGAGCAGCGTCTCCTCGATCTCGGCGACGCGCTGGCCCCGGGTGGGGGCGCCGGCCGAGTCCCGTACGTGCTGGTCGTGTTTGTAGAAATAGGACAAGTAGTAGGAGGGCACGTTGCCCAGGGCGGTCAAGACGGCGGGCGGCAAGTCAACATCGGCCGAAATTTCGGGCAAGTGGGAGGCGAGCAGGCCCGGAAGCCGATCGACGCCGTCGACATAAACCGCCCGCTCCCACGTCAGGTGGTTGAGGCCGACGTGATCGAGGACGACCGACGACGGCGTGACCCCGAGCAGCGCGGCGAACCGCCGCTGGAACCCGATGGCCACGTTGCACAGGCCGACCGCCTTGTGCCCGGCGTCGAGCAGGGCGCGCGTGACGATCCCCACCGGGTTGGTGAAGTCGATGATCCACGCCCCCGGCTTGGCCCGCTCCCGGATCCGGGCGGCCACATCGAGCACCACCGGGACCGTACGCAAGGCCTTGCCCAGCCCGCCCGCCCCGGTGGTCTCCTGGCCCACACAGCCGCAGGCCAGCGGAAACGTCTCGTCGCTGATCCGGGCCTGCTGGCCGCCGACCCGCAGCTGGATCAGCACGGCGTCGGCGTCGGTCACCCCGGCGTCCAGGTCGGAGGTCCACCAGATCTTGGCGCCGTGTCCCTGATGCGCCAGGATGCGCGCGGCGAACGCCCCCACCACCTCGAGCCGTTCCGCGGCCGGATCGACCAGGACCAGCTCGGTGACCATCGAGCCGAGGCGGGCGAACCCGTCGACGAGCTCCGGCGTGTAGGTCGACCCGCCACCGATTACCGCGATTTTCACCCTTTGAATCCCGTCAGCGTGATGCCCTGCACGAACGCGCGCTGGGCGAAGAAGAAAATGATGATCAATGGGGCCATGGCCAGCACCGTTGCCGCCGTGACCAGGTTCCAGTCGACATGGTGGACACTGTGGAACGACGCGAGGCCCAGCGACAGGGTCCACGCCTTCTCGTTCTCGCTGGTGTAGAGCAGCGGCCCGTAGTAGTCGTTCCAGCAGTAGAAGAACTGGAAGAGCCCGGCCGCCGCGATACCGGGGCGGGCCATCGGCAGCACCACCCGCAGCAGCGTCCGCCACTCGCCGCAGCCGTCCACCCGGGCCGCGTCGAGATACTCCGTCGGGATGGTCAGCAGGAACTGCCGCAGCAGGAAGATGCAGAACGCGTCGCCGAACAGCGCCGGGATGATCAGCGGCGCCAGCGAGCCGGTCAGGCCGTACCGCGCCCACATCAGGTAGAGCGGGACGGTGACGACCTGCGGCGGCAACATCATCACGCAGATCACGACCAGGAACAGCGCGTTGCGGCCCCGGAACTTCAGCTTCGCGAGTGCGTACGCGGCGGGCACGCTCGACAACAGCACCAGGACCGTCGAGGACACCGCGTAGATCACGGTGTTGAACAGGTACCGCGGCAACGGCGTGGCCTGGAAGACCCGTACGTAATTTTCCGGGTGCCAGGTGTTCGGCCAGTAATCGCTGGTCAGTGCCTGGTTGCTGGTCATCAGCGAGAGCAGCACCAGGTACGCCACCGGGGTCACGAACATGACGGTCAGCGCGATCGCGATGCTGTGCCGCGCGATCCAGGCGAGCAGGTTCTGCCGCCTGAGCTTGCGGTTCGAGGGCAACGCGCTCAGCGCGGACGGCCGGTCCAGTACGGCGGTCACAAGTCCTCCCCGGAGAAGGCCCTGGCGCGGCGCATCAGGATCACGGTGATCGCGAGCGCGACCAGGAAGAGGACGATGGCCAGCGCGTTCGCGTAGCCGAGCGCGTTGTAGCGGAACCCGGCCGTGTAGAGCCACAGCGGATACGTGAACGTCGAGCCCTCCGGGAAGCCGAAGTTCGACGAGATGCCGCCGCCGGTGGTGGCCTGGCCGCTGGCGATCGAGCCGGCCACCGCCGCCTGGTCGAAGTACTGCAACGTGTAGATCACGCCGGTGACCGCGGCGAACAGGATCACCGGCTGGATCGACGGCAGCGTGATCGACCGGAACCGCTGCCAGGCGTTCGCGCCGTCCAGCGACGCGGCCTCGTACAGGCTCTCCGGCACGCCGAGCACCGCCGCGAGGAAGATGACCATCAGGTCGCCGATCGCCCAGAGCCCGAGCAGTACGAGCGACGGCTTGGCCCACACCGGCGAGTTGAACCAGAGCGGGCCGTCGATGCCGACCGACGAAAGGACGTGGTTGACCGGCCCGGTGCCCGGCTTCAGCAGGTAGACGAACGCGATGGTGGCGGCCACCGGCGGCACGAGCGCGGGCAGGTAGAAGATCGTCCGGAAGAAGCCGGCCCCGCGTTTGATCTGGGAGAGCAGCATCGACAGGCCGATCGCTCCGATGATCCGCACCGGGACGAAGACGATCACCATCCACAGCGTGTTGCGGACCGACTGGAGCAGGAACGGATCGTCGGCCATCCGCTTGTAGTTGTCCAGCCCCACCCACTGCGGCACGGAGAGCAGGTCGAACCTCGTGAACGAGAAGTAGACCGCCGAGATCAGGGGGTAGAGGAAGAACACCACGATGCCGATGAGGGCCGGCGCCAGGAAGGACAGCGTCGTGGCGTGCCGCCGGAGCCGCATGGTCAGCCGCCGAGGGTCATGACGTTGTTGATCTGCTTGTCCGCGTCGGCCAGGCCCGCGTTCAGGTCCTTGATCTTCCCGGACTGGATGTTCAGCAGGGTCTGCGCGAAGGTCTCCTGGTAGGCCGGGCCGGACGAGGTCGGCGGTGT
The DNA here is from genome assembly GCF_934643405.1 of uncultured Actinoplanes sp. GTDB lineage: Bacteria > Actinomycetota > Actinomycetes > Mycobacteriales > Micromonosporaceae > Actinoplanes. The sequence continues at coordinate 25,280 of NZ_CAKUCL010000056.1, forward strand.
GGTCGACGAGTTCGGGTTGGTGAAGATGTCGATGAAGGTCTTGAAGTCCGCGTCGCTGGTCAGCGTCGGATCGGCGAGCGCCTTCGTGGTGGTCGGCACGTTCTTGAGCAGCCCGGCCAGCTTGATGACGGCCTGGTCGTTCGTGGTCAGGTACTTGATCAGTTCCCAGGCGGCCTCGGGGTTCTTGGCGTTCTTGCTGATCCCCAGGATGTTGCCGGTCACGTAGCCGCCGCCGTAGCGGGACGCGTCCGAGGCCGGGAACGGTGCTACGCCGTACTTGAGCTTGGGCGCCTGATCCTTGAGGAACGCGAGGCGGAACTCGGCGTCGATGTTGATCGCCACCTGGCCCTTCTGGAACGCGTTGTCGGCGCTGAACTCGTCGCCCAGGCCGGCCTTGAACTTGACCAGGTTGTCGTAGCCGTACCAGTCGACCAGGTTCTTCTGCCAGGTCAGCAGCGTCTTCCAGTTCGGGTCGGTGCCGACCGCGGACTTGCCGTCGTCGGTCAGCCACTTGGCGCCGACGGCCGGGGCCATGTGGGCGGCGGCGTTCTCGTAGAAGTCGTACAGCGGCAGGAACCCGACCGTCTTGAGCGAGCCGTCGGGGTTCTTGACGGTGAGCTTCTTGGCGTCCTCGGTGAGCTCGTCCAGCGTCTTCGGCGGCCCGGCGATCCCGGCCTTGGCGAACAGATCCTTGTTGTAGTACATGCCGTACGCGTCGGCGAGGAACGGCATCGCGCAGCGCTTCCCGCCGAACTCGGTGTACGAGCGGGTCGTCGCGTTCAGCTGGTTCAGGTCGACCTTGTCGCGGCTGATGTACGGGTTGAGGTCGACCCACGCCCCGGACGAGCAGAACTTGCCGACGATGTCGGTGGAGTAGGAGAGGCCGACGTCGGGTCCGTTGCCGGCGCCGATCGCCTGGGTGACCTTGGAATCATCCTGGCCCGGCTTGACGGTGACCTTGATGTTCGGGTGCGACGACTCGAAGTCCTTCACCACCGTGCCGATCGCCTCGGCCTCCCGCTCGGTGAAGAAGTGCCAGAGCTCGACGGTGCCGGAGACGTTCGTTCCCGGGTCGGCGATCTTGTTTTCCTTGGGAGCGGGGGTGCAGCCGGCGGCCAATAAAACGGCCACAAAAAGGGCATAGGGAATCCGCTTGTTCACAATGGCCTCTCAAACTTCACATTCGGGGGTGCGATGCGCGGGGGTGCGCGGTGCGAAGTGCGGGTGAGGGTGTGCGCGGTGCGTTGGTGCGCGGTGCGGAGGTGCGCGGTGCCTAGTGCAGGGGAGGTAGGTGCGGAGATGCGAGGTGCGGGGGCGAGGTCTGGGGTGGGAGGTGTGTGCGGTGCGGGGTGCGGGGGCGAGGCCAGGGGTGCGAGGTGAGGGTCCGGGTCATGGTGTGAGGTGCGGGTGCGTACGGCGTCAGCTGTCGCGTATGGAGGCGATGAGGGCTTCGTGGACCGCGATGAGGCCGGCGTCGAGCGCGCCGAGCAGCACCGCGTCGTCGTCGATCGTGGTCACCGCGATCGAGCCCTCCAGCGGCGCGACGCGACGGGCCGCGGCACTGACCGCCGCCAGCAGCGTCTCCCCGCCGGCCTGGGCGATCGGGCCGGCGAGCACCACCAGGTAGGGGTCGAGCACGGCGATCACCGCGGCCAGCCCGACCGCGATGCGATCGGCCAGCCCGGTGAGGAAGTCGCCGGCCGCGGCGGGGTTCAGCGCGGCGGCGCGCACCACGTCGGCGGGCGTCCTTCCCGGTACGCCGTTGTCGCGCGCCAGGTCGAGAATCGCCGCGCCGCCGAAGAGGTCTTGCAGGTCGAGTTTTCGCTGCGTGGAGTCGGGTGAGTAGATCGGCATGTACCCGATCTCGCCGGCCCCGCCGCGGGCGCCGCGCATGAGCGTGCCGCCGATGTCGATGGCCAGGCCGAGACCGTCCTGGCCGATCCAGAGCAGCGCGAACCCGTCCGCGTCGTGCCCGGTTCCGCGCTTGCGCTCGGCCACCGCGGCCAGGTTGACGTCGTTGTCGACGCCGATGTGCGTGCCCAGCGCCGCGGCGATCTCCGGGACCAGGCCGGTGCGCCCGAAGCCGGGCACGTCGACGTGCCGGATCGTCTCGGTGCGCGGGTCGTACGAGCCGGGCACGCCGAGCTGCACGTGCCGGACCTTCTCGGCCGGGACCCCGGCCTCGTCGCGCAGCCGGGCGACCACGCCGACCAGTTCACGTGCCGGGTCGGTGGTGAGGAAGTCGATGCGGGACTCGAGGCGGGCGTGGACCGTGCCGGTCAGGTCGCACAGCGCCGCGGCCACCGAGGGGGTGCCGCTGGTGCCGACGTCGCGGACCGAGACGGCCACCGTGTACGCCGCGTCGGGGTTGGCCGCGTAGATCTCCGCGTTCGGCCCCGGGCGTCCGCTGTTGTGCCCGACCACGTTGACCAGGCCGGCCTCGGTCAGCCGGCGCAGCACCTCGGAGATGGTCGGGGTGGACAGCGCGGTCAGTTTGCGCAGGTCGGCGCGCGTGAGCATGCCGGGATCGAGCAGATGGGCCAGCGCCGCGCTCTCGTTCATCGCGCGGAGCAGCTTGGACGACCCGGCCAGACGCGTCACCGGAGCTCCCATCGGCGTGATTGGCAAAGTGACTAACAGTTAGTCGGACGGTAGGCATGGGTGTCCGCTGTGTCAAGAGCAGGGTACCGCTCCTCATCGACAGGGATTGATAAACCTCTTTAACTGTTCTAGCGTCTGGCTCCAACGCGCGCGCCTTCCCCGTATCCCCTCTTCGAGGAGCGCCATGAACCGCGTCAGGAGAGCCTCCTACGCCGTCGTGGCGCTGGCCGTCCCCGCAGCCGCCCTGCTCTTCGGGCTGCTGCCGGCCAGTGCTGCGACCGCCGGACCGATCATCGGTCTGGGCGGGAAGTGCGTCGACGTCGCCGGGGCGTCGACCGCCAACGGCACCGCCATCCAGCTCTACGACTGCAACGGAAGCGCCGCTCAGCGCTGGACCGTCGGGAACGCCGACGGAACGATCCGTGCCCTGGGCAAGTGCATGGACGTCACGGCCGCGGCCACGACGAACGGAGCCAAGATCCAGCTCTATGACTGCAACGCCACCGGCGCGCAGAAGTGGACCGTGTCCAACGGCGCGCTGATCAACCGTGGTTCGGGCAAGTGCCTGGACGTCACCGACAAGAGCACCGCGAACGGCACCCGTCTGCAGATCTGGACCTGCACGAACGCGAGCAACCAGACTTGGGCCATGCCCGGCGGATCAACACCCACCACGCCACCAACCAGCCCGACCGGCCGGAATCTGGACGACCCGGCGAAGAAGGAGGTCGCCATGCAGCTCGTGTCGGCGGCCGAGAACTCGTCGCTCGACTGGCGGGCCCAGTTCGGCTACATCGAAGACATCCACGACGGGCGCGGCTACACCGCCGGGATCATCGGGTTCTGCTCGGGGACCGGCGACATGCTGGAGCTCGTCGAGGCCTACACCGCGACCAAACCGTCGAACGTGCTGGCCAAGTACCTGCCGGCGCTGCGCAGCGTGAACGGCACCGAGTCGCACGTGGGTCTCGACCCCAATTTCCGGTGGGACTGGCAGACCGCGGCGGCCGACCCGGTGTTCCAGGCCGCGCAGGAGTCGGAGCGCGACCGGGTCTACTTCAACCCCTCGGTCGCCGACGGCAAGGCCGACGGCGTACGGGCTCTGGGGCAGTTCGCCTATTACGACGCGTCGGTGATGCACGGCTACGAGGGCATGCGGGCGATCCGCAGCAGGGCCCTGCAGCGGGCGAAGCCGCCGTCGCAGGGCGGTGACGAGCGGGCCTGGCTCACCGTGTTCCTGGACGAGCGGGTCGCCGAGATGCAGAAGGAGGTGGCGCACGAGGACACCTCGCGGGTCGACACCGCCCAGCGGGTCTTCCTGAACAACGGGAACTTCGACCTCAACACGCCGCTCGACTTCGCGGTCTACGGGCAGCCGTTCCATATCGGATGACCGGGAGCGGGGAGTCGCTCACCCGAGCGCTCCCCGCTGTCGCTACCGGTTCCAGGTCCAGGCGTAGCCGGTGTCCTCGACCGTGAGGGCCGGGTCGCACAGGTCCAGCGGGCGGAACGTGTCCACCATGACGGCCAGCTCGTCGAACGCCTCGGCGCCGATCGCCCGCTCGACCGCGCCCGGCTGCGGGCCGTGCGTGAAGCCGGACGGGTGCAGCGAGATCGACCCCTGCTCGATGCCGGAGCCGCGGCGGGCCTCGTAGTTGCCGCCGGTGTAGAACATCATCTCGTCGGAGTCGACGTTGTGATGGTTGTACGGCACCGGGATGGCCAGCGGGTGGTAGTCGACCTTGCGCGGCACGAACGAGCAGACCACGAAGTTGGGGCCCTCGAACGTCTGGTGCACCGGCGGCGGCTGGTGCACGCGACCGGTGATCGGCTCGAAGTCGTGGATCGAGAAGGCCCACGGGTAGAGGCAGCCGTCCCAGCCGACCACGTCGAACGGGTGGTGGGCGTACACGTGCCGGGTCCATCCCGCGCGGTGCTTGACGTACACCTCGACGTCGGTCTCGTCGCGCTGCAACGGCGCGTCCGGGGCACGCAGGTCACGTTCGCAGTACGGCGCGTGCTCGAGGAACTGCCCGCGTACCGACAGGTACCGCTTGGGTGGTCCGATGTGGCCGGTCGCCTCGATGGTCAGCATCCGCACGGTGCCCTGCGGCACGATCCGGTGCACCACCGAGGTCGGGATGATCACGTAGTCGCCGGTGGAGACCTCGAGCGAGCCGAAGGTCGTCTCCACCAGTGCCCGGCCGTCCTCGACGTAGAGGCATTCGTCGCCGACGGCGTCGCGGTAGAGCGGGGACGGCTGGTCGGCCACCACGTAGCCGATCCGGACGTCGTTGTTGGCCAGCAGCGGATGCCGGCCGAGAATCGCGTCGGCCGGGCCGGTGTCGAGCTTGTGTGTGCGCAGGTGCCGCGGCTTGAGCGGGAGGTTCGGCGTCCGGCGCGACGCCGGCGGCTCGTACACCTCGGCGGAGGCGATCGCGGTTGGCGCATAACGGTGATACAGCAGGGACGAATCGGACGAAAAGCCCTCCTGTCCCATCAGTTCCTCGGCGTACAGACCGCCGTCGGGACGCCGGAACTGAGTGTGCCGTTTGTGCGGCACCTCGCCGACGCTGCGGTAGTACGGCATCGTTTGCCTCCCACCCGGTGAATACCGACATAGCGGACGTGGTTGTCCGCTTATCGAAGCGTCTATTAGGTTCGGATTCGTGTCAACGCTGGTACCCACGCTGTTCGCCGGGCTGGTGGATGACGCGTCCCTGCTGCCACCCAGCTTCGCCGGTCTGCCCGAGGCGGTGGCCAAGCACGTCGAACATCGCCGATCCTGGTTCGCCGCGCTGCTCGGCCCGCTGCTGGTGCCCGCGTCGGCCATCGGTACCGACCCGCCGCCGCACGACCTGACCGTCGCGCTGATCGGCGACGTCGCCGTCGGCGCGGTGCCGATCGCGGTGGAGAAGCTGCGGTCGGCCGGCGCGGCGGTCTGCCACGTCGAGGCCGCGGTCGCCCGCCGCGGCGAGGACCCGCAGCCCGGGCTCGCCGACCTGCGCACGCTGGCCGGGCAGAACAGGGACCTGATGGTGTACGCCGAGATCCCGCTCAGCTGGGGACTGCTGGCCGCCCTGGACACGGTCGCCGAGGCGCGCGCCGACGGTCTGCGGGTAGCGCCGAAGTTCCGGGTCGGCGGACTCGCCGCCGAGCTGTTCCCCACTCCGGTGGAGCTGGCCGCCGTGCTGTGCGCGTGTCGCGATCGGGAGCTGCCGTTCCGGCTGGCCGCCGGCCTGCGGCACGCGATCCGGCACACCGACCCGGAGACCGGCTTCACCCACCACGGCTTCCTGAACGTGCTCGCGGCCGCGATCGTCGCCACCGGCGGCGCCGAGGTGGCCGAGGTCGCCGAGGTGCTGGCGGCCACCCATCCGGTGCCGCTGGTCGAGTCGGTGCGCAGCCGTCGCGGCGAGGCCCGGCCGATGTTTCTCGGGTTCGGCGCGGCCAACGTGGTCGAGCCGCTGACCGAGCTGGTCCGCCTCGGTCTGATCAACGGTGGTTACGAGTGAGCCTCTACGGCATCGACAATCTTCCCTACGGCGTGTTCAGCAGCTCCGGTGGGCCGCGGTGTCTCGGCGTACGGCTGGGGTCCGCGGTCATTGATCTATCCGGGCTCGGCGGGCTGCTCGCCGAGCCGTCGCTGAACCCGCTGCTGGCGGCCGGTCCCGCGCAGTGGGCCGCGACGCGCGCGGCCGTGCGTGACTACGTCACCGCCGGGCCGCCGGAGGTCCCGCTCAGCGCGGTGACCCTGCACCTGCCGTTCGAGGTGGCCGACTACACCGACTTCTACTCGTCGGAGCATCACGCGCTGAACGCGAGCCGGATCCTGCGCCCGGATTCGCCCGGCCTGTCGCCGCAGTGGCGGCACCTGCCGATCGGCTATCACGGCCGGTCGAGCACGGTGGTCGTCTCCGGCACCCCGATCCAGCGGCCGTCCGGGCAACTCGCCGAGGGGGTCTTCGGACCGACCCGGCGGCTCGACGTGGAGGCCGAGGTCGGGTTCGTGGTCGGCGTGCCCGGCCGGCGCATCCCGACCACCGCCTTCGCCGAGCACGTCTTCGGGGTCGTGCTGGTCAACGACTGGTCCGCGCGCGACATCCAGGCCTGGGAGTACCGGCCGCTCGGCCCGTTCCTGGCCAAGTCGTTCGCGACGTCGGTGTCGCCGTGGGTGGTGCCGCTGGACGCGCTCGCGCCCATCCCGGCCGTCACCCAGGAGCCACGGCCGCTCGATCATCTGATGCCGGCCGGTCCCGGGTTCGACATCCGGCTGACGATCGACTGGAACGACACCAAGGTCAGCTTCCCGCCGTACGCGACGATGTACTGGACCGCCGCGCAGCAGCTGGCGCATCTGACCTCCAACGGAGCCGTGGTCCGTACCGGAGATCTTTACGCCTCGGGGACCGTGTCGGGTCCCTCGCGGGAGGAGGTCGGATCCTTCCTCGAGCTGACCTGGAACGGGACCGAGCCGGTGAAGCTGGCCGATGGGTCGGAGCGTGCCTTCCTGGAAAATTTCGATTTTGTCCGGATCTCGGGCGTCGCCCGCGCTGCTGGGGGCGGCGAGATCGGTCTGGGCGAAGTAACCGGAATGGTCGTCGGATAGCTGTCGGAAGCGGCCCTCTGCTCGTAACGTGTACGCGGGAGGTCACGCTATGTCGACGGTCGCGGTGACACGGTTGATCGAGGCGCCGGTCGTGGCGGTCTGGAACGTGTTCACCGACCTGGGCCGCCGCCGCGAGTGGCTGACCGCGGTCACCCGGGTCGAGGTGCGCACCCCCGGGCCGTTCGGGGCCGGCACGGTGTGGGTCGAGTCGCGCAGCATGGCCGACGGCGGCGAGATCACCGAGGAGTTCCGGGTCGACGAGTGCGTGATCCCGGAACGGTTCGTGGTGAGCTCGCCGGGCATCGGCGCCGACTACCGCATGACCTACACGTTCGTGCCGGTCGTGGCCGGCCGGCACCGCGGCGGCACGATGGTGACCGCGGTCCAGGAGGGCAACCCGACCGCGCCGTCCGGCCGCTTCCTGGCGTTGATCTTCGGCGGACTGGCCGCCGAGACCGCGGAGGGCTATGCGCGGCAGGCCCGGGACGTGGTGGCCCAGCGGTCCGGTGCGCCCACCGGGTCGGTGGCGTTGAGTCGTTTCTGGGCGAGCTGCGGTGCGACCTCGTCCCACGTCGGGGTGCCCGGGTCGACCCGCTCGACCGCCGCCTGCCAGGTCAGGATGATCTCCGTCTCGCCGTTCTCGATAGCCCTGACGATCTGTTGCGCAGCCGCCGTCGCCGACATCGAATTCACCCCGGTGGGCGGGACGTTCAGCGTGGTCGGCACCGACCGCGGCGTGAACATCCTCGACCTCGCCCGCATCCAGCGGGAACGGGCGGCGAAGGGCGA